>MNXM01000307.1 GCA_001872605.1 Armatimonadetes bacterium CG2_30_59_28 | reverse complement strand
GCGAATGGGCGAATGGGCGAATGGGCGAATGGGCGAATGGGCGAATGAGCGAATGGGCGAATGGGCGAATAGGCGAATGGGCGAATGGGCGAATGGGCGAATGGGCGAATGAGCGAATGGGAAAGTGGGTGGTGGCAGTTGACTTATGAGGAATGGCAACTGCGTGTGCCTTCGGCGATCAAGAGGGAGCCTGTCTGGGAGCTCTATGGGTATCGCAAGGCATTGTACCTTTTCGACCGTGTGTGGGAGGACTGTGGGAAGTTCATGCACGACCAACGCGGACGGATCATTTCGGACCAACTTATCCGCAGTTCCGGATCCATCAGCGCCAATATTGAGGAGGGCCATGGACGGGGAGTGGCAGGAAAGGAGTACCAGCAGTTTCTGCGCTACGCGCTTGCATCAGCCCGCGAAACGAAGGGATGGTTCTACCGCGCGAAAGAGCTGCTATCGGCTGACGCGGTGGAACACCGCTACGCGTTGACTGATGAAGTCATCGCGCTGCTGATCACGGAAATTGAGAGACAGCGCAAACGCTTAAATGTGGCTCGAACGCAGACATGACCACCTATTCGCTTATTCGCCGATTCGCCCATTCGCCGATTCGCTCATTCGCCGATTCGCTCATTCGCCGATTCGCCGATTCGCCCATTCGTTCACTTGGAGTTTCTAAATGCCTCATATATCAGTTGTTGGTCGTAAGTCCTGGAGGGTGAGATTCGCGATTCTCTCCCTCTACCTCATCCTCAGCGTGGGAGCGGTGACGATGGTGGTCCCGTTTATGTTGATGGTGTCCACGTCTTTCACCAGCAACGTTGACGCTCAGGAGTTCCGCATCTACCCCAAGTTCTGGTTTGACGATTCCTGGCTGTATCGCAAGTTCATCGAGAGTGAATACAACGAAGATATACTCCTTTACAGCCGCGTTGCTGGCGAGGATCACGGGGACTTCAGGGAGTTGTCTCTTCCTGAGAAGTCCAGCGAAAAGCAGGCAAAAGAGTACGATGAGTTCAAGCTGAGCCTCCCGCTGAAGTATACCCTCACGGCACACGCCTATTCTGTGTCCCGCGGAAAGATTAGCCTGGAGGGAGTTTTCCTCTACCGGCAATTTTTGGAGAAGAGATTCGGCGGCGATATCGAGAAAGCGAATCAGGAATACGGCGAGGCAAGAGACTACTTCGATATGCAGGTGCCGCGGGAGCTCTGGTGGATGCGGGACTTTGAGCCTGCGAAAACCACAAAGTATGCGGACCAGTGGGAGTTCAAGAAATCGCTGGAGCCGCGCTTCTTGATCCCTGTGCCGTTGGAGGCGATGTACCGGGAATACGTGAAGGCGATGCACGATTCCGATCTGCCTGCAGTCGCGCAGGCGTATGGAAAGCCGATTGAGTCGTTGACCGATATTGAGGTGCATAGGACTCTCCCTGTCAGCCCTGCGGAAGCCGCGGACTGGGAGGAATACGTTCGTCGGGAAGCCCCGTTCCAGTTCATGATCATTAGTCCCGAAGCGGAAACGGACTTCCAGAGATTCCTGAGCCGGAAATACCATGGAGATCTGTCGCTCTTCAATCGGAACTACTTTGGTGAAGACACGGCTCGGTACTACATATCCTGGACTCGGGTGCCTCTGCCTGAAACGCCCCCCCCCGAGAGCTTCCCGCGCGCGGACTACAGCGACTTCATTCAGCAGTCGGTGCCGATGAAATATGTTCAGATGCAAACTCCGCTCACGCTCTACCAGGATTTTCTGCGGGATCGGTATGAAACCATTAACGGGGTGAATGGCGCCTACGGAACGACCTACGCCTCGTTCGCCGCCATAGAGCTTCCCACGAAGGCGACCGATGCGTACCAACTGGCGACAAACAAGCAACAGATTCGCAGGCAGTTCACCTGGCGGAACTACCGAGACGTCACCGATTACATCATTCTCCACGGTCGGTCTGTCTTCAACACGATCGTGCTGGTGGCCTGCACCATCCTGATTACGTTGACGATCAATCCTATTGCCGCCTACGCTCTGTCACGCTTCAAGCTGCCGCAGACCTACAAGATCCTTCTGTTCTGTCTTGCAACCATGGCCTTCCCCGCCGAGGTAAGCGCCATCCAGAATTTTCTTCTGTTGAAGCAGTTCCACCTGCTGAACACCTACTGGGCATTGTTCCTCCCCGGCGCGGCCAACGGGTTCTCGATTTTCCTTCTGAAAGGTTTCTTCGACAGCCTGCCGCAGGAGCTGTATGAAGCTGCCGAGTTGGACGGGGCCGGTGAATTCCAGATGTATCGACGCATCTGCTACGCCATGTCCAAGCCCGTCCTTGCGGTGATCGCGTTGGGCGCATTCACGGGGGCGTACGGTTCGTTCATGTGGGCGTTGATTGTTTGTCAGAATCCGAAGATGTGGACTCTAATGGTCTGGTTGCAGCAGATGTCGGGTTGGGCCCCGATGTCGATGGTGTACGCCTCGCTGGTGCTCGCCGCCATCCCGACTTTGCTTGTGTTCATCTTCTGCCAGAACATCATCATGCGCGGCATCATTCTGCCGATGGAAAAGTAGACCGCCAGCGGGTAGCTGGTGACCGGTGAGAGGGAAGCGCACTGCGGACGTTGCCATGGGCATTCCTCGCGATTTTTTTCGTGCTGGCATTTGGATTACGACTCTTCGCAAGTTATACTAAGTCTCTAGGTGAGATAGGCCCGTGAGCGGGCCGCTTTGGAGGGATACCAAGCGCCTTGAATTCCACTGAAGACCGGAACAGAATCGTTGATATCCTGTGGGGGCTTGCCGAGACGCGCATCCTGATTGCCGCGGTGGAGCTGGACGTCTTCACTGCCATTTCGCAGGGCGCCGTAACGGCGAAGGCGTTGGCTGAAAACTGCGGCGCCAGCGAGCGAGGAATTCGCATACTCCTGAACGGCCTGGTCGCGATGCAGTTCTTGGCGAAAGCGGGGGGGACCTATGCGCTCAAATCCATTGCTTCCGAACACCTCGTGCGCGGGCGCAAGGGGTACATGGGGTCGAATGTCCTGCACACCATTCACCTCTGGCAGGGATGGGGAACGCTGACAGACGCGGTGCGGCAGGGCACAGCGGTTGACTTGGCCAAATCGCGAGAGAGAGGGGCGAAGTTCTTCCCCGTGCTTGTTGATGCGTTGTTCCCTCGCAATTATCCCATCGCCTGCGAAATGTGCGAGCAATTGGGGATTGGGCTTTCGTGGAAGAAGCTGAGAGTTCTCGATGTTGCGGGCGGGTCCGGCCCCTGGAGCGTCGCTGTTGCGGAGCGCGACACACAAAGTCGCGTTACGCTCATTGATTACCCCGAACCCGTGCGGGTTGCCCGGAGATTTGCCCGTCAACACAAGGTGTTGGAGCAGTTCACGTACGAGGAAAACGATCTTTGGGTGGCGAGCTGGGGGCGCACGCCCCATGATCTGGTAATCTTCGGACATATATTGCACAGCGAGGGCGCTAAGAAGAGCCAGGAGTTGATCCGGAGAGCGTATGCGTGCCTCAAGTCTGGTGGCAAACTCGTGATAGCAGAGATGGTGGCCGATGACTCGCGTTCCAGAGATCCTTGGCCGCTGATTTTTGCCGTGAACATGCTGGTCAACACGGAGGCAGGAGACACCTTTACCCGCGCCGAAATGCGACGCTGGTGCAGGTCCGCGGGGTTCGGGAAGGTGGAGTCGCTTCCGGTTCGGAATCATTCCCCGCTAATCGTGGCGACCAAAGGCGTGGTGCCTGAAGGAGGTGGTGGCCGGAAGGAGTGACGAGTGCGAAGAGAATTGTTCAGACGGTTAGGCAAATCATACGAAGGGGCAGAACAATGACACAACACAATGCAGCAAAGAGAACTCTACTAATGGTGGCAGTTGCGTGTGCAGCCGCGGGCGCAGCGCGAGCGGCTGATATCATCGGAATGCCAATTGCCATTCTCCCGCCGGAGGGGAACCTGGCGGCGAACGTCATCTACTGGGATCTGGATCCGCCGGTTCCGGCTGCGAATGCTAAGTTTCTCGAGCTTTACTACAGCGTGACGGATCGGCTGGAAGTCGATACCATCAGCGTCTGGCCCGAGGGGTCGGTTATTGACTCCGGCACGGCTGTCAACCTCGCGTACAAGGTGTGTGAGCAGATTCCCAAGGCGCGACCGACGGTGGTTGTCGGCGCGATGAACCTGCTGGGGGATGAAGACTATGGCTTGGTCGATAACTCCGCGTCTCCGTACATCGTTACAGCCTACGATGCGGTCGTCCCGAAGGGCGGCCCTCCCAGTTTGAAGAATCCCGCTATTCGCCTTCACTTGGGTTATGGAACCAAAGAGCACGATGACGATTTTTTTGGCGGAGTGCAGGCCCAGGTATGTCCGTGGGGTGGTTTCGCCATCCTGAATTATCAGGGCGACCCAGCGTACATGGCGACCGCCATCGCTGCCAACCCCAAGGGGCTGGAAGCCACACTGGGCACCAAGGCCGGAAGCTGGTTTGCTCGTGTCGGATACCAGTGGGACCTGAGCAAGTGACGGGAATGGACCGGACCTGACGCTCCGAGATTCGGCAAGGCGCAATCCGGCATTCACGCATCGAGGGACACTGGTTGTAGCGCAACGCTGTTGCAGCGCAATCAGTGTTCCTTTTTTCATTGAGGCGAGGAAATGAGATGGGGGTTGAGCTGACGAACATCGTTTGCCTGGTGACGGGAGCGGGGGCAGGCATCGGCAACGGGCTTGTCCACGGATTCCTGCGACGCGGCGCCAAGGTGGGAGCGGGGCTGCGTGACGCAGAGAAGTCGACGTCCCAGATTCTCCCCGCGCTGCCTCTGCCGATGGACGTGACGGACGCTGACCAGATTACCGAATCGGTTGCCGCCGTCATTGGGGAGTTTGGAAGAATCGACGTTCTGATCAACAACGCAGGCATCGATCCGCGCGTGCCAGCGGACGAGTTGACCTACGATGAATGGCGGCGCGTTCTGGATCTGAACCTCGATGGAGCCTGGAGGTGCTGTGAAGCTGTCATTCCGCACATGAAAGCGCAGCAGTCCGGGGTCATCATCAACGTCGGCAGCATCACTTTCCACTCCGGCTTCCCCCACCTTACGCATTACATGGCGAGCAAAGGGGGCATTGTGGGGATGACGCGCGGGCTGGCGCGCGACTTGGGCAGTTACGGAATTCGCGTCAACTGTGTCCACCTCGGCGCAGTGCAGACGGATGGTGAGCGAAGGCACTTTCCCGACGAACAGCAAGTGCTCGAGCAGGTCAACGCACGGCAGTGCCTTCCGGGTCGGTTGACCCCTGGGAACATCGAGCCGGTGTTTGCTTTCCTGAGTTCCCCTGACAGCTATTGGATCACGGGTCAGTGCCTGACAGTGGACGGCGGCTGGATTCACGCGGGATGACCGTGACTTCACGCCAGCGCATCGACTGTGCCCTGCGGCATATTGAGCCGGATCGGACGCCCATCTTTGAGTACGTGCTCCTCGCTCCCGTTGCCGACCAACTGCTGGGCAGACCGGTGTGCGACTATGTCGGCGGCATCGTTGGATGGAGCTTGCTGATGGACGAGTTGGGCTGGGAAGGCGCTGTCCACAAGTATGCCCTTGACCAGTTGGACCTCGCCTGTTCCCTCGGCCACGATATGATGTACGTGGTGCCAAACCCCGCGCCGCCATGTGACACCAGCCGACCCGCTGTTCCTGATGCTGTTCCCGATGATCCTGTTGATCGTGTGGCGCTCAGGAACCGGCGCGCCGAGGAGACTGCTGCTCCCCCCGACGAAGATACCTTCCTGATTTACCAGTTTCTTCGCGATGAAATGGAGGTTCGGGGAGTGGACCTGCCTATCCTCGCACCGGCATACGCGCACGGCGTGTGGACCGATGTTGATCTGATGCAGACGATGGTCCTCGAACCGGAGGTCGCAGCAAGGCACTTCCATTTGGCGACCGACCGAACGTTGATGCGAGTTGACCAGTATTGCAGGCTCGGCATCGAGCAAGTGGGCGTGGGGGGAGACTTCGCTGGGAATCGTCCGCTCATCGCCCCCCCGTCGTACCGGCAGTTCATCATGCCGGAGGTGCGACGGGTGTCTCAACGCCTCCACGAGGGAGGCGCATGGGCGGTGAACGCCAGCGACGGTGACCTTTGGTCGGTGTTGGACGACTTCCTCATCGGTTGCGAGGTGGACGGTTATCTGGAGATCGACCAGTCGGCTGGGATGGACTTGCGCAGACTCAAGGAGGCGTATGGTGACCGCATTGCTCTCTATGGGAACATCGATTGCGGTAACCTGCTAAGCTACGGATCGGAAGATGGCATTCGCCGTGCAACCATCGAGTGTGTGGAGGCGGGGATGGGCAGCGGCGGACACATCTTCTGTGTGAGCAACGCCATCACCAGCAGCGTGCCTGCGAGAAATTATGTTACAATGCTGAACGCCTACCGTGAAGTCTTCGGACTTCCGAAATTCCGTCTCTGACATGACAATGCGATGGTTCTTGACCGAATCGAAAACGCCGAACTCTATTTCTCACTTCACCCGCTGTTTCCCAGAGCGTTCGAGTTCCTGCGGGAGAACCTCAATGGTGGCACTGCCGAAGGTCGGCATGTTATCAACGGAGATTGTCTTTACGCCGTCGCTGCACAGTCTCCGGGACGCGGGCGGGCCGACTCCCGGCTGGAGTGCCACCGGAAGTATATTGACATTCAATATTCGATTGCCGGAACCGATGAGATCGGTTGGAGGCCGGCGTCGGAGTGCCACCTGGTTGAGAAGGAGTATGATGCAGACTCCGACTGCGGACTCTTTGCCGATAGTCCTGAAGTGTGGCTGCCGCTCTCTCCGGGTACCTTCTGCGTTCTCTTCCCTGAAGACGCACACGCGCCGCTCGGCGGTGAAGGAGAGTTGTCGAAGATTGTGGTGAAGGTCGAAGCTACGCACGACACGGGTGGTTGACCGCATCCAAATTCTGGCCTATATTTGGATGCAGATAAAGGGAGGCAAGGCATGGACCTCACGACGGCCGTGGAGCCGGTAACAACACTCAAGACAAGATCAGCAGAACTCATTCGCCGGGCGCGGGACAGCGGACAGCCCATCGTGATCACGCAAAACGGGAGACCGGCTGCCGTGATTCAGGATGTCGAAACCTACCAGAAGCAACGCAACGCGCTGTTGCTTCTCAAACTAATGCGCCAGGGAGAAGATGATCACCGGCAGGGCCGTTCGATCAGCCATTCCCGGGTGAAAGCCCATTTCAGAAGGAAACTGAAGGAACTCGAGCAACGTGTCTAACCAGTGGCGGGTACGGTGGTCCATAGCCGCCGTGAACGATCTCGATGAGATCATCGAGTACATCGCTCTCCGCGACAGCCCTGGCGCCGCGGCTCGCATGCACTCGACCATCGTGCAGCAAGTCGACACTCTCTCCACCAATGCTCGACGTGGGTGCATCATGCCAGAGTTGAGGGACATCGGTGTGAGAGAGTTCAGGGAACTGATTGTGTCACCATGTCGAATCTGTTTCAGTATCGCAAAGCGAGAAGTCGTTCTATACTCGTTACGGGTGAAAACACCCCCTCACCCCGACCCTCTCCCCCGATGGGGAGAGGGCAGGGTGAGGGGGAAAGGTGGATTTTCATCCGTAACGAGTATAACCGGCA
>MNXM01000027.1 GCA_001872605.1 Armatimonadetes bacterium CG2_30_59_28 | reverse complement strand
CGAAACCAACCCTTGATCGATCCTTCGTGGCCTTGCCATAGTAAGACTATTATATCACATTTCGTCTCATCTTGAAAGCATATTGGAATAATCGCCTTTTCCTGGGGTGAAACCTTGTCGTTGGATGAGATTAGTGTAAGTTACTGTCTGTGTCGAGACACAGGCTTGCACCAGACGGTCAAAGATTTCCTTTTCCCGGAACCGACGGTTGCAACGATAACAGACCTCGGTTAGATAGCTGTTGAGATGCTTGTCCGCAACTCCTCGGTGAGTGCCCCCGATCACATCTTTGGCATTCGCGATAACCCGGTGCACCCAGGGCAGGAGGCGTCCGGCATCTTTCGGGTTACGGAGAACGACACGACAATGTGCCAGGTTCATCCGGCAAATGCGTACTTGGTTTCGTGGATACCGAGGATTCCTCCCCTTCGATACTCCGTACTCCTGTACTCGTAGCCCCGAATTCCAAAGCCGTGATACAATAGCGACGGAGACCATGCGATCTCCTTGCCCACAAGGACCTCCGCCATCTGTTTGGCCAAGCACACTGCTTCAGGATATGCCATCGCCATGGTTGTCTCCTTGACCCATCAGAGGCTCTTCCCCGCGTCATCTCGGTGCATCTGCATGATGCCATGCACAACATAACGCCATCGTGGAGCGGTGACGTCCCGAGCTTGTCGGGATGCTGCGATACCTGAGGGTCTCTGCCATCTTCTCATTTGGGGTAGGATCGCAGGATACAATGCCGGCGTCAAGATACACGACTATGGACCGTTGCGCAACAGGCGCGCGGGTGTCCCGTCTTGGCCAGGGAAGCGGGAGGAAAATAGCTGCTTCGGTGTGGCTTGGGGAATCAGTCGCCACATCTCTGGAAAGTGTTGCCGTCATTCCGCCCCGATGCTCGTCCCGATTGGATCGGGATTCGACATTCCGCAATCCCCCGATGGCGTCGGGGCAGGCTCCATCCGCATTTGGAGGGTGGGGGAGAAGAAAAGGAATGGTAGGGCGGCCTCGTTGCCTGCTGAGAATTGTCTCGGTAGCGGCAAGATCAGGGATGCGGTGCCATCTACCTACTCATTCTTTAGATATTCACGGCTCGGTGGAGCATTCGGATTGCCTATCGGAGCGCGTTCAACGCCCAGAATCTTAGATCCAGGAACAGTCTCTAATCCGTACCTGGGATTCAGCCTATAGAGTATTCCGCGGCGATCCGCATTATTTATGTATACAGTCTCACCTGCCTTTACAGTCCTGCCATCGGCCAAAATCACCTTATAGTATCTCGTATCTCTATGCGAGCTTACAGAACTTCCACAGTTTACATAATTGCTTCTGACGATAAGTGTTGCATTAGTGCGGGAATAATACGCTGTGACCCCGTCTATAGGCATCAGTGCTGCTTTGGTAACGGAGGTCCAAGACTTGCTCCAGACTGAGCCAACTGGATGGAACACGCCTTTGTCCACAATGCCGGCTTTGCCGGCGGAGTTCCATATTTGCACGTCTCTTCTTTTGACTTTGCCTCTTGAGTCAACCGGCGCCTTGAATAACACTGGGAAGCCCTGCAGATAAGTAAACGATAGCACAACTACATTCTTGCCCCTCGCGTTGACGACTAACTCCAAATCTCTGAACATCCTATGCGCACCGGTAACCTTCTTGCCGTCGAATGTAAGCACATGCTTGCCATCATCGCTAATCGCCTTCAATAATACCTGTCTTCCGTTTCTGCCTTGGTAATATGCGATGGATCCCTTCCGCCTTGATAGAGCGGGTGCAGACTTAGGGGTTACCGTTACTATTACCTTGGCGTATGTAGTTAGTTCGCCTTTTGTGCCAGCGGACAACGTCAGGCCGCCAAGCACAAATCCTCTGGCTGCCAGATGAGATCCGTCTCCCGATTGGGCTTGAGATGCTGGATCGACCGAGTGTGCCATGCGGGCCTTCTGATCGCTGTCGCTTGAAGCAGATAACATTTGCGGTTCTATTCTTGTCGATGTTCCGACCGATAGTCCCGTGACGTAGAATCTCAACCTGTGCCGGCCCTTGCCAAAACTGGCGAATGATCTCTGGGCATACTTGCCGGCCTGCATATTGCCTATTGTTGTAACTTTGTAGCACTGTCCGCCCTCAAGATGAATCCGATAGCCAGACTGCTGCTCAGTGCCCGAATAGGTGATAGTAGTCATCCTGCCGAAGAACCTGTCCCTATTCAAGGTAAGATCTGAATTGGGCGCTACCCTCGTTCCTTGATACACAATTGTTATTCTGCCTGTGCCGTCATCCTGTTTGTAGTTTTCCTTGGCGGTCGCGCAAATGTTGCGCCTGGAAAGAAAAGTGGCAAGTCCACGAGTTGGCAGAGGTCCCTTGCCACCGACAAAGAGCTTTCCGTTCATGAAGTAAAGAGTGCCTAGTTTGCCATCTCTGTTGTCCAGCACAATAGGAACACCATTCGTTCCAATGTCCAGCGTCAAGACTTCCTTTGGGAGTCTGACCACCTCATGGTTTATGTATCGCTCCAGCAGTTTTGGTGCAAGAACTTCCCTCGTGGGGTCTTCAGACTCCAGAACTGCGGTGAATCCGTGCAGTGGCCCCCAACGGCAGTAAATGAGGAATGTCAATCCCATCGCGCTGGAAAACCGCAAAAAAGATAACCTGCCTCTTGTCATGTCGCATCTCCTCGGGCAATATTTGGACGCGCGATCCAAGTGGAAGGGGACATATGTTTCAGGTCCACTTGTGTCATTTTGTTACAGCTTGAATCCCCGCGAAGGATCGGGCCTCCAACCATCCAACCTCGTTCGTGACATTGAGATGAGGACTGAAGGCACACTCCGCCTCCATCAACGTCGCAGTAGCGTCCGCGTGTTGTATGCACATCTCACCCAATGTCACACCAGAAACCTGAAGGGCGAGGTCTTGTCAGGAGTCCTCGCCAGCCTCCGGCGGCTGTGGCGCATCCGCCTCACGAAGTATGCGCTTCACTTCGGTGAGGAACTCCTCTCCTTGTTGCAGGGACAGATCCTCTCTCACTTCCACCAACTCCGTTGAGACGTGGTAATCGGCGATTTCCCGCACTTGCCGCGCGTCCAGAAACAATCGGTGGAAGCGGGGCTCCATCTTGCCCGTCTTTGCGAAGTGAAATCCCAAGGCCGATTCAACCGCCGAATGCTTGTGAACCTCGATGCCGTGCCGCTTGAGCAACGCCTGTGCTGCGTAGAACATGGCGTAGTATACGCGATTCACGGCGTCCCGAACGAAGCCGTTCTCGAAGAGGAGACGCGCAGCAGAAAGCGCTCGGTCTGCACTGGCAAGAAGCAGCTCTTCTTCCTGGTCGCTCATAGCGCTATGGCCTCCTTCGCCACAGACCGGTAAAAGGAATACCCCTGCTGCAAGCGCGTCAGAAACTCCTCTTCCGTGAACACCTTCGGAGAGAGGATCACCTTGAAATCGTCATCCCACATGGCCCGGTAGGCGGCGTCCGCAATCGCCTGTTGGAGTTCAGGCGTCCATCGGTCCACCAGGGCCAGAATGTCGAGATCGGAATCGGGTTCCGCTTCTCCGCGAGCGTATGACCCGAAGACGCGCAACGACCTGATCCGATCCCGAGTGTCGCGGGAGAGGTTGGACTTGAAGGCGCTCAACAACAATCTCGTGTGGTCGTCCATCTTCACAATCTCCGATGGTTTGGCCGCTATTCTACAGCCGGATCACGAGTGAGTCAACGCTAAGGGCTTGTCCAAGAACAACTCCGCGTTTTCATTTAGCCACAGAAGGCACTGTTGTGAGGCAGTTGCACTGTCGAGCCCCGTAGCTACCGGGTTCGACAGTGTAACTGTCTCACAACAGAGAAATCGCGGTGTTGTTTCTGGACAGCCGCTACGGGTATCACCGAGTCCTCACGGTTTCCGCGGGTGACTCCACCGGTCCGTCACCGGATGTGGACCACGGCCACATCCTGCTCAGGGATGGCCACCGTCATGGTGGCGGGACTATCGGTCTTGCGGTCGGCGCCGAAAACCGTTGCCACCTGGCCGGGCTTCACGTCCTTGTTCTGCAGCGTGACCTGCAACGGCTTGTCGCCTTCGTTGAAGAGCAGGACCAGGCGTTCTGGGCCGCGCTTCAACACAAGCACGTTCGGGTACTGGAGCTGGTCGCACGTGGCCAGACTGTCGTCACGCTCGCCCTCGTGGAACAGGTCCTCGTAGGTCGCCAGGATTCGGGTCGCCTCGCCGATCCAATACAGCATGCCGCCGGTGCGATCCATTGACGTGCATAAATCCACACCCAAGCCCAGTGCGGCGACCACGCGCAGGATCTCGCGCTTCTGCAGCTTCGGATCCTCATAGTCACTCGCCTGACTCAGGAATGTCTGCGGGTTGACGATCCGCGCATAGCAGTGACCCATCGCAAACTCCTGGCCCATGACCGTGTCGCGACTCAGGCCGACCTTGTCGCGGAACATGACCATGATGTCGTCCAGGTACTTCTGTCCGGCGGCGTTGCCCGCTTCGTTGCCGGGAACGCCCGGGAAAGCTGAGTCAATGCTGCCTTTCAACGCGGGCCATAGTTTTGTGTGCGATGACCACGAATAAAGCATGTACGGCTTCCCGAGCTCATTCGCCGCCTGCCTGGCGATGGCGGCTACCTTGCCGTCAAGCCCGACGCGGAAGGTGTCCCATTGCGCCTTGTAGTTCTTGAAAATTGCGGCGTCCGAGAGGTCCGCGTCCGCCGACAGGTTGGCCCACTTGCGGAACTCAGCCTTGCAGCGGTCACAGAAACACCAGCTCCCCTTGCCGTCGCGAGCGCCGGCGCCCGGTGAGCCATGCGCCGGGTCCCACGCCACCTCCTCCCAGTCGCTCCAGATGATGGATGCCCCGGGAAGTTTTTCCAGCATTCCGCGATAGGCCCCCTTCACCTCAGCCAAAAAGGCCGCGCGCCCCTCGCCAACGACATAAGATGGGCAGTACTGGTCGCGTTCCTCCCAGGTCTCGCTGTCCTCGAAATAACGGGCGCGAGCCTCGGCGTGCTCTTGCAGCCAGCGATAGCCGGCGCGGGACGTTACGTTCTTCATGCCGTAAAATGGATAGTTGGACCAAATGATGAGACGCCCGCCCGCTCGCAGCACCTTCTCAGCTGTATTCGCTGCCGGCGCGACCCAGGTGTTGAAGCCGGCCTGGAACGACTGGCGGATATGTTGTTCGTAGTGCTCCGGTGAGAACCGCGCGCCGGGATAATAGCCTGAGCAAGGCTCGGAGCAATACTGGGAGATCATGATCTTCTTGCAGAAGCGGCCGTTGATCGGCGGAAGAACACGCACGGGGATCTTCTGCTCAAGCTCGGTGAAATTCCCCTTGGCGACCCGCCGGTAATACCACGCCGTCGCCCGTTCCTTGCCGGACCATTTTTCGAGGAACAGGGGCAGGAACTGTCCGGTGATCCGGTCCGGTCCCACGCTTGTCTTGGACTCGGCAATCCGGTAGCGGGTGTACGGGCGGCCGCCGTGTTCCGTTGTCTCCGTGGCAATCGCCGCTGGACGAACGTTGTGAATGCTTCGTCCGTTCTCGTGCATGATATCCAGCAGGCGGAATTCCTTTGGGACATCCAGGATGAATTCATAGTTCTCCAGCGCGAAGGGAAAGTGCGAATAGAGCATCAAGGCCAGGTTCTCCATGGCGCCCTCGGGAATGCCCCATTCCTTGATCAGCGGGTTGATACACCGGTCAGGGCCGTCATGGCTCGCGTTCCAGAGCACCGCTTGTCGGAGCAGCGCACGCTGCGCGCCGCCGGGCACCCACAGAAAGCCCCCCGCATCGGGTGCGGCCATCGGCCACTGGTTGTCGTCGAAGTCGCGCGTTCCCCAAGCCGGGGCATCCTGCCCGGACGCGCGCCAGCGTCCGTCGGTCTGCGGGTCGCCGGCGATGCGCAGCTTCACGCCCGGGTTCGGACCCTGCGCCTGGGCGTCAATGCCGAAGATGGTGACTCCCTCCTGAATCCGTGTCGGCAGCCGCTGCCCAGGCTGCACAGTGATGACTTCACCATTCACGAGGACCGTTGCCGACGCATCACGCGTCTGCAGCTCGACCAGCACAGGCGTCGACGCCAACACGGGGCCGCTTGGGCCATCGGACTCGCTGCCGGTGTCCTTGACGAGTTCCACGTTGTCGTACCAGTCCGTGGCGCCACTATTGATGTTGTAGAGCATCAGCATGGCCTCGAGCAGCTTGTCACTGGTCTGGAAGCGCAGTTCGTAGTGGCCCCAGGCATCGGCAGCGTCACCCGGGGCAGGGCGGTCGCCGCACCGCCGATAGGTCCACTCCACGTCCTTCTGGTCGCGTTCGATGACGTCAACGCTGACGGTGCCCGAAGAGAACTGGGTGCGCTTGATGTCGCAGCGCAAGATGTACTTCGTGGCAGGTTCGAGTTTCAAGCCCTGCATGGCGTTGACGAAGCAGTCCGCGCCACCTGAACCATCGAGCCGGATAGACTTGCCACCCGTAGTCGCGGTGGCGGTGTCGATGGCAACGCGTTCGGGTGCGCGCAAGCCCCATCCCTTCAGGTCGTCCTCGAAGCTACCGTTGATCACGGTATTTCCGGAGGCTGCCTGCTTCTGTGCCACGAACGCACTGAATGCGGCGCCCAGCGGCTGCTCCGCCGCGGTTACGTCGGCGGCGACAGGTGTACCGCGGAAGGTCAGGGTGGCGAAGTTGAGAACGTCGGCAAAGCCCTGTTGCACCGGCGCCCAGGATGAGAACCTCTCGCCGCGCGGTCCGCAGGTGACGTTGCGGGCGATGTTGAACTTCCACGTGTCGCCTTCCTTCGGTGTGCGCCCCACGACAGCGAAGGGAATGCGCACCTCCAAGCATCAGTCGTCTCCCGAAATCTGGGCCTTCGCAGTCCAGTTCCATACTGTTTCGGACGCCTCGGCCTTCCTGCCATTCCAACGTGCGCCAGCGGTGTTGGCGATGAACTGGAAGTAGTCGGCACCCGTCGGTGTAAGGAAGACCTCAATGCTGTCGTCGTCCCACAAGGGCTCGAGATCGCCCGTCAGCGGCATCATGAGACGGCTGAACGGTTCCTTACAGCGCACCGCCAGAAAGAGCGCATCATTGGCCCAACCGATCCGGAAGGAGGTCGGCTTCCTGTGCGCGAAGCCTTCCGCTTTGAGGGTGCGAAAGCCCTTCGCTTCGGGCAGGCTCTGCCAGACAGTATCATCCAGCTTCCCGTCGATCACGGGCGGCGCGGCCAGACGATAGCATGGATACGGAGGGCGCGGCTGCGCCGCCGCCACGGAACCGAAGATGAACAGGGCCGCCACCAATACGGAAAGTGTTTTTTTCATTGGGTCATTGCTCCTCGGGTTCCGGTTCTTTTTGCAGCAGAGACGGCGTCGAGACCCCTTCCTACTTCCTCGCGAGAAGACGCGAGAGACAGTAAAGTAAGGTTGTGTCGACAGGCTCCCGTGGATGCGGGACCATCGGGGTAAGTATACGGAACTTTGGCTACTGACGGCAAGTCGTTTTCAGCCGCGAACGCGGCAACACCAACATCGTTCCTGCTTCCCGTCTGGTTAATGTTCAGTGGTGTGCCATCGACCCACTCCAGCGACGGCGAAAAAATGAGTCCGTCGGATTAGCATTGTGTCACGTGGGGGTCAGGGATGATGCTAACCCGAACTGAAATTCCAGCATAAGACGAGATGCCCACGATTTCATATCGGGAGTATAAGTAGGTCGTCAAAAATACTGTCCCTGCTGAAACGAAGACGGACATACCCGATTGATTCGGTAATCCCCCCGAACTTGTTTCGGGGGAAGGTTAGGACCACGCTAACGGCGGGAGGCGACAGACAGAATCCCCCCGAACTTGTTTCGGGGGAAG
>MNXM01000253.1 GCA_001872605.1 Armatimonadetes bacterium CG2_30_59_28 | reverse complement strand
TGAAAGGGGAGAAAAGGAGGGTAACCTCCATCGTGTAGCTGCCTGTGTGAGCTACCGGACGCTGAAGCGATCCGGTGTCCTTTTGTGGGGGAACTTCCAAAACGATGCACTACGGTGATGCGCTCCCATACACGACTTCGCCTTGAACAACAGTGTTAGTGACTTCTATCTCGCCTTCGGCTGAGTCCCTATTGAAGACCACCAGATTGGCTTCCCTGCCAACCTCCACTGATTCCGCGTTCTGGTCGAGTCCCAACAACCGAGCCGGGTTGACCGTCGCCAAGTTGATGGCATCCAGCAGAGAGAGACCAGCGAATCTTACGGTGTTCTCGATCGGACGCGTCATGGGCATGACCGCGCCGGCAAGGTAGGGAGTGCCCGCCAGCCGCGCTGCGCCGTCTTCGGTAAGCCCGCCAGCCGCAATCTCCCAGTCCTGGTAGATCCCCGGCGGCTTCCCTGCAAGACCGATGGCGTCGGTGGTCAGGATGCTTCGCTCCAATCCCTTGCCGCGAATCATGCACTTAAGAACGGCGGGTGGCAGATGGTGCCCATCGGCAATGAGACTCGCGTAGAGAGAGTCGTTGGGCAGTTGCTCCCAGATGTAGTTCCGCAGGCGATCTACTTTCGCGTGGGATCCATTCCCCAGGTGAGTGCTGATGCGCGCACCCGCATCCACTGCGCCCTGGATGTCGTCACGAGTTGCATTCGCATGGCCGATAGCCGGAATGATTCCCTGACCAGACAATTGCTTGATGAAGGAGATTGCACCTTCCGCTTCAGGGGTGACGGTTACCATGCCAATTCTTCCACCAGAGGCTTCCTGAAAGGCCTCGAACTCCTCACTATTCGGTGGACGCACATAATCCAGCGGGTGCGCTCCACGGGGGCCGTCCTCGGGTGATATATACGGTCCTTCGAGATGGATCATCGGGCAGGCATGAGCGACCGATGCGGACTCTTCGCAGGCCTGGCGGATAGCCGTCATGGATTTGCAGATGCTCTCCCGCGACTGAGTAGTGACCGTCGGGCAGAACATCGTGACGCCGTATGCCCGAAGCATCCCGACAACCTCTGCAACATCCTTTGCCGTGACCTCCGGCCAATTGATGTTTTTCCCGCCCCAACCGTTGACCTGGATGTCAATGAACCCGGGAGCAATCCGGTGAAAGCGATCATCCAAAGGCCCCGAAGACGCCCCGGCGGGTTGTATGTTGGCAATCTTGCCTGCCTCAATCGTGACCTCAGCAAGGTAGTCTGTACCAACGATACGTCCTGTTATCCTCAATATCCGTCTCCCGTGGAAAGAGTCATCAGTGAGCAGTGGTCGGAGTTCAGTATAGACATCGCAGGCTTTTCCTGCAAGACGTTTCCCCTCGCCGGGGCGACCGTTGGGAGTCTCAAAGGAGTTCCGTATGGAGTTGCACCTCAACAAGGGGAGCCGATACGGACACCCTCTGACCGATTCGCGCTGATCGTGTGGACGCAAAGGCCACTTCGCAAGAGTGGCGAGCAAGCTCGCAGGACAAAGTGCAAGGCTTGCCATTCTTGGTCGCTTCGACGAACGACCCGAAATCGGCCTCCATCGCCGCTGGCTTCTCCTCCAGGAGCTGTGGCTCGATATCTTCATGGGTGACACATCCGTTGGCATCACGGTGCGACCACGTGATCTTGCCGGATTCACTCACGAGGCTACCAGCAGACCCTGAGATCGTCGTCACCCAGATCTGTCGCGCAGGGACACCCATCAGGTATTGGCTCCACCCTACGACGCCTCCGGCGAATCCCATCTGCGTCGCTCCCGCAAGCAACACGTTGTTGCCTTCACTGTCCTGTTCCTCAGTCAATGTCGCATTCACCCATTCAACCGCGCCGAAAAGGTCAATGGACTGGTCAATGTGGTGGAAGTTCGCAAGCGCGAAGAAATCGCCCATGATGTCATTGCACTTCGACCATTTCCAGATATACTCCAACGCCACGGACCCGTGGGCCAGCACGGGACGACCGATCTTGCTGAGGTTCCTTTTGAGGAAGAGATGGGGGCCCTCAAAGCGACCGGAGAGTCCGACGCCGAGCGTGACGCCTTTAGCATCGCGTGCTTCAATCAATAGGTCCAACTCTTCGAGGCTGATCGCCGGAGGATATTCAAGGAATACGTGCTTGCCTGCCTCAATGGCTTGGAGTCCGAACGGATAGTGCAGGTGATTTGGTGTGGCAACCACGACAGCATCAACTTCAGGTGAGTTGATAAGCTCCTGAGAGTCCAGCACGTAGGGGCAGCCAAACTCATCGGCCTTTGATTGTAGGAACGCTTCATCTCTTCCTGCAATACAGGCAACCTGACAGTCGTCACGTTTTGCCGCTACCTTCGCACGGATGTCTCCCATCCCGCGCATACCGATGATTCCGATACGTTGTTGCTTCATTGCTCCATGCACTCCGTTTCTCCGTGACTATACTCGCGAGGGAGATCTCCTCAAACTCTCCCTGGCATGGCAGCCCCTTCACCATGTGCGCCTTTCGCTGCGTCAGGTTCATGATCAGCGCCCCGCAGGTACGGATTCTGTTGCCGGAGGCTACGGGATAGTCATGGCTGCAAACGGAGCGTGGCTTGCCTTCGTGGTCTCTGAAAGCCCGCTGAACGGAAGAGACATCAATGTTGCCTCTCTCGGATCGCAACAGCGAGTCCAGACGACATCCGCGCTCGACGGTGCAGCCCATCGGGTCAATCGGCTCCGCCAGTGACAGGAGCGAGGGATGCGTAATGTGGTTGGTGTGCACGAACGTCGGTTCACTAATGTCGAAACGGCCACACCGCGCTCCCGTTGTCTCGATGTCAATGCCGACTCCCTGCGCATCGCCGACAATGAAGTTGTGACCCGAACACAGGGGCGCCTCGGTGAGCACTCGGGCGGCGTCTTCCGCATTCTCACTTGTCAGCACTTTGCGGCACAGGAACGTCCACGGCACACCGGGCTGAGCATCAGTGGGTCGAAGGTTGTTTCCTGTGACACCGACCCCCAGTGAATTCATTCCCATCATCCCAACACACCCCGGGTACGCCAGCGTCACCAGCTCGGGTTCGTCATCAATGCGGATTCGCATCCCAATGACGGTCTTCTCCGCCTCCGCAAACATATCCCACGTCTGGCCCATGAGGGTGTCCTTCCCCCGTGTCGCGGAGGGGCAGCGAAGAAGGCGGAGCATCCCCACGCCACCGCGCTACCGGAGGAGCGACGCACCACATCCACGAAATCGGTGTATCCGCTGATGATGAAAATCTCCTCCGGCGACATCCCTGCTCCCTCAGCAATTCCCTTGACTTCCTGAGAGAGACCGGGAGTGTAATCCTCAACGAAGCGCAGGTGGAGAGAGGCCAACCTTAGGACTTCCTCACGACTCAACTCTCGTCCCGATTGTTGACTGGCTCGGAGACATCCCTGTAATCTCAACTCGGCAGACTCTCGAATCTCGTCGGAGAGCATCCGGCCGTGCTGCAACCCGGCTTCAACATGTGTTCCCGAAAACTCATAGATACGCATTTACCCTTCACCCCATACTCTTCAGTGGAAGACCGATCGCCGATCCACTCGCCGCGCTGCGGGCGACGGCTTCAGTGAATTCCATATACTTGACCCCATCCGCCAAAGTCGTCAGTTGGATCGCCTCTTCCCCGCGGATCGCGTTGATGAATTCCTCCTCCACTCTCCAGCCGCCGGCTTTCTCCGGTGGGATCGGAATCTCTCGAAGCTTCTTGTTCCGTCGAGTTCCGCCGTAGAGCTTACCCGCATCAATGTCCAGTCGCAGAGTTCCCTCGCTGCCAAAGAGCCAGGCTTCCGAGGTGTTGGTCGCCAGTCCCGTCACCACGCTGAATTGCATGTGCGCCTGGGCGCCGCACACCATGTCGGCGATGATGTCCAGATGCTCGGGAACTCGGACGGCTACCGGACGACCGGTCGCGGGATCGTTGCGCTGCTTCACGAAGGTCTTGCTCATCGCCATCACTTGCCTTGCTTCCCCGACCCACCGCATCAGCGCCTCATACCAGATGCCCATCGCCAGCGTATTGTAGCCGCTGAGGTCGAAGTTCTGCCGCCAGTGAAGGGGAGAGGCTTTGTCAACGAAAGTGGACGAGACGCCTCGGACCTCGATGGCAAGCGGATCTCCGATGAAGCCCTCCGAGATCAAGTCCTGAATCGTCCGGTCAAACTTCAGTGTGAACGGGGATGGGACAATTTGCGCGACCAATCCGGGAGTAACCTTGGAGGTCTCCCACATCTCGTGCGCTTCCTCGGCGTTCATGGCCATGCGCGCCTCGCAGAGGACGTGCTTGCCTGCTTCCAGAGCCGCACAAGTCAGGACGCAGTGCATGTAAGGCCACGTGCCGATGACCACCGCATCAATGTAGTCATCATCCAGGACCTGTTCCCAACTGTCGCAGACCTCCTTGATTCCAAACTCCTTCGCCACCGTCTCGCCGGATGCACGGCTGCGGTTGCAGACGCTGAGAATCTCGACATCTTTTATCGCCTGAAGCTTGGGAATGTGCATGGCGCGCGTGTTCGCCCCGGCGCCGATCACTCCGATGCGGATCTTGTTACCCATCGCAATACCCCCTTGATGGTTGCTGGTCAATGGTTGGAAGCTCCTGAAAAGTAGCACACGGCGCCGGGTTGCGCAAGGTGCAGGTCGGCTTGACTCACGCCTCACGCAGTAGCGTTAAAGAGTGTTGTTCTCACAAGTTCACGCCGGGTGAGGAATATGTATGCGACCCTCCAGCGCTTGTCATTGAAGCGTCTTCGTCTCCCCCTTGAATCCAGCGTGAGATGCGCTCAAGGAGAACAGGAAGATTCGGACGTTCAAAGGACAACTCCGGCGCTGGCACTCGATGGTGTTTGATGTCGGGTGGGACATGCTGGTGGTGAGGAAAGGTAGACGCCAGGCTTGGGTCATTGGGATGAGGCTGCGGATCGAACCATGTGCTCCTGCAAACAACGCCGGTGTGCCTTACAGAAGCCAGCCCACATTTGCAGGTCTGGGGCATCCGCCACCTGACCCGCCAGGTACAGACGAAAGAAGTCCTCCGACAGCAACTGATATTCGGCCTCGTATCGCTCGCATTCTCTTTCGGCAGCGTGCAGGTCAGTAAGTATTTGCAGGACTGGACGGTTCATCTTACTCAACGCCTCCCTTGTGATGGGTATGATACAGGGCTTGTATTAGAATTGCAACATAAGGTGATGGCATTCCGACCTTCTTCCCCTTGACTTCCTCACTGTGTCTGGTAGAATCCACCGCATACCGGAACCACGTCGGATTTCTGCCGCACTTTGCGCACCCGCACGGTCAAGGCGTGGCCCCATGCAACCCGGAGATGTGTTGACAATGGAGAGGTAATCCGCCGCGCGTGCATCGGTGGTTGCCCTCAGAATGGAGATACGGAATTGGCTAAACGTACTGAAGTTCAAACCACTGAAGAATTGAATCAACACGAGAAGCTCCTTGAGGAAACCATTTGCCTAATGGGAGAGCTGAGAGCAGACGTGGAGGAAGAGAAGAAGTTGCTCGACGCACAGCCTGATCGCCAGCCGCGGCGAAGAACCTATGTCCGGACGTTGTTCGCATGGGTAGAGGGATGCACACACATTATGAGACAATACGTTGTGAATCGGGCCACAGCCACAGACTGCATATTCGCATTCTGCGACCTTCAATCGGACGCAGACCAGTTGCGTTGGCTTAAAGACGAAAGAAAACCCGATGGGAACATCGTTCATCTTGCAGTGAAGGATGCCATACGATTGAGCCTGAAATGCTACGCAAAGGCTACAGGTTCAGGCTTCGAGTTCACCTTCGACCGTGGCAATGGCTGGCAAGCGCTGGTCAAGTCCATCAAGGCTCGTGACAGGATCACGCATCCCAAGTGTCACAAAGCCATTCTGGTTGATGATGATGAGCTAAAGGATATGGAAGTCTGGCGACAGTGGCTGATGGAAGAACTGGGCGCTTTGGCTGAGAAGATGAGACCGAATCCTCCGACCTTCAGAGGCAGACACGCTGTGCATAAACGAACTAGGAGATTGGTGCAACCCTGATGAAGAGGTGCTTGCTCTTATGCCTGAAAAACTCGAACTCCGCTGGCCGGGGAAGGATGACGGGTTTGCCCTCGTGCGGGATGAGCGGACGGGCGATCCGAAGAAGATTCCCCACGACGAGGTGCAGCCTCGGTTGCTCATCGAGCAGGCGCGGTATGGCGACGCCGACGCGAAGAACATGCTGATCCGCGGCGAGAACCTCTTCGCACTCAAGTCCCTCCTCGCTGCGGGGTTCGCCGGGAAGATCAAACTCATCTACATTGATCCTCCGTTCAATACCGGACAGACGTTTGAGCACTATGACGATGGGCTCGAGAACTCACTGTGGCTGACAATGATGCGCGACAGAGTAGCGCTGTTGAGGGACTTACTCGCAGAGGACGGCAGTATCTACGTTCACCTCGACTGGCGGAGCGGGCACTACGGCAGATGCATCCTCGACGATCTCTTCGGTGCCACTAACTTCCGCAACGAGGTGATCTGGCAGAAGATCCGCGTGGTGAAGGCCCAAAGCAGAGGGTTTGGGAACGTCCACGACATGATCTTCACGTACTCCGCCGGCGAGAATCCGATCTTCTACCAGCAGTACCGACCTCACGATGAGAATTACGAGGCGAAATTCGACAAAGTCGACCCCGAGACCGGCCAGCGGTATCAACTGGTCAGCATGATTCAGAAGGGACAAGGACCGCCAAGGATGTTTGGAAAGCGTACACTCTCTCCACCACCTGGGATGCACTGGATCTGGACGCAGGAGAGAATCGATGAGGCAATGCTGAACGGCGAGATCGAGTTCACCTCCGGGGGGAAAGGAACGCCACGTAAGCGTCAGTATTACGATCCAGACAAGGGACAACCCGTTCACGACCTCTGGACCGATATCTTCCCGGTCAACTCACAAGCTAAAGAGAGTGTCAACTTCGACACCCAAAAACCCGAAGCCCTCCTCGACCGGGTCATCCAGGCCAGTAGCAACGAGGGTGACTGGGTGTTGGACTGTTTTGCGGGCAGCGGGACGACGGGGGCGGTGGCGCAAAAGTTAGGGCGCAAGTGGATCATGGTGGAGTTGGGCGAGCAGGCGCAGACCTTCGCCTTGCCGCGACTCAACAAGCTGGTGGCCGGTGAAGGGCAAAAGGTACTGTCGGGCAATGGCGGCTTCCGCTACTACGTCCTCGGTGAGCCGCTGGTCATCACGGACAATAAGTTAGGTGTCCCCGTCATCAACCCGAAATACGACAACGGCTTGCTGGTGCAGGCGGTGCTGCTGCAGGAGGGGTTTACGCAGACCGGCGACTCCGAGCTGCACGGTCGTAACGGCAGCGCGTTCGCCCACGTGACCGAGGAGTATGTAACCCCCACCTACCTCAAGCGCCTGACGAGCCGGTTGTCGGAAGGGGAGGCCCTGGTGATCTATTGCCTCAAGTATGCGCCTGGACTACAATCTCCAAAGAACGTGAAGGTGAAGAAGATACCGAGGGATTTGAAGGTGAAGTACGCGACTGTTCATGGAAAGGAGTGAAGGACATGACTGGACTTGAAGCTCTGCAATCGGTGCAGTTTGTTTCCACAAGAGATAAACGTCTCGCCGTTCTCGACGCGACGGAATGGGAAACGCTCATTGAA
>MNXM01000121.1 GCA_001872605.1 Armatimonadetes bacterium CG2_30_59_28 | reverse complement strand
CCTGCGAGAACCCGCCGATCTCGGTGAGCTGACGCGTTCGGTCGTGCTCCAGCTTGGCGTCAGCCACGCTCGTGTCGGCCGCCCTGACCTGCGCTTCGGCCGCGGCGAGTCGCCCCTCGGCTTCCTCGATGCGCAGCCGTTGCTCTGCGTTGAGGTTGAACTCGTCCTGGGCGTTCTTCAGCGTCAGCCGAGCGTTCTCTTCGGCTGCTTTCGCCGCGGTCAACTGCGCCTGCGCCACATCCACTTTGCCGCGGGCGGCATCCATGGTTTGGGCAGGGAGACCACCGTCCGGTCGGTACAACTCCCGGGTGTGCTCCAGCGCCTGACGGGCGCGCTTCTCAGCCGCTTGAGTTTGTCGCAGCGCCGCTTCCGCTTGGGCGATCTCTTCCGGCCGGCTCCCGGCTAACAGGTCGCGCAGCGACGCCCGCGCGACCGCGACCTCCGTCTCGGCCTGCGCCACCTGCCGGGCTGGTTCGGTCGAGTCAAGTTTCACCAGCACAGCCCCCGCCGCCACCCGGTCGCCTTCGCGATGCGGCAGTGACACGAGCTGACCTTCGACCTGCGGCGCGACGTCGGCTTCCGTGCCCGCAGCGACGGTGCCGCTGGTCTGATAGCGCTCGGCAATGCTGCCCAGCGTCACCGGCATCACCTTGACCGGCAGGACCTTCTTGGTCGTGTCGGCCACCGGTTCGCCGCCTCGCCGACCGCACCCCGCGCCGACCAGGACGCCTACCGTTGCGAGGACGGCGAACACGGCCTTTACCGGCAGCCTTCCTGAAGTTCCCCTCCGCGCTGAGACCAGGTTTGTCATGATTTGCTCATTGCTCCTCTGGCTGTGGTTGCGGGTCGCGCCCCACGGCATAGGTCAACTCCGCGGTGGCGGTCTGGGCATCGGTGAGCGCCTGGGTGTGATTCACGTCTGCCTGCGTCAGTGCTGTTTGTGCATCGAAGACATCCAGGGCCGTGCCAACGCCCAATTCGTAGGCGCGGCGCTGGATGTTGAGGGTCTCTCGGGCTTCCGCGACGGCCTTCGTGGTGGCAGCGACACGCTCCAGAGCGTCTTGAATCCGCAGCACGGCGCCCGTCACTTCGAGTTCGAGTTGCTGCCGCAGCAGCTCCCGTTCCGCCTGCCGGGCGCCCAGTTCGGCTTCCGCCTCCCGGGTTGCCGCCCGAATGCGGCCGCCGTCGAAGACAGGCAACGACACAGCGAACCCGACGTTCCAGTTCTCGAGGTTGGGCACGTCGCTGCCTTCCGAGTTGTAGCTCGCCACGGCGCTGAGGCTTGGCTTACGCTCGGCAGCGGCGGCGGTTCTGTCTGCTTCGGCCTGCCGCACCGCGAGCTGACTGGCTAACCAGTCGGGGCGCTGGGAGAGCGCTTCCGCCAGCGCGGTTCCCGTTTCCGGCGGCGCGGTCGGCGCGGCGAGCGTTGAGAGCACGACCAGTTCTCCCGCCTCCGTGACGCCCATGGCATTGCGCAACGCCAGCTTGGCGAGGCGAGTGGCGTTTTGCGCTTTCAGCAGCGCCTGCCGTAGGTCGGCGACTTTCACCTCGGCGCGGAGCACGTCTACCCGGGCGACTTTTCCCGCCGCCAGCAAGTCCCGGGTCAACTGGGCGTGCTGTTCCATGGCTCGAAGCGCTTCCTGCCGCGCCTCGACAACGCGCTGGGCTTCGACAAGCTGGTAGTAGGCTCTCGCCACGCCATAGACCACCTGCTGCCGGACTCGCCGGTCGGTTTCCCGGGAGCGAAACAGTCCCAGTTCCGCGGCGCTGATCTGCGCTTCGACCCGGCCGCCGGAGTAGAGCAACTTGCGTAGTCCAAGGTCAGCATACACGTCGGTGGACCCGCCGCCCAGAAGATTCTCTTTGTTCGGCTGCAGCCAGTCGTAGCGTTGCGCCGTCAGGCGGAAGTCGGTAAGGAGGCGCGTCTCGCTCCGGCGCACCTCTCGGCGCTGCCGCGCTGATTCGACTCGTTGGTCGGCGGCACGCAGGCTGGGATGCAGTTGAAGCGCCGTCGCGATGGCCTTGGTAAGGGTCAGCGTCGGGGGAGCCGCTTCCTGTCCCTGTGCGCCGGCCCCCATAACGACCGTACCCACCACGGCCAAGATGGCGGACAGAGCTTGGCAGAATCGCATCTTGTCCCTCGCTTGGACGCAATTGCTCAATTGGGGAGCCGCAAGCGGTGGCTTTGGCAGTTTGCCGCTTTGACCATCGGCCATTGGGTGGAGGAAAGACAGCCTCTGGCTCCCTCCCTCTTCGCCGATGTCCGGCGCACTTGCTTTGTCTCTCATTGCGTCTCCTTGTGAATCTGAATACTTGCCGTTTGGGGCAGGGCAACGCGTGCAGCAACCTGCACCGTCTTGAAGATTCCGCTCGGCACAATGCACCCCGCGCAACAGCCCTTCAGTGTGCTTTCCGCTGCGTGGTGAATGATTCCGCCCCAACCAGCGCCGATCTCGGCGTAGGCGTCCACGGTGGCGAGTTTCGCTGCGAGTTCCCGAATGTGCTCGCAATCGCTATCGATGCTTAGTTCCACGTTCTGTTCATCCGGAGATTCTGCTTTCACATGCGTTGTGAAACCACAAATACCTGCCTGAATCGTTGCCTGTGTCAAAGGTCTGCGCCTCTCTTTCCTGTATGTCCTTGTGCCAATACGTTTACCAGCCGCCAGACAACTCCTGCCAACAGCCCCAGCAGTCCCAGTTCAAAACCGGTATACGTTAGGCGAGCAAGTGTCGCCATTCCCGAGATATTGACCAGCATCAGCAAACCACACAGAGCTGTGAACGCAAGGGCCACCGCGAGGTATGCAGCCACCCCACGTGGTCGGGAGATGCTCGGTTCCGCCCGCAATGTGGCAATCAGCGCCGCAACGGCTGCGATGAAAACGATCCCTGCAATCAGGAAGTGACTGCCATCGAGGAACGCCCTCGAAGGCAGCGCATAATCCCGAAGGTCGGAACGGCTGGACGCCAGACCAACAAGCACAAGAGCGGCCGCACTCACAGCCCAACCGAACCGTCTTCGTCGATCACCTTCAGTCGAGGCGGCGTTACCCGCCCAAAGCCCGAGTGAAAGGCATATCGCCAGCAGACCTACTCCGTAGACGAGCGGCTTCAAGCTGTCTTCCCGGACCGCGCTGAGCCAGGCGGCCCCGCGCCCATCCCCAGCAGACGGTATTGCGGTTCCGTCACCGGCTTGCCGTTGTCATCAAACGGATGCTTCACCACCGCGCCCCAGAGAGTGGCCGCGCTGGGGCTGTGGCAGTCTGTGCAACCCTTCGCCCCGAGGGCTGCGTTGGCGGGCGCTACGTCATGGCTGTACTTGTGGACCGAGGCATACGGCGAAGCTTCGTAGTCGTGCTTCTCCAAAGTCGTGAACTCCGTCCCCGATGTATACATACGGTCGTCCATCACCCACACCACGCGCCGGCTGGTGAGGTCAAACTTCGTGTCGGCAAGGAAGGCAGTCACGGATGCGATAAGTGCATCAATCTCCTCCGGACGGTTCACCTCGGGCATCCCGTCCTCATTGTCGTCGCGGATCTTGGACAGATCGGGATAGTTCGACGGGTTCGCCTGGTAGGTCTTCCACATCTTGAGGATGTCCTTCATGAAGGGCTGGTTGAGTCCTTCTTTCCCCTCTTCCAGAATCCCCGGCCATGCGCTGTGGACGCGATTTACTGGATAGATTTTCCCTTTGTAGCGCGCCAAGACGGGGCGATATGGATCGGTGGGCTGGTCGTCGTGGGTGAACATATTGAGTTCGCCGTAGTGGTTCCAGTACTTCATGTCGGCGTCGTAGAAAGTCCAGATATGTTTCGCCGGAGGATCGATCTTCGGTCCCGGGTTGAATACGTCGCTCACCTGCACCTGAGCGGCTTTCACATATCGCTGCGGGATGTGGCAGGCCTGGCAGGCGATCTTATCGAGGTGCAGCGGCGGCAGGCCGCGGTGTTTGGCAATGGGCGCGCCGAGGTAGCCATCCGAGTGGCAATCCGCGCACTGGCGCACCGTGTTGTCCAGGTCGTCGCGGACGTGACCGCCCGGATCGTCGCCTTTCCCGAACTGGTGAACCTCCTCGCCGCGAATCCGGGAGTTAACCGCTTTGCTTCCGGCAGCGTGGCAGTCCACACATCTCAACCCTGCTCGAATGTGCACATCGGTACGCGTGGAGTAGGACGCGCCTTTCTTCTTCCAGTCGGGCTTGGCGTGGCAGTTCAGGCAGGTCTCATTACGCGGCGAGGGCACGATGTGCGGCGAGACCTCGCCTTCCTCGCCAAACGATTTGGTGTCATAGGTGACGGTGACAGGCTGCCCTTCTTTGATCGAGCCTTTGACCACCGCTAAACCCGCTCCGGCTGTTGCCGCCCATCGGAAGTTCAGCGCCGCCAGTTGCTTGTTTCGTCCCTTGTAGTCGTACTCAGGCAAGTGGCACAACAGACAATCGGCTTCGAGAACACCCGTCTCCGACCAGCGCGCTTTGAAGTAGTCGCCATCAAGGCCGTTGGGACCTCCCGGGTTCATTCCCACGCGCTTCATGTGTTCGTCGTACCGATTCCCCTCTCGGTCGAATTCGAGCGGTCCGCCACCGGGGTGACAGTTGCCGCACGTCGCGGTCACGAAGTCGAAGGAGGTCATGTCAATCATGCGCGGGTTGGTGTTCTGCTTCGGCGCGAGGCTGCGATACAACGGCGCCGGCGAACACCACGTGCCACCGTAGTTGCCTGGCGAGGAAACCCAGCGATACCGCTTCGCCATGTCGGGTGTCGGCTTCTCACCGCGGCCCTGCTGGAAGTGAAATCCCTCGGTGATCTTGTCATACTCGTGGCATTCGCCACAGGTCTTCTTCGTACTGTATGGCGCGGCGGCGTTGAAGCCATGAACCGGGTCAATGACATGCCCCGCTTCATCCCGCAAGAAGAAAGGCGGACAGACCCCCGAAGGTACAGCAACCTTTTCTCTGTTGGACGCCGCGAACGCGGCTACCATCGCAGCCAAGCACAGCGTCGCAGCAATCCCGGTCATCGTCATCGATTTCCTCATGATCCAGTTTCCTCCCTTTCACTTTGATGCTCGCCGCCCAGCCGGTGGCATCAATGAGGCCGAAGTCACGCAGCAGGTCGCTCACCGGCCCCGGAGCGCAGGTGAGTAGTGCGCCCGCGTCCACTTCGTCCACCACTTCCACGGCGCTGAAACCCGCGCTCCGAAGCAGTGAGAGGTATTCATCTTTGCCGATGGCACCCCCGATGCACGACGCGTACACACCGGGGTGGTTGCGAATTTCATCCGGCAGGTCGCGCAACAGCACAATATCGGAGACGGCCAGATACCCGCCCGGTCGCAGGACGCGGAAGATCTCGCGGAAGGCTTTCTCCTTGTCGGGCACGAGATTCAACACGCAGTTGGAGATGACCACGTCAACGGAAGCATCTTCAACCGGCAGGGACTCGATGTCGCCCTCCCGGAACTCGACGTTGGCGTAGCCGCCCGTCTCTGCGTTGACGCGCGCCCGGGCGAGCATCTCCGGGGTCATGTCCACACCGACGACTTTGCCGGCGGGTCCTACACGTTGTGCGGCGAGGAAACAGTCGAAGCCCGCGCCGGAACCAAGGTCAAGTACCGTCTGCCCCGGTTGCAGCTCAGCCAAAGCCACCGGGTTGCCGCAGCCGAGACCGAGATTCGCGCCTTCGGGCACGGCGGCAAGTTCTTCGGTGGAATAGCCGATCTTCTCCCCGATTGCCTGCGCTTGCTCGGAGAGACCAATCAGCGAGTCAGCGTCTGAGGAGCAGCAACTCGGTCCACAACAAGAGCCTTTCCCCTGCGCCGTGCGGCCATACGCTTCGCGAACCCATTCCTTGGGTGTGGGGTTCGTGGATTCACTCATCTTTCTTTCCTTTCTCGTGTGGCGGAACTCAATCGTTAGCGGCAGCCGTTGCGGGGGTGAAGTACTTCCTTCGGAACCAGAACGCTACGTTCACCAGACTAATGAGAACCGGAACTTCAACGAGTGGGCCGATCACCGCGGCGAACGCGGCACCCGAATTGATCCCGAACACCGCTACTGCCACCGCGATTGCCAGCTCGAAATTGTTGCTGGCGGCCGTAAACGATAGCGTCGCCGATTGGGAGTATGTGGCTCCCACTGCCTTGCTCATGTAGAACGAAACGAAGAACATTACGACGAAATAGACGCACAACGGAATGGCGATGCGCACCACGTCCATCGGTATCTTGACGATATACTCGCCTTTGAGAGAGAACATGACGATGATGGTGAACAACAGCGCAATCAGCGTGATCGGACTGATCTTCGGGATGAACTTGCTGTGATACCACTCCTTGTCCTTCACCTTGATGAGAGTGAATCGGGTGATGATTCCGGCAATGAAGGGGATGCCGAGGTAGATGAATACGCTCTTTGCGATCTCCCCGATGGTGATGTGTACCACCGCGCCCTTCAGCCCCAACAGCGGCGGCAGGACGGTGATGAAGATGTACGCGTAGACGGAGAAGAAGAGCACCTGGAAGATCGAGTTGAACGCCACAAGTCCGGCGCAGTACTCGGTGTCGCCTTCTGCCAGCTCGTTCCAGACGATGACCATGGCGATGCACCGCGCCAGACCGATCATGATCAGCCCTACCATGTACTCTGGGTAATTGCGGAGAAAGAGGATGGCCAGGACGAACATCAGGATCGGCCCGATAATCCAGTTCTGCACCAATGACAATCCCAGCACCTTCCAGTTGCGGAAGACCTCACCGAGTTCCTCGTACTTCACCTTCGCGAGGGGAGGGTACATCATCAGGATCAGACCGATGGCAATCGGGATCGAGGTCGTGCCGACCTGCGTCGCCTGGTTCCACCGCTTCACCAACTCGGGCCAGAGATACCCCGATCCCACACCGATCAACATCGCAATAAAAATCCAGAGGGTGAGGAATCGGTCGAGAAAGGACAGCTCCTTCCGGGGTGCTACCGCGCAGCAGGATACTGCGCCTTGATTTTCGTGTGCTAACATTCAACCTACCTTCTTTCGTTTTGAGATTGCCTCCCGTTCGACCGCGGCGCGTTTGCGGGAGCAGCAGAGGGAGGCGACTGCTTCGCGACTCAGGGGATTCTGTCCGTCGCAGCAGAGCGAATAGATGGAATCCTGCAGGCGTTCGCTGAACCTCCGCTCGGGATCGAATATGCCTCCAAGCACCGCCCCCAGCGCAGCGACGGCTTCGTCGTTCGCGGTATAGAAAACCCACTTTCCCATCTTGCGGTCGCTCACCAGACCCGCATTCCGCAGCGTGTTGAGGTGGAAGGAGATGTTCGATTGCGTCATCTTCAGTGCCTCCATCAACTCGCAGACGCAAGTCTCCCCGTGACTCCAGAGAATCTGGAGAATTCTCAGACGCGTCTCGTCACTCAGAGCGCGGAACCGCTTCGCATGTTGCTTGAGGTCATCATCCATGGAAGATAAAACCAATATATCAATGATTGTTGATATGATGACCAACAGTTTAACCGAATCATCTACTAATTGTCAATCACGGAAATGCAGTAGGGTGAAAGTAAGATTTGTGATAGTCAGCCCTATCGCAGCCCAGCCGGAACCATAGGCGCCTGTAGCCTGAAACCCGACAGTGATTGTGTAACGGAGTTCGCGGTTCGTCGGTCCTGAGTGAGTTCTTGCAGCAACCCCCATCCTCGAACCCAAAGGGTTCGCACAGGGGAAGGATCCCCCATCCGGTCTTCGACCACCTTCCCCCGTTATCGAACCGAAACGGTTCGCACAGGGGAAGGAACCCCCAGCCTCTTTTCGGGAACTATGGGACAGTATTTTTGACCACCTACGTATGACCTGCCCGATTGCGGGCAGGTCCCCAGCCAGCAAACTCTACTT
>MNXM01000153.1:77425-80047 GCA_001872605.1 Armatimonadetes bacterium CG2_30_59_28 | reverse complement strand
GGGCTTTCCACTCCTCCGGTTAGCGTGGTCCTAACCATCCCCCGAAACAAGTTCGGGGGGATTCTGTCTGTCGCCTCCCGCCGTTAGCGTGGTCCTAACCTTCCCCCGAAACAAGTTCGGGGGGATTACCAAATCAATCGGGTATGTCCGTCTTCGTTTCAGCAGGGACAGTATTTTTGACGACCTACTTATCATATCTTCCATGTGCCTCGCCTTGTTGGTTGAGACCGACCGAAGATCCGGATGAGGGAAAACCTCACGTCCGGTTCGGTGAGGGGCATCGCAACAACTGCTCACTGTGCGTATGCTGGGGCGGGAGTCCGGTGTTTACTCGACTTGGGTAGAGCCGCCCCGACATTGTCGGTGGCACTGCGCTCTCGGCGGCCGCTCACAGCAACCCCTCCGCGCTCAACTCCAGGCGCAGTTGCTGAGCGCGAAGAACGAGTTCGTCGCGGTTGTATTTCTGGAGTTGCTTCTCGGGGATGAGACGTCTTGAGGAAGCTTCCAGCATCGCAAGAAGCTCCATGAAGGCGATCATGCGGTCGTTGCGGGAGGGGAGATAATCATCCGCCGCTGCGAGGAGGTCTTCCTGGTTCACGCTCCTGCGGCCAGCTCTTCGCGCGAACCAGCGCGATTGAAGCATCACGGCCTCCAGCTCGGCTCCGGAATAACCCTTCACCTTTTCCAGTACCGGCGCGAAGTCGAAATCTGCAAGCTCAACGTTGTTTCTCTTCGCGGTGACTTTGAGGATGATTTCGGGAACTTCGGCGGCGTGAAAGAAGGGGATTTTGAGGTCGCCGAGACGCCCCGGCCGCTTGGTGGCCTCGTCCACGATGTCAGGTCGGTTGGTGGCCCATATCCAGAGGATCAGCCCCCGGTAGGTCGAGTCGCTCTGCATCTCGGAAAACTTCCCCCAGATGCGCTGTGAGACACCGCTGTCTCCCTTCTCGCCGCGTTGACCAAAAGCCTGGTCGATTTCATCAACGAAAACCACGACAGGCGCCAGCGAACGCAGAAGAGTAATCACCTGGTCTGCGTTTTTCTCGGACTCGCCGACGAACTTGTCCCGCATGTTGCCGATTTTGAGGAACGGGAGACTGGTCTCCTTGGCGAGGGCCTTGCCGATCATGGTTTTCCCGGTTCCGGGAGGCCCGATCAACCCAATACCCATGGGGATCTCGCTCCGTTGCCCTTCCTTCATCAGGTTGACAATCGCGCGAAGGTCATCTTTGACAGCATCCATGCCTCCAATCATGTCGAGACCAAATTCAGGGTCCATCACCTCCACCAGCCCACCGTATTCTTCTCGGAAACTTTTGTCCTTCCGCTTCTTTACCGAAGCCAACGTGATGGCCTCCCCCGTCTTCTCTGCCTGCTGGTAAAATCCGTTGATGGCGACGCGGTTGAATCCCGCGGTCACCGCGGCAAACCGCTCAGTGGTCATGTCCATCTTTGTCTGGGGGATCTGCTGGAGTTGAAACGAGATAAACTCCAGCCGCTCCCCAGCGTCGGGGAAGGAAATCTCCACCGTGTCGAGCAACGGGTTTGTCTCCCGCAGATCGCGATGAACGTCGGACAAGTTCCGACTGATCAGGATGATGGCGTTGTCTTTCTTGTGGAACATCGGGTGCAACGCCCACCGTTGCAGCGTGGTCAGCGCGCGCCGGTCGTCCATGCTCATGTAGGACAGGGGTGAGTCGGGGACGATTTTCTCGATATGGTCGACCATGAGGACGACTTTGTTGCGTATCTCGAGCAGCTTCTCGAGCAGTGGCAGAACGACGCGAGGGTCCTTCTGATGGTCGGGCCGCTGTTTGATCGACGCAGCGCTGTCCACTCCCTGGATGCCCCCGCTGAGACTCCAGTAAACGTCGATGAAACGCCCGAAATCATCCTGCATTTCCTTTGTCGCAAAGGTGAGTCCTTCACTGACATTGAAGTAAGCGACGATCTTCTTTCCACCGGTCAGCGCCCGCGTCAGAAACTCCCGCAGCCACAACAACTCTCCCTGGTAGGGGACGATGTCGTGCACGTTCCCATACAACAGGAACTGGCTGGCCTCGCGCGCTTCGTACTTGTCCTTGATCGTCTGCGCCCACTGAGGGAGTCGGGGATTGGGTGCTGTATCTTGCAGGGGATTGCTGACCGGTATCATAGCCACCTCAGGGGATAAATTCGCTGTTCGCCTGTTGTGTAGTATACTCGTTACGGATGAAAATTCATCTTTCCCCCTCACCCTCGAACCCTTTGGGTTCACGCCCTCTCCCCACCGGGGGAGAGGGTCGGGGTGACGGGGTGTTTTCACCCGTAACGAGTATAGTCCTCCACAATTTGCGGGATGGTCCAGCCCGCTGAGAGAAGGCTCAATACATGGCTCACCTCGATCCGGGTGTACCTGAAAGTTGGCCTCCCATCGCATATCCAGCTGGCCTTGACAACGTAGTGCATCCGTTTGTAAATTCTTCGACATTAAACGCCGGATCGCTTCAGCGTCCGGTAGCTCACACAACTGACTACCGAGCGCCAAGAAAGGTAGCCTCCATCGTGTAGCTGCCTGTGTGAGCTACCGGACGCTGAAGCGATCCGGTGTCCTTTTGTGGGGAAACTTCCAAAACGAAAAGG
>MNXM01000153.1:0-77413 GCA_001872605.1 Armatimonadetes bacterium CG2_30_59_28 | reverse complement strand
TGTGAGCTACCGGACGCTGAAGCGATCCGGCGTCCTTTTGTGGGGAAACTTCCAAAACGAAAAGGAGGGTAGCCTCCATCCTGTAGCTGCCTGTGTGAGCTACCGGACGCTGAAGCGATCCGGCGTCCTTTTGTGGGGAAACTTCCAAAACGATGCAGTAGTTGCCCAAAGGCAGGTATTCGTAGATTTCACCTCCGCGGTTCTCCCGCACCGTCTGCTCTCGCACCTGTCACACCTCCCATCACGACGACCCGTTAACCGTAGTCCCTGATTCTGATGGTTCGTATTCTACATGAATACTTCGGCACAGTAAACCTGCATCTCGTCTCGGCAATCCGAAGGGTTATTGACGGCTTACGCCGCATCGGAGTAAAGTTCCCCTGTCAACGCCGGGAAGCCAACTCCACCGCGGGAGTTCGATAGGGGGAAACCAAATGCACGCACGGGTAACGAGTGTCGAGGTTCAGTTAGGCAGGATGGACGAGTTCCTGAAGGTCTACAACGAGCAGGTGGCGCCACTGTCCCAACAGCAGCAGGGACGCGCGGGCACAGTGTTGCTCACCAACCGTGACACCGGCAAGGTTCTTTCCGTCACTTTCTGGGGCACGAAGGAAGATATGGAGTCCAGCGAATCGAGCGGGTTCTACAGTAATCAGATCGCAAAGGTCGCATCTTTCTTGGCAGCAGATCCCGTGACGGAACGTTACGATGTGACCGTCCAGCGAATCGGGTAGCCCCCTGCTTGTTCTCTCCGATTACAGTCCACCAACAGGAGGGTCTTTCTCCGTGCTCAAGCCACAATCCATACTTCGCACCACACTCATATTGGTGACTTTTGGGACCATCGGATCAGCGGATCCCAAGCTGGCAGTCCTTTTCTACGGGGACGTTCACAGCGGCTATGTTGCCAGGCCTCTGGCAGGCATGGGCGTTGAAGTCGATTCCTGTCCGCCTGGCAAACTGGCGGAAAGGCTCACGTCCGGCCAATACAATGTGGTTGTCGTTTCCACCATGAACGACGGCGAACGCAAAGCCGTTGACGAGTTCATCGCTCAAGGCGGCGGAGTGTTTATCTGCAATCCGGAGAACTACTGGTCTGCCCAAAGCTGGGGACCCACCAACGAGTGGCTGGCGAAGCTCGGCGCGCGACCGCGGTGGGAGCTGTTGCAGGACATCGACGAAGGCAATACCGCACGGGACGTAATGGGCTGTCGGTTGTCGTGGAGTTCTCAGGTCTTCCCTCCGGTAAGCGAAGGCGTGAAGGGCGTCCTGACGCTGGTCTGGGCCAGCACGACGGGCCTCGAGCCACCGATGTCCATTGACTTCGGGCCGGAGTGGACCGTCACGGTCCGCGGCGCGGCGTCGATGCAGGGGAAGGCGGAGACGCGGCATGACGAGCCACTACAGCCGTGGATGTCGAAGGAACTGGCCAAAGCATCTCCCGCGCTCATGGGAGTCCGGGAGGTTGGTAAAGGCCGTCTGGCCGTGGTCGGCATCCGCCGGCACTGGCTGTTCAGTTCGCCTCCGAACTGCCCGACGGTGGAAGCCATGCTGACCGCAGGCGCTGGCGGGAAGCCCAGCGACTGGCTGCGCGTCTTTGCCAACACATTCCGCTGGTTGGCGGAACCATCGATCAAATCCGGGATGGGCGGCGCCGTCACTCCAGACGCAGTGGTCAACCCTCCCGTCACCGTGTGGGAACCATCCAAGGTCGTCCCGTGGGGCGACTTCGAGCCGCTGCAGAACCAACTCCAGCTCAAGGGACTGGTCGGCGCGCGTACCTCCCTGTCCTCTGGCTCGGGATCGGTCGGCGATTATGTGAAGCAGGCAAAGGCGGCAGGATTGGGGTTCATTGTGTTTCTCGAGGACAGCCTGAAAATGGATCAGGCAGGATGGGATCAACTGGTGGAACAATGCAGCGCCGCGTCGGACGATGGGTTCCTGGCGGTGCCCGGATTGACGTATGAGAACGCCCAAGGCGACCACCACTTCGCCTTCGCCGACAGCGTGAAGTTCCCGAAGCCCGAGATGCTGCTCCCCGACCGACGCCTCGCCACGACACAGAGGATGCGGTCGCGGTCGTTCTTCGACTACGACAACGAATACATGCAGCAGAAAGCCATCCGTGGGTTCTGGAACCACAAGAGCAACTTCCTTCATTTCGCGGATTACAAGCTCTACAACGCGTTCGCTATCGTCTCCTTCGACGAGCAACGGAAGCAGATTGACAACGCCCTCGATGAATTCCTGTATCTGCAGGGGATCGGTGGATGTCAGTCGGCTCTCGCGTTTGAGTTCCTGAACCGACCGGAGCAGGTTATTGAGCGAGCCAGGGATGGCTGGAAGGTGGTTAGTCACCGTGACCTCAAACAACTGAACGGTAACTGGCACCGGGGAGCCTTCTCGTTCAGCGGCAGCGGATCGCAGTACATCACCAACGGCCCCAGCATCCTTGCGTGGGACAGCCCGGGTCGCCTCTGCGAACCGCGCGGCGAATGGTGGCGACCCGATCAGTGGGAGTACCGGCTGCGTCTGCGCGTGGCTTCAGAGGCTGGGCTGAAGACGGTCACCGTGTACGACGGCGACCGGTCGGTCTTCCGCAGGTGGACGCCCGCGGGCGCCAAGGAGTTCGAGCAGCAACTGGTATTGTCGAATGGTCAGCAACTTGGTCTGACGCTTGTGGTGGAAGATATGCAGGGACGCAAAGCCATCAGCATGTCCTTCTGGAACCGCAATCTGAACAACGAGGAGTTCTTCTGCAGCGACCGGTGCAACTTCCTCGGCAATGCGCGGCTGCGAACCCGCTCGGGGCAGCAGGTCTGGACGCAGGTCAGCTTTCAAGCGAATATGGGGATCACTCCTTCCAAGGGACGGCTCGACATGAACGCGGCCCCGGCGGTCAACCTGACCCTCAATTCACCCACGCTGCCGGTCGACGGCGCGCCTGCCGGATTCCCGACCAAGACGTTGTGGTTCGGTCCGCATATTCCCGGCGAGATCCTGCTGTGGGCGTACCCTCAGACCTACCTCGTCAGCCCGGAGATCGGGATCGGGCAGGCGGACATCGCTCTGGGCTTCGATCCCGCGGAAAAGGGCGCGGAAAAGTCCCCGCTGGGGCACCCGTACGAACAACCGCAGGACGGGTGGGGTAATGCCTGGGGGGGCTGGCATCGACTGATTCCGACACGGAAAGTCACCGGCTGGGCGCGCACGTATGCGTGCACGTGGCTGACCGAGACCTTCCGCATCGGATGGTTTGAGGTTAACCTGACAGCGAAGGATTCCATCGATACGAAAGGAAAGGGGATCGTGATGGTGTCCGCCAACGGAACATTGTGGCGCGGCGGCGAGATTGTCGCTGCACCGGAGAGCGGACCTGTCAGTGGCGCCTTCTCTCGCGGGACGTTCGCCACCCTGGAAGACAAGGGCGGCTCTGTCGTCCTCATCGGCACCGGTGACGATATCGCCTATGAATACAATAAAGGTAATCTCGTCCTTTACTACCGACCGGGAAAGACGGAGTTCGCCAAAGGAGATGCCATCCGTTACTCGGTCGCCTTCGCCGGAGCCAGCGCAGGAACCACGACGGCAAAGATGGTGGAGTTCGCACAGAAGTTTGGCGTCGCGAAACCGGGGACGACCGGCTACGCACCCAGGCTGAAGTCTGGCAAGCTGATCGACTACTACCTTGTCTGGCGGCTGGATGGGCAGGGGAAGGGCATCGACGCGTCTGTCGCCAAAGCGGACATGCCCGGCTTCCTTCCATTATGCGTGGAGAACCTGAATGACAACTGGTCGGCCTGGCTGCTCGACCGGGCGCGGGTAAAGCCGAACTATCGCGGACTCCCGATTCGCGACGGCCGCGCCTGGGCGCAACTGGACCTCAACCTCGCCGACAGCGACATCTTCATGGGGCACCCTGTCACGGCCAGCAATGCGCAAGTCAAGCTGCTGGTCTCATGGATGAAAGACGGCCAGTGGTTCATCGAAGCGCACAACCCAACTGACAAACCCATCAAGGCAATACTCTCAACCACCACCGGCTGGAACGTGTTCCAGTTCAATCAAGCCATCAACCTGCTCCCCGGTACGAGTCAGGTTTGGAGCGTGGATGATGCACATTCCTGACATGAGCAGTTGTTGGCACTGTATCAATCTCCCGGGGGCCGTTCCCCGGCATCGAGGAGGCGGAAATCATGCTTGACCGCGCTTTGCAGGAGGAGTTGATGTCTCGTTGCCGGAAGTGGGTGTGCCGGGACGCGGACGGAAAGTGGTATGTGCTGCGGCCCAAAACCCTCCGGGACAGGCGGCAGACATTTGTGCTGCACCTGTCTGCGAAGGAGCAACCGGAGAACTTCGGCGACTTCTCGGTGGCAGTGCGGTTGTTCTCCCAGGGCGGGACAATACAGCGCGGGGAGACGATATCGTCGGCGGCTATCACCATCGACGGGTCGAACGCGTTGACGCTGGTCTGTTGCACCGGGCAGGGAATGATTCGGGCGCAGCGCATCGACCTTCACTCGGTCACTCGACCCAAACATCTGCGCGAATCTTCTCGCTGGCAGCACCCTGTCACCGGCCGAACCGGCGCACTGACGGTGTGCGCGGAAGGTGGCGCGCTGGGCGACCTCGCGATCGACACCGACGGCAGTGTCTGGATGACATGGCTCGAAAGCGCAGACGGGCGGAGCCAATCGTTGATGTTGGCGAAGCTGGGCGGGAAGAAATGGTCACCGTTCCCGCTGCACAAAGGGCCGGGGTTGTTCCCAGCGGCGCTCTGCTTCGACTCACAGAACCAGTTTCATCTTGTTTGGAATGACATCCTGGAAGATCTGTACTCCCTGAGTGGAACAGTGGGAACACTTGGAGGCCGGCAGGAATGGAAGCCAAAGCAGATGGTTGACCGGGCAAAGGAACCCGCGCTTGTGAGCTTCGGCAACGAAGTGATGGCGGCATACGAAAACAACTGGTGCTTCCTCGAGTATGTCTTCCCAAAAGAGAAGAAGCCGGAACGACAGTTCCTCACCTGGCCCGACCCGCGTTTCACCTGGGACATCAACAAGGGGTGCCAACTGGTTCTCGATCGGTATGGTATTCCGTGGTTGTTCTACAACGAGGACACTCGCCAGCACATCTTTTGTGCGCGATGGCTGGGGACCACGTGGAGTCCCTTGCAGAATTGCGCGAAGCTCATCCAAAACTCCTCCCGGTTCACGGAAAACCATTTATCCATCGACCACTTTGCTGTGGAGCAAAACCCCACGGGGGAGTCGATCGGACTGCTGCTCTGCCACCAGCGGCGCTGGCCGCGGGTCGAGTTCCAGCCTCAGAAGGTGCCTGCTCTCAAGGCCGACGCGGGAAAGAAGGTGCTGTTCTTTGACCTCATGGAGTTGCAGGCGTGGGACAACCTCCAGCTCAATCTCAACGAGGTGAAGAAGTACAAAGGCAATCCAGTTATCGAGTCGGAGGGTCCCGAAGCATTCGACGCGCACGGGGCCGGGGGGTTTGTGCAGGTGCTCAAGGAGGAGGGCCGCTACCGCATGTGGTATGGCGGGATTTACGTGGAGCCGGAGAAATACTGGGGCGACTGGTGCCGCGTTGGATACGCTGAAAGTAAAGATGGTCTCCAGTTTCACCGGGTGCCGCTGGGATTGGCGTCGTGGAAAGGGAAGAAGGACACGAACATCATTCCCGAGTTGCCGTACGTCCCACATGTTTACTTCGACCCGCACGACCCCGACCCCGACCGACGCTACAAAGTTCTGAAAATCCGCAACCACGTTTACACCGAACGGGAGATGCGAGCGGGACGCGAGGATTTGTGGCAAACTGCGCGGACGGGTTTCCTGTTTGTCTCTGCGGACGGAATTCACTGGAAGAAGGAATCGGCGACGCTCACGTTTCTGGACACGGTGGAGCCGTATGAACTGGTTCCGCAGTCGATCTTCTGTGACCCGCTGGAACCCGATCCTGAGAAGCGCTACAAGTACTACGGCTACTCGTCCCTCAATGTTAGTCGGCGCGGCGGGTGCTATGCCTACAGCCCCGATGGGCGCACCTGGACCGCGTGCGCCAACAACCCCGTTCTCGACCCATTTGCCCGCGGAATTCCGGTGGTTCGCAGTGGCAAAGTGCATCAGATTCACGATACGGTGGTTTTCCCGTACGAGGGCTATTACCTCGCTCTTTATCAGTACCAGCACAATGGGGAGAAGCTGGATATCGAGTTGGCAGTGAGCCGCGATGGAGAGCATTTTACCTTCGTCTGTCCTGGCAGCAAGGTGATACCCCTCGGACGCAAAGGGTCTCAGGAAAGCACGATCGTCGCCCCCTCCGTGCCTCTCATCGATGGCAAGGAAATCCAACTCTACTACGGAGGCATCGGGGAGAATGGGATTCGTCGCGCGGGGCACTTGGGCACATTGCGGCTGGACGGGTTCACGCATCTCGAACGGAAGGACGTGTCGCGGGAAGGCTCGTTGACCACTATTCCCATCGCAAGTGGAACGGCGCGCCAGGTGTTTGTCAACTGCCGCGCCGGTCGAGGTTCCTGCATCGAAGCGGAGGTCCTCAATCCTGCCACGGGGAAGCCTGTTCCCGGCTACTCACGCAAGGCCTGCACTCCGATTGCGAGCAATAGACTCTCTCAAGTGGTGCAGTGGAAAGGGAAGAAGGGCATCGTCGGACTGAACATCGACCCGTTCCAGATTCGCTTCCACTTCACGGGAGACGGAGCGCTGCCGGAGCTTTATTCGTTCCTCTTCGCGTGAAGCGTGAAAAGTGTGATCTCCGGTGGGCAGTTGAACCGAAACGGCGGATTGACGCGGCCGATACCGCGGTTCGTGTAGAGGGTGAGATTGCCGACACGGTAGAGTCCCATCGGGTACTTCTGACCCAGACGCGGCAACACCGGCGCGCCCACCACGGGAAGACGCACCTGTCCGCCGTGACTGTGTCCCGAAAGCTGCAGGTCGACCGGGTGTTTCGCGACTTCATCAGCGTAATCCGGTTCGTGAACCAGCAACAGCATAAAGGCTTCCCGAGGGACCCCCGCGAGCGCAGCGTCGATGTCCTGAGCGTCTTCCCAGACGTCATCCAGACCAGCAATATAAAAGACACCGCTTTGGGTGCGCAGCTCTCGTGTGGCGTTTCTCAACACACCGATACCCGCTTCCTCCAAGGCGGTGTGCACGCTATCCGCGTTCACCCAGTGGTCGTGGTTGCCGAGAACGGCGAAAACGCCCAGCGGCGCGTGCAACCGCTGCAGGGCCGAAGTGCAGGGAGCGACATAGTCGGCGTCGGCGCTCACGAAGTCACCTGTCAGCACGATCAAATCGGGGGATAGGGACAGCGCCATTGCGACGGCGCGCTCAATCTCGTACTGGGAAACGACAGGACCGCGGTGCAAGTCGCTAAGCTGGCAGATGGTCAATCCATCGAGAGCCGCGGGCAACCGCCGCCGCAGCCGCACACTCTCGACTACCGGACTTCGCTTCGGCTCAACCCAGACCGTATCGACGGCGCACGCCCCTGCGGCGCCGATGGCCCCATAGGTGACAGCTTTCAAGAAGGTTCTTCTCGAGGATGGGAACAGTTCTGCGGAATTGCTCATGGGCGCAGGTGATTGTAACTCACGGTAAATGCACGTACTTCACCACATGCACGTCTTCGAGCGTAGTGAGACCCTCAGTCACCATACTGTGAAGGATGGGTAACAGCTTCTGGATTTTTTCAGGGAGGTCGATGATTTCTACCACCACCGGCAGGTCCTCGGACAGGCGTAGAATGTGCGCGGTGTGAATGCGAGAGTTAGCGCCGTAGCCCTCAATACCCCGCAGCACAGTGGTTCCGGCGATCCCTTTCTTTCTGCACCGCAGGACGATGGCGTTGAAGAGTGGGCTGCCGTGCCATTGGTCGCTCTCACCGACGACGACCAGCAGTCCAGCCGCAATACTGAGAATCATGTTTGCGGACGCCAGTCCCCAGCTTCCCGCCTCGGTTCGCTTGAGACTCTCAAACTCAAAAGTTGAGAATGCAGTATAGGCCCCCAGAAAACCTACGGCAACCAATGTACGCAAGTGGGGGCGGGCGACAAATCGCTCCGTGGCCACCGCCATGAAAACCCCGGCACAAAAGATCCCGAAACATTCACAGCAAACGTTCCCCAGGGGAATGCGGAGGGGAATTTCTGGCTGATCAACCCGCCCATTCCGACAAGCGCCGTCTTCAACAGAATCGCATTCACAAGTTACACGTCCCAAAAATTTTCCCGATTATAGCACAGGTGCGAGATTACGCCTCGCCGGTTGGGGAAGAACTTGCTACAATGTCAGTCCAAGATTACAGGAGGTGCAGCATGGAAAAGCAGGAATTGCCGGGCGTGTTGGCGAAGTTTGCCGAAGCCTATCCGGACGTGTGGGAAGCATACAATAATCTCGGCGCAGCGATCGCGTGCGCAGGTCCCCTGGATGAGAAGACTCAGCGGTTGGTCAAACTGGCAATTGCCATCGGCTCGGGACGACAAGGAGCGGTGAACGCCCATACCCGGAGAGCGCTCAAAGCGGGCCTCGCCCCGGAAGAACTGGTTCACGTAGGGATACTCGCAGTGACCACTAACGGCTGGCCCAGCGCCTTCGCCGCGATCTGTTGGATCAATGAGACCATTGAGAAGCAGCGGAGAAAAGAAAATTGATGCTTCTGAAAATTTACGCCGACTTAATTGACACGAAATCTACAGGAAACACACTGAGAGTAATTTATTGGGTGGTTCTGGCGCGAACCGCTTGCGAAATCCTGAAACGCAGACATGCGGAAGTTCGGAGACCGGCCATCCTGCGAGGAGTTCAGAGAGATGAAGATGCTGATTGCGGTGATCCGTCCCCACAAGCTTCAAGACGTAAAGAGCGCGCTGTCAGAGATTGGCATCTCCGGAATGACGGTCAGTGATGTGCGCGGCTGCGGAAGGCAGAAGGGGCACGTCGAGCGGTATCGTGGTTCGGAATACACCATCGACCTGCTTGCGAAAGTCCGACTGGAGATTGTTGTTGACGATGACCAGTTGGAGGCGGCCGCGGATTGTGTCGCAAAGGCCGCCCGAACGGGAGAGATCGGGGACGGCAAGATTTTCGTGCTTCCGCTGGAGGACGCCGTTCGCGTCAGGACCGGTGATCGCGGGGCGGACGCTCTGTGAGTTGGAATGCTTGAGGGCGAATGGTCGATGGACCTCCCTTTCGTCGCTCCGCCTCCTTGTCCATCAACGGTTAACCATTTATATTTCTGAAAGGAGTCAGTAGGAAATGCCCAAGACGGCCAAAGATGCAGTTGCCCTGGCGGCGGCGGCACAGATAGTGGATCTACGATTCACAGATCTTCCGGGGATTTGGCAGCACTTCTCCATTCCGGTGGAGGCGTTCACCGAGGAGTTCATCGAGGAAGGAGCGGGGTTTGATGGGTCGAGCATCCGTGGGTTCCAGCATATTCAGGAGAGCGACATGCTTCTGGCGCCAGACCCGGAGACAGCGTTCATTGATCCCTGTCTGGAGTACCCGACTCTCGCGATCATCTGTAACGTGAAGGACCCCATGACGCTGGAGCCATACAGTCGGGACCCACGGTTCGTCGCGCAGAAAGCCGCAAACTACCTCAAGCAAGCCGGGATTGGCGAGGAGTCATACTGGGGTCCGGAACCGGAGTTCTTTATCCTGAACGACGTCCGGTTTGACAGCGGCCCAAATTTCGCGTTTTTCGAGGTGGATTCCCGGGAGGGAATCTGGAACAGCGGAAGGGATGAGGGGCCCAACCTCGGCTACAAAGTTCGCCACAAGGAAGGCTACTTCCCCGTCCCACCGATGGACACTCTCCAGGATATCCGCTCCGAGATGATGTTGACACTTAAGAAGGTGGGCGTTGAAGTGGAGGTCCACCACCATGAGGTCGCCAGCGCCGGGCAGTGCGAGATCGACATGAAGTATGACAAGTTGGTTACCATGGGCGACCGGCTGATGATCTTCAAGTACATCATCAAGAACATCTCCCGCAAACACGGCATGACGGCGACATTCATGCCCAAACCAATCTTCCAGGACAACGGCTCCGGAATGCACTGTCACCAGAGCATCTGGAAGGGCAACGAAAATCTGTTTTACGACGAAAAGGGATACGCCGGACTCAGCGACATGGCGAGGTATTACATCGGGGGTCTGCTCAAACACACGGCCGCCGTGCTTGCCTTTGCCGCGCCGACAACGAACGCGTATCGACGCCTGGTCCCCGGATACGAAGCACCGGTCAATCTCGTCTATTCGCAGCGTAACCGTTCGGCGTGTGTCCGGATTCCGATGTACTTTCAGTCGCCCAAGGCGAAACGAGTGGAGTTCCGCTGCCCAGATCCATCGTGTAATGGCTACCTTGCCTTTGCGGCCATGCTGATGGCCGGGATCGACGGGATTCAGAACAAGATCGATCCGGGTCCGCCCATCGACAAGGACCTCTACGACCTTCCACCCGAGGAAGCCAAGAACATCAAGAAGACGCCGGGGAGTCTCGAGGAATCGCTCGACGCCCTTGAGAAGGATCATGACTTTTTGATGAAGGGCGACGTGTTCACCAAGGACCTCATCGACGTCTGGATCGCCTACAAGCGGGAGCACGAGGTAGACGCGGTGCGACTACGGCCCCATCCGCACGAATTCGCGCTGTACTTCGACATCTGATGCTCGAGCCGGTTATGCAGCGCTGCTCATGTTGAAACGCCCTCCTGTCAGACAGGAGGGCGTTTCCATGAGCAACCGCGCGGGAGAGGTTTGCGCACTCTCAGTTCAATTGGTCGGCGTCGCCCTCAATGATCATCGTCTTGTGCTCAGCCTTGGATTGAGAAATCAGCTCCCGCAGCGATTCGTAGAGCTCTCGCGGCTGATCCACTCCTCGAATCACCATCTGAGGCGCGCTGGCGTCGGTGGACGCGAGACTGATATCCCCAAAGTTCAGTATCCGCCCGAGAAAACCTTGCTTCAAGCCGATGTCCCGAATGCGGAAGAGCGCAACGTTCTCGATTTTCTTGGTGAGGATTCCCGACTCGATCTCAACGCGATCTCCGTACACCCGGTAGAGAGTGTTCAATACTTGCAGCTTCACATACACGACCGCGAAGAGCACCGCGAGAATGCCGATGAGTAAACCAATCCACCTCCAAGAGGTGGATGAAGTGCTGAAGGCAAGAATCCACGCGGCGAGAGTGACGAACCCGCACACGACGTAAAGTCGCATGAAGTCTTTCGCGGAAATCCTGCGTTCCGTCTTCAACTCGTTCACTGAAGAGTCGTTTTCGGGCATCGCTATTCCCCCTGTGCTGAGAGTGCACGAATCATAGTCATTCCGGGCAAGAATGTCAACCGGGAAAGAGGATTTCACGCGCTCTTGTCCAAGACCATTGATAGGCGCGCGGGTAGAATATTGACGGTCTCACAGGATCGGGTATACTCATGTTGGTCAAATTGCCTGACGGCGCGGCAGGAGGTTTCCGGGGTTGGGGTCTGTGTGAGGGGTTACGTGGATGAAAGTCGATCTGGGTGTTCAGGAATTGAAGATACTGCTGACGTGGGCGGAGGACGCCACGGGAGGGTATGTCGGCATTGGATCATCTTTTGTGACTCTGGCCGAAAGCAGGCTCATCGACAAACTTGAGGCCGCGCACGACAAATGCGCCTCGGGCGAGACACCCCCCGGGGAAGATGAGAACGATACCGGATCAGGACCGTGGCCAATGTCAGCATCGCGCCAGGGGAGAATGGAATAGATGCCAGTTCAGACCATTGAGCGTGCAGACGTAGATACCGGCACCGGCGTCGGACATCCTTGGAGTGTCGTCATCTACAACGACGACTGGCACTCCTTCGATGATGTCGTCCGTCAGGTGCAGAGAGCCACAGGCTGTGCGCTGGAGAGAGCCGAGCAGATCACATACGAAGCGCATACCCGCGGTCGCGCGATAGCCTACTGTGGAGATAAGGAGAAGTGCCAGGAAGTGGCGTCCGTTCTTCGGGAGATTCGGCTCCAAGTCGAAATTGACGACGATTAAGGCGTCTCTTCGGCAACTGAAATTCCGGCATAAGAACGACCTCGGTTTCGGATGCTCCGATATGAAATTGGGAGCATCCACCGCGATGCTGGAATCTCAATTCCGGAGCTTTGGGATTGACATAAGGCTCCCGTTGAGCATAGAATGCGCTGCACGCATGGACGCGACAGTGACTCCTGTCTCTGAAAAGGTTACCTGATGTCATTTCACAAATTGACTCAAACGCAATCACGATGGCCCACATGTGGGGCGCTGGCTCTGACGCTGAGCATGGCTATCCCGGAACTCATTCTGTTTGGGCCGGTAGGCCGGGCCCAGGAGAGCGTCGCCGTCGAGTCAACTGGGTCGGACTGGATTCAGTTCAAGGGCGATTCTCCCAAGACCGGTGAAGCGAAAGATTCCCTCTCTCTTCCCCCCGCGCTCATGTGGAAACACTCCTCCAAGCCTTTTTTTGAGAATCCCGTCTCGGCTCTCACTCAGGGCGACCGGACGTACTTTTTCTCCGAGCGATACGTCTATTGTCTGGACGGCGAAGCCGGGTCCATCGTGTGGTGGCAGCAAGTGGAGGGACCTATCCGCGCCACACCGGCCCTGGGAGACGGGCTGCTCTTTGTGCCGTCCACCGACTCTATGCTGTACGCATTTCAGGCGGATTCAGGCGCGGTGGTATGGATGTTCCCCACGAGTGGTCTCTTGAGAAGTCATGTCCTGTTCCATGACGGCAAGGTCGTCTTCGGTTCGGATGACAACAACGTCTATTGCCTCACGGCGGCCAACGGCGCGCTGGAATGGAAGTTCTCTACAGGCGGAGATGTCATCTCAGGGCCGGCCGCCCGTGACGGCTACTATTACTTTCTCTCCAGCGACGGCAATCTTTATTGCGCTGAAGCAGACGGCAAGCCCTATTGGAGAACGCCTATCCCCGGAGGTGGACAGAAGTCGTCGTCGCCTGCAATCGGGGAAGACTACATCTGGCTGACGAACGGCAAGCTGTTGTTTGGCCTGCGGCGGCGAACCGGAAGGGTCCAGCACAGAATCTCAACCGACGGGGAGATTCTTTCGTCTCCGGCCATGGATGACCGCAACGTGTATGTGGGAACCAAGGACGGAGACTTCTACGCGATCGACGCGCGATCGGGACGAACAACATGGAAAGTCAACCTTGGATTGCCGGTGCTGTCCACTCCGACGATTGTGCAGAACACGATTCTGGTGGGTACAACGAAGGGACTTGTATTGGCGCTCAGTGCTGACGACGGAAAGACCCTCTGGCAATACCGCATTGAGTGGCTCTCCAAGGGCGGGAATCACGTGGCGGCGTCGCCCACGGTATCGAGGGGGTCTCTCTACATCGTTGGCGACAATGGCGCTCTCTACGGCTTCAAGCCTTGGGGAATGGACCTCGCGGCCCCGGAGACAACAGATGCGCGTGTCAAACTGAAAGCCCGCGACGGAGCCATGGTCTACTATTCGTTCGATCCAGCAACGCCTTCCGACCCGGACCCGATTCCGCAACTCCGTGGTGTCCCGCCCATTCTCTTCTCGGTTACACTGACGGACTTGGGCAGCGGCGTCGATCCGTCGTCCATCGGGCTGACCATGAACGACGAACCAAAGGAATTGGTCTACAACTCCGTTGAGGGAATCGTTGAGTCGAGCCTTGGTCCCCAGGTCGTTCCCGGTGTTGCCATGCGGGCCATCGCAGACGGAGGATACACCATCGGACTTTCAGCGAAGGATTGGCGTGGCAACGAACTGTTGCGCCAGTACAAGCTCATCATCAACAATCAACTGCCGCCACCGGACGCCGTGGGAAAGACCTCCACAACGACGGATACAGGGCCGGGCATAGGGATGCCCTTTTAGGAACGCACCCAATACAGGAAAAACGGAAACCCAACGATCACTTCCACAGGGAGGAAAACAAGATGGGATTTGTTCTTGCGCTGCTACTGGCGATTGTGTTTGCTTTCTTTGCATGGGCGAATCTGGGCAACAGCATCGACTTCCAGATTGTCCCCGCTGGTTTTTTCGACTGGCTATTTTACGGGGACGGCTACAAGGCTGTGGCCGTTCCCGTCTGGGCGCTGATATTGGGGAGCGCCGTGGCCTCGGCTGTGATCTCGTGGCTTTGTTCGCTGAAAGGCAGCCGGTTTCTCAGGAAGCAACTGCGGGCAAAGGAACTTGAGATTGGTGAGACGCGAGACCGGCTTCGCCACGTCGAGAAGAGCCTCCAGGATTACGAGGGGCGCATTCACGAATTTACGTTGAAAGTTCTCGAACTCTCCCGTGCCCCGGAGGCCGCGAGCGCGCTTGAGGGCGAGATTTCGGTCGCTACGCCGCAGGCGCTCTCGGAAGGCGAGAAGTCCACAGAGTAACTCTCCCCTAATCCCGGAGGCAACGCGGACAATGGCGGCGGTCGCGAAAGTCTACCGGACACGGAGAGTCCGCATCGACCCATGGGCAACTCCTGGCTTCAATTCAACAAGCTCAACCTCTCTCCGCGAAAGCAACGCGCGCTGCTCCTCCGCTTCGGTTCTCCCGCAGAAGTTCTTCGAGCTCCACAGTCCGACCTCCTCCGTGTTGAGGGCGTGACCCGGGAGAATGTTGACGCCATCCGTGAAGTGGCAGCAAAGACCGACTGGAACAATGAACTCAGCCTCATGGAAAAGCTGGGCATCCGGATGGTGACATGGGATGATTCCTCCTATCCCCAGCAACTCAAGGAAATCCACGACCCTCCTCCGCTGCTCTTCGTTAGGGGAGAACTGAAGTCAGACGAGTTCCGCTCCGTCGCCATCGTGGGAACACGCCGCGCGTCCACCTACGCGCGAATCATTTCCGAGCGACTCGCGGCCGACCTATCGCGCTACGGCGTTACGGTAGTCTCTGGTCTGGCGTTGGGCGTGGACACGGAAGCCCATCGCGGCGCCTTACGCGCCGGGGGAAGAACCATCGCAGTCTGCGGTTGCGGGCTGGAGGCTAATTACCCCGCAGCCAACTCAAAGCTGCGAGAAGAGATCGTGACACGAGGAGCGCTGCTCAGCGAACTTCCCTTCGGAACGACGCCGGAGAAATGGCACTTCCCCGCCCGGAATCGAATCATCAGCGGCCTGTCGTTGGGCGTGGTCGTCGTCGAGGCGCCCGACGCCAGCGGGGCGCTCATCACTGCCGACTGCGCGTTGGAGCAGGGGCGGGAAGTCTTCGCCGTCCCCGGCAACGTGACGCTCAACAATAACCGTGGCGGGCATCGGCTTCTCAAAGAAGGCGCCACCCTCGTTGAAGATGCGAATGATATTCTTCGCGCCCTTGGACTGGAGGAAGAACAGACGTCCCTCAACTTCGGCGAAGAAAAGGAACCGCAGGAGGCCGCCAACCTCTCACCCAACGAGACTGCCGTTCTGCGAGGACTGGGCCGGGAAGAAAAGCATGTCGACGATATCACCCGCGCAGTTAAACTTACACCTGCCGAAGTCAACGCCTCCCTCATGATGCTCGAGATGAAAGGCTACGCGCGCAGACTGCCGGGGAACATGTTCATGAGGGTGAGGTAAGAGAATCCCATTTTCTGCCCCCCCGCTCGCCCCTCCATCCATCACATAGAGAAGGAACACCATGACCTCATACCAAGACCGCAACCGTCTCCGCTCTCTCGCCGCGGAGTATGCCGCGATTGTCAACAGCGACACCATGAACGCCCGGCGTGAAATCTGGCGGCTGAGCAACCGCCTGCAAGAACGAACCGTGCCGTTTCAGATCGAGGACAACGGGTCGTTTTTTGCGGACCTGACACCTCCTACTCGGTGCGAGGGCGAGGTGGAACGCGACATGGAACTGGAATTGCTGCACGCCATCACCAACCACCGGCTCATCGATGACGACCGGGTGTTCCCACCATACTGCGGCGTGAGTTGGCAGGTTTCGCGTCCGAGCATGTGCCCCGACCTCAAAATCAAAAAAGTGCCCGACTCCACCGGGCGGCCTCTCGGCTACGCAACCAACGAACCATTGGCCGACTTGGCGAATGGGCTGAAGCAATTGCGGCGTGACGAGTTTTCGGTGAACCGCGAGGAAACCTACCGACGGGTCGAAATGGCGGAGAAAGCGTTTGGCGATCTCCTGCCGGTGAAAATCATCGGTCCCCACACGCTCAGTGCAGGAACCGGCCTCGCCCACAAGGCCGTGACATGGATGGGCATGGACAACTTCTATGTGGCGATGATCGAGCAGCCGGAGAACGTCCACCAATTCTTCGATTTCATCGCCACGGAATCAATTGAGTTCCTTAACTGGCTGGAAGCCGAGAAGCTCATCACACCCAACCACGGCGAATTCTATGTCGGGTCCGGCAGTTGCGGTTACACCGATGAGCTGCCCCGACGGTCAGTCGTCGGGGGTGATCGTTTCTCTCCCGAAGATTGCTGGGGATTCCACGAGGCGCAGGAATCGGTTGGGCTTTCCGCGGAGCAGTACGGCGAGTTCATCCACCCCTACCAGCGACGCACCGCCGACCGGTACGGACTGGTCTACTACGGGTGCTGCGAGCCAGTCCACGCTCAGTGGCCGGTGTTGAAGCAGTTCCAAAACCTCCGCAAAGTGACCGTGTCGCCGTGGTGCGATCAGGAGTCCATCGCCGCGTCCGTCGGCAGGAACGTCGTGCTCTCCCGCAAACCTCACCCGCTGAAGCTCTGCAGTCCAACTTTCGACGCCGCCGCATTCGAGGCGCATATCCGGGAGACACTCGACATCGCCAAGGATAATTTCGTGGAACTGATCTTTCGCGACACCAACCCCCTCAACGGTTCCATGAAAGACCGCGTCGCAGAAGCGTGCAGGATCGTGAGGAGGTTGATGGACAGGTGAACATCTTCAATACGGACGAGGGATATGCTGTGCGATGTCCCGGGCTTCCCGGTTGCTGGTCTCAGGAGAATACCGAAGATGAAGCCTTGGAGAACATGCGTGCGGCCATTGCTGAATATCTCGAGGTCGTCGAGGAGTTGGCGGAGAACCAAGAATTCCGTTATGTGGAAGTCGCGGTGTGAGCAGTGCCCAAGCTGCCAGGAGTCAATCACCTCTGCGCCGTGGGCGCTTTCCAGAAAGCTGGATTTTGGATTGCCAGGCAAGGCAAGCATATCGTCATGACCGATGGGGACCGCATTATTACGATCCCTCGAGCCAACCCGGTGGACGCTCTCACCATGGCTGGGATAGTGCAGGATGCCTGCCGGTCTAACCATCGACCGGTTCAGGCAACTACTCTAAACAGCCGAGTTTCCCACCGGAGAGTGTAACGAACAAGCAACTCCATGAACTTGAGAAAAAAACGGGAGGCTTGCGGGCGATGCATACCCGATCAGGAGTGTTGGTAGTTTTGCTGCTTTTGTCCGGCGGTTCGCCGATCTGCGAAGCCCAGGACTGGACTGTCGATGATCTTGCAACAAGGGCCATCGAGACAGGAACCGGCCCCATTGCGCAGGTACGGTGGACCACCCGCGTGCCCAGCAAGGGGTGGGTGGAATATGGCGCCGCGCCGACGCTGGGCGAACGCGTTGAGGAAGACTCCTCCTCGCTGCGCGGCTCAACTAATGCGCGCGAATCAGGCCGCGGCTTTGCCAATAACCATCGGGCTGACGTTCCCTGGCAGGCAGGCAAACCGTTTTACTACCGCGTCCACGCCACCGACGCGGCCGGGAAAGAAGTGACCACGGAGACGGGCAGCGTTTCACTGCCGCGAACGACTCTCCTCGCTGCGACTGCCTCGGGCAGAATTCCGCTCCAGATCGATCGTTGCGAATGGAAGCTGGATTCTCCTCCCGTGGTCGTCGGTGTTCCCTTCGCTCGTGGTGTTGTCTTCTCTGCGCAGGCGCTCCGGTTGGTGAGCGATGGGGGGGCATTGTCGTTCCAGCCGGAAGTGGTTTCCCGCTACGATGATGGCAGCATCTGTTGGTTGCGGGTCTCCTTCCTTGCCCCCAAGTTAGACAGCAAGGTTACCCTTGAGTACGGGCGGCAAGTCCGCCCAACATCACCCACGCCTCACGCGACGGTGAAGGTTGAAGGTAAGTCGTTTCGGGTTATTGGCGCATCGGCTTCCATCGAAGGGCGGACGGACGGGACAGGAATCGTTCGACTCGGAACACAGGACATGCCACTGCCGCGCGCCGCGCTCATTGCCGGAGACGGCGTCACTTATTCCGCCACACCAGAATCTGTGGTCGTGGAGGAGCAGGGCCCAATCCGGACCGTTGTTCGCATCGACGGGCACCACCGGTCAACGGATGGCAAGTCCCACTTCGGATACGTGATGCGGTGGTACGCGTTTGCGGGGAAGCCCTACCTTCGTTGCGACTACACGTTTGCCAATGACATCACGACGCAGGAGATGACCTCCTTCCGTCAGCTTGATCTGCGCTTCGATGGACTGATCGGTCAACCAACAGTCTTCACCGACGGAGCGCCGCTGACACTGACCACGGGGCAGCGGGTCATCCAGAGGGAAGACAGCGAATGGGTGGTGGAACCGGGCACTGGGAAGGGAAAGCGTCTCGCCGGCGGGGTCAAGTGCGGCGGGGCGCGGCTGCTTGTGCGCCACTGCTGGGAGCAGTATCCGAAGTCCGTGGGCGCCACCGGGGAAGGATTGGCGCTTGGGATTTGTCCGGCATTGCCCGCGGGTTTCTACGCAGGTCGGCTCGATGAAGACAAGCTCTACTTCCATCTGCGCGACGGCAACTACGCTTTCCGGCAGGGATTCAGCAAGACGCACACGCTGTGGTTGGCACCAGCCTCATTGCCAGAGGCAGACTCACTTGTTGGCGACCCGCCGGTGGCTTCCTGTCCGCCGGACTACATCGAGAAGACCGGCGCATTGCGTGGGTTGGCGGTGGCCGCGCGGGATCAATTCCCCGGCTATGACGAGGCGCTGAAAGCGACAGCCGAGAACGTGCTCGGGAGACGCGCCGCTCAGCGTGAATACGGAATAATGAACTTCGGCGACTGGTACGGCGAACGCGCATGGAACTGGGGCAATCTGGAATACGACATGGCCCACGCCATGCTGACCCAGTTCGCTCGAACGGGAGACGCGGTGTTCTTCCACCGCGCCGCAGAGGCGGCCCTCCACGAAGGCGACGTGGACACGCGTCACCACGCCACCGACGATCGTCGCGTCGGCCAGCAGTGGATTCACTCCATCGGTCACACCGCGGGCTACTACGACAACAAGTATAAGGACATGAAAGGATACGCCGGTACCGGGTGGTCGGATAATCGAGGACACATCTGGGCACAGGGACTTTGCGAGCACTTCCTCTTCGGAGGCGACCGACGATCCTGGGAGACGGCGAAGCTGATTTCCGACTGGGCTGCCGGACCGCAGACGACCAACTTCGACTTCGGCAACGCCCGCGAGCCAGGCTGGATGACCATTCTCGTCATGGGCGCCTACAACGCGACGCGGGATCCGTACTACCTTAACGCAGCGCGTCTGATGATGCGGAAGGTGCAGGAGAAGTCAGCGGCCACCGGAGGTCGCGGTTTCTACTATCATGAACTGCCAACCGGCCACTGCAACTGTGAAAAGAAACACTTCGGCGAAGCGGGTTTTATGCTGGGCGTTCTGATGACGGGGCTGAAGATGTACTACGATGCCACCCGCGACCCGCAAGCCGCGGAAGCCATCACCGGCATCGCAAAGTTCATCATCGATACTATGTGGGAACCGGACGTAATGGGTTTCCACTACACCTCTTGCCCGGAATCGGGAGCGGGGCCGGCTTCCATCGCCATCATGCTGGAAGGGCTTGCCTTCGGCGCTCAACGGATGAAGAACGAAGAAATCAACCAGATTCTCCGGCAGTCCCTCGCGGCTTCCTGGCAAACGATCGGCGGTGTGGGAAAACACAGCGCCTATTCTCTCTGCTCGCTGGTGCAGGGACTGGATCAATTCGCAAGACTGCCCGGCAGTCCTTTCGCCACGTACCTCGCGAAAATTCAGGCTGAGTTAAAGAACCCCGCGCGTCGCTTGCTGCCCACCAATGTCCCCAACCCGGACTTTGAAGAAGATATCGCCGGATGGACGCCGCGCGGCGGGGAGATGGTTCGCACGACGAATGTGAAGCATTCCGGCGCGGCATCCCTCATGTGGCGCGGCCGGTTGAGGGGACAAAACGAATACTTCAACACACGCTACGATACTGGCGGGGACCCGACGGAGATCACGTGGCTGAAACCCGAAGTGAACTACCGTCTCACCTGTTGGCTGCGAGTTGACAAGCTCAGCCCCGGCACCCCAGCGCCATCGCTGCGTGTCACCTACCGAGACGTTCACGGCTCACGCGGCGGACAGATTACCAATGCCTACGACCTGAATCGCATGGGCGCCTGGCAGAAACTGTCTGCGGACGGGACTATCCCCGAATGGAATACAGGGAACTACCTCGCACTCAACACGAACTCACGCGAGGCGGTGGAGGCGGAACTGTACCTCGATGATGTGTCTCTGTCTCGCGTAACAGAATCCACGGAAGACAGTGGCGCGTATCTCCGCGGGGATGTGCAGCAGGCAACGCTGGCCGCCGGCGCGTCACTTGCTTCGAACGGACGCCCCCCTCAGCGCGAATATCTCCGCGGACCTGGAAGCGCGACGTGGACAATAGACATTCCCCACGAAGGTGGCTTCGCGATCTGGGTTCGCGCCGCAGGAAAAGGGCAACTCGCCATCCTTAAGGTTGATGGCAAGTCGGTCGGCGACTTGGAGGGATCCGCCGGCACATGGGCGTGGGTTCGGGTAGCCGTCCTCAAACTCACCGCAGGCCGCCATGAACTGACATTGGACGAGTTGTCGAAGGACGCCCGGCTGGGTCGTATCGTCGTCACCAATGATATGGCGGCAGTGGAGTGAAAGATGCCTTGTATGGGGGACGGTCTCCCTGGCCGGGCAGGCCGACGCGCCCACCGCGAAACGCCCTTACGGGAATGTCGGCTGCCACCAGTCTGACTTGCACCCGGATGTTTCGGGTGTAAGTAAGATTTGTGATGCGTGGTGGCAATCAGCTCCCTGGGGCCGGGCAGGCGTAAACGAGAGGTTGGAAAGACTTACGCGAGTGAAAGGGGACAGTAACAACCCCCATCCTCGAACCCAAAGGGTTCGCGAACCCAAAGGGTTCGAGGATGGGGGTTGTTGCATGAACTCACTCAGGACCGACAAACCGCGAACTCCGTTACACAATCACTGTCGGTTTCGAAATTATAGGCGCCTATGGTTCCGGCTGGGGTGGATTCTCACAAATCTGACTTGCACCCGGATGTTTTGTGGCGCTTGACAGTTGAGCATTCATAGCGCATACTATGGTCGGAAGTCACTCGGAGAGAAAACAGAATGAACCTGCAAGGCAATTGTAGAATCAGGGCGCAAACGGCGTTGCTTCTGCTGCTGGTGTGGGTGGCATCGGTGGCAGTAATTGCGCCGATGCGCCTCTGCTGCCCAAGGGAAAATGGGCAATTACGCGCCGTCTCAGTGCGTTGCCCGAGTTCGGGATCCGGTGGCTCTTGCTGTTGCGACTCCGCCGCCTCCCCAGGGAAAGATTGCGGTTGCGCCCTGAAGGCTTCCCCCCGGGCCCCTCTCGACGAGTGCTATCCCCTTCCCGAGAAGCGCGTATGTGAACGGACGAACGATAGCGTCGGCGCACACGTCCCCGGGCCCATTCTCATCGTCCCCCAAATAGGGCCCGCGCTCGCACTTGCTCAACATCCCAATTTACTCCTGCAATCCAACACTAAACAACCCAGGCGCCTTCGCGCCCCTCCTCAAACCGTCTAATCCAGAACCTGCAACGATTTGCGCAGGGGATGAACGATAAATAGACACTATCCCACCGCACTTCGTGCGCATACCGCAGGCGGCGGCCCACGCAGCTTTCCTTCAGGATATGTCCCTGAGGGGATGGTCTGGCAATTCGAATCCCCCGTATGATGCATTGAGAACGAAGGAGCGACGCCATGAATTTCAGTCACTTGGGTTTTCAGGGAATTCGGGAGGTCTACAATGTCCACCCCATGTTCGTTCATTTCCCTATCGCGCTGTTCCCCAGCGCACTGTTGCTATACTTTCTCGGAGCGGTTCTGAAGAAACCGTTCTTCTCGGGCGCTGGCAGAACGTGCCTTTATCTGGGCACTGCGGGCGTTTTGCTTGCTTTTCTGACTGGTCTGGGGGCGCAGGAGTCCTTCCCTCACAATGCGACGATACATGCCATGATGCAAACGCACAAGGCAGTAGGATGGATGACCCTCGGGCTTGCGGGGGCCCTCACCCTCTGGAGCTTTTGGCAGAGTCAGTCGCAACCCAAAGGTATGTGGGCGTTCGTGGCCGTGTTGGCCGTCACCGTGCTGCTGATCCTGCAAACGGCGGATATTGGGAGCCGCATGGTGTTCGTTGAGGGGGCGGCCGTTAGAATCGCCGTGCCCCTCGTGGCGCCTGCTGAAGAAGTGTTTCATCACCACGGTGGCGCGTCTCCCGGCGGTCACCACGAGAACATGCAAACCCCTGCGGAAACTGAAATGCCTGCCGAGGCGGAGGAACATCACCAAACCGCCACTCCCTCTCCCGACCATCACGAGGGCGATGAAGGAGGTGGCCATCGACATACTCACTGATACGCAAAAGGTAAGGGTGCATCCCGGAATTACGGAGATTGCCGTAGGATAAAGCTCCAGCTTTGTCAGATACACATTGGAATTGCGGGAAAGAGGTCTGCCACTGACAAAGCTGGAGCTTTATCCTACGGCGACAAAATCGATGTATCCGCTTTTCCGTAATTCCGGGATGCACCCGAAGGTAACGAAGAGACCGCCGCCCGCGATGTGAATGGATGAATCCCGCCGAGGGAAACACTTGATTGGAGGTAAGGTTAGATGTTGAAACGCGTAACAATCCTGGGACTGCTGCTCGGAATCGCAGCTTTCGCCCTGTGGGGGTGCAGCAAGAACAGCAGCAACTTGTCGTCAGAAGGGGGAGTGGCTCCCCCTCCGATGGCGACTCCGCCGGAAGCGCCGGCAGCGACGCCGGAATCCGGCAGTGAAAGTGGCACGGACGCCGCGAATATCACGTACACGTGTCCGATGCATCCCGACGTCCAGCAGGACAAGCCGGGGAAATGCCCAAAGTGCGGAATGTTCCTCCAGGCAAAAGCGCCGGAAGGAACCAAGGTCACTTACATCTGCCCCATGCATCCTGAAGTGAAACGGGACAAACCAGGAAAATGCTCGGAATGCGGGATGTTCTTGGAAGCTAAGATTGGCCATGCCCACGAGGGCCATGGACACGACGAGGACCATTAGCAGTGCTGGGGAGGGGACACCTCTCCTCTCGGATCGAGTGCTCTTTTCTCATTGCACCTGCATGAGGAGTAGACTCAACCCACTGCCCTTTGATTGTACGCAGGGAGGAAAGAACGATGTTGAAGCATCAATGTAAGAAAACGACCAAGTCTCTCCGCGGAGGTGAGAGATTCCTTGAGGCGGCGCGTCAATCCGACAGGATAACGGTTGCTCTGATGAGTCTGTGCCTGACGCTCCTGACAGCGTGGGCTCCGCACCCCGGCGGGACGGTGTGGCTGGCTCCCGTGCACGCTCAGTCGGGCAGCGACATGGACAGCCACGAAGGCATGAGTGACATGGGCAAGCAGGAGCAGAACGCCGGAGGAGATAGGGCGATGCCGGGGATGAAGCAAGCAAACCCGCGATCCCGGCTCTTCTTGTTTCTCGGAATAGGCGTACTTGTTCTCCTGGGGGTTGTCATGTCCGCCCGGAGAGGGATGAAGCTGTCTCCCCGGAAACTGCTCAACCGGCAATTTGTGGTCGGGACGTTGACTTTGGTGGTCATTCTGATCGGTGTACGTCACGTCGTCAAGAAGTACCGCAAGCCAGGCTCCATGACGGTGATTGAGGCGCAGGCGATGGATATGAGTGCGATGAAACCTCCTGTCGGTGCGGCGCCGGTCGCCATCGAGAAGATTGCGCGTCGTGATTTCGAGGCAGCGGTCACCTATACCGGACAGGTTGTCGCAAAGAACGATGAGGATATCTATCCACGCGTCGTCGGCAAGATCGTGTCGCTGCCGGTCTATCCCGGCGACCGCGTGCAGCCCGGACAACTGATCGCGCGCCTGGACAGCGTGGAGCTGGGAGCGCGGGAACGGGAGGCTGCGTACAGTCGCGAAGCTGCCGCCCACGGCCAGCGTGAAGCCTCCGCTCAGGTAGGAAAAGCCAGTGCCGCGCGGTCTCAGGCTGAAGCGGAGGTCAACCGAAGTCAGGCGATGTTATCGGAGGCCCAGCGGGACGTCGAGAGCGCGAGAGCAATGGTGGTTGAGTCGCAGAAGGAACTGACTGTCGCCGAAAAGAAGCTGCTCGCGAGTCGTCAAGAACTCGTGGCGATGGAGCACGAGTCTGACGCGATGGAGGCGGAGTCAGAGGCGGCCCGCGCGGATTTAGGCGACGCCCAGGCCGACCTCGTAGCCGCACAGGCGGACTATGCCTACTGGGTCGAAGAACTTAAGAGGGAACAGCAATTGGTTAAGCAGGGCGCCATTTCGGCGGAGGAGTTTCAGCGGGAAAAGGCTCAGCACGACAGCGCCAGGGCCAAAGTGGACCAGGTTCAGGCAAGGGTTCGCAAGGCGCAGGCGATGATCAAAACCGCGGACTCTCACGTGCATCACTATCGGGCCAATGTGGATGTGACCCGAACAATGATCGCAACAGCCGAGGCGGAGGTAGATCGCGTGAAGGCTCGTATCGAGCAGAACCGCGCCGTAGTCTCTGCTACCCAGGCAAAAGTCGATCAGGCGCGGGCGGGCATCACTGCGACGAAGTCGATGGTTCGCTCCGCCGAGTCAGAGGTGAAGGGCGCATCGTCGAAGGTGGCGCAGATGTCGGCCATGGTGGGACAAACTGCGGCAGGCTTCACCGCCGCCACCACCGTGCGAGGCTACACCGAAATCCGCGCGACTCGGCCGGGCGTCGTCATTCAGCGGCTCGTCAGCCCCGGGGTCCTTGTCAGTCCGGGCACCCCGATCCTGCGAATTGCTGAGATCGATCCCATCCGACTGCAAGCCAATGTCGCGGAGCAGGACCTTAACAACATTCAGGTGGGTAACCGTATAATGGTGACCAGCGCAAAACACCCCGATAGACCCATTGTCGCAAAGGTTACGTCGGTCTTCCCCGCTGTCGACCCAACCGCGCGCACCGCCGTGGTTGAGGCGCTCACACCCAACCCGGATAAGCGCTTTCTCCCCGGCGAATTTATCACGATGAGAATTGCCACGGGAGGAATTCCGGAGGCTATCACTGTTCCCAACCAGGCAATTATGCACGTTACACCACAAGCGACCGGTGTCTTCTATACCGAAAAGCAGCCGGCAGTCTGGGTGGCTATCGGGCGCAAGGAGACCGGCAAGATGCAGTACTACTGCACCATGCACCCGGAGATTGTGCGGGACAAGCCGGGCAAATGCCCAAAGTGTAGCATGAAGCTGGAGCCGATGACCAAGGGCGGCCAGTTCCGGGCGCATCGAGTGATGGTGACGCTGGGGCCCACCGATGGCAAGCGGACGGTCGTCCTGTCGGGGCTCAACGAAGGCGACTCGGTCATCTGGGCCGGGCACGAGAAGCTGAAGGAAGGGGATTCCGTGTTCCCGACAGCATGGGGGAAAGAGGGTCCCGCAACGCTGAAACCCTCGGAAGAAGCGCCGCCTCAAGTCACCCCGGTGGAAGAGCCAGCGGGAACCGGCCATGGAGACCACGCGATGAAGTCACCCGCTCAGGGGTCAAGAACCGCTCCCGGGAAAGTCTACAGTTGCCCGATGCACCCGGAGATCAAATCGAACAAGCCGGGCGACTGCCCAAAATGCGGCATGCGCCTTGAGCCGACCGTTGTATCGCACAAGTCCTACGGTGCGCCTCCCAAGCCCAAGGTCCGGGTGGAAGTGAAATCCAAGGTGACTTACACCTGCCCGATGCACGCGGAGGTCAAGTCGAACAAACCGGGCGACTGTCCCAAGTGCGGGATGCGTTTGGAGCCGGTAAGTAAAGGAGGTGTTGAAGCCGAAGCGATGTATACCTGTCCGATGCACCCGGAAGTGAAGTCAGACAAGCCAGGGGATTGTCCGAAGTGCGGCATGAAGCTGGAAAAGACGGGTTAACGCCACTCGAAGGGTGGGGCGTTGCTCGGAGTTAGTCAGTAGGAAGTGTTCTTAAGGAGGAAGAAATGAATATCAGGTTAGCATTGATGGGAGTGTTAGTTACAGGAATGTGTACCGCTGTGTTGTCTGCTTTATCCAAGCCGCAGCAGGCGACATACGAGGTGGAGGGTTTCCGATGCGCCGCGTGCGTGCCGAACCTGGAATCCGGTCTGAAGAAAGTTACCGGCGTTGCGGCGGTCTCGACTGATCTCAAACAGAAAAGAACCGTTGTCCAATTTGCTCCCGAAAAGACGGACGTCCAGTTCATGTCGATCGCAGCCGGCAAGGCCCGTAATGCGCACGGGGAACCCTACGTCCTGTCTTTGGTCTTGAAGATCAAGCCCAACTCAAGCGAATCCTCGTCGGAGAGTGCGGTAAAGGCCCTGGAAGCCACCCCCGGGGTCAAAAGCGCCCGAGTGCAGGAGAAGGAAGGAACGGTCCTCGTGCAATTCGGTCCCCAGGGGAACGCGACGCTGACCCAGTTGATCGCCGCACTGGAGTCTGGCGGTTACCAGGTCGTGCCGGAGACTGTCGGGGCGACTTCCCGGCAGGAAGGGAAGGCCGGGACTCAGGGTCACGACCACAGCGGGGGCGGCTCCTGCTGCGGTTCGCGAGGTGGAGGCTGCTGAATCTTCGCAAGGATTCGACTCCTACAAACAGCCCTGTCCGCAGATGACGCGGATGGCGCAGATTCAGGAACCTTGATCAGCGTCCATCCGCGAAATCTGCGGAAGAGAGATGGATTTGTCTACTGGAGAGAAACATGGCTGATTCTGTTCACAAACCTCGCTGGGAAAGTCGCGGCGTCAACCCGCTGCATCTGATCCATAAGTGGTCGATTGAGCACCCGTATGTAATCATCGCCTTCTACTTCGCCATGGTGGTGCTATCAGTTCTGGCTCTTAAGTTCATGCCGCGCCGGTTCATGCCCTATGTCGAAAGCCCCATGATCGGCGTCGTGTCGATGATGCCCGGTCTGTCTGCCGAGGAGATGGAGCTGTACATCAGCAAACCCATCGAAGAGCAGATGGTCAACATCCAGAACCTCCACTATATCCGCTCCACGTCACAGGATGGGTTCTCCATTGTCAGTCTGGAATTCTGGTATGGCGTTGACATGAAGAAGGCCCTCTTCGACGTTCAAGCTCTGATGAATGTGGTACAGGCAAACCTGCCCGCGACCGGCGCCAACCTGAAACCTTCCTGGGTGCTTCCCATTGATCCTCTTAATATCCCGATTGTCACTCTAAGCCTTACAGGAAAGGGCTGGGACAAGGTCGGGTTACGTGAATTCGCTGATAACGAGGTCGTGAACCGGCTCAAGGTCGTGCCGGACGTCTACTCGGTTGTTCCGTTCGGCGGATATCGCCGGCAGTTGCAGGTGGTTGTTGATCGGGAGAAAGCCGCAGCCTACGGGCTTTCCATCCTGGACGTGCGCAACGCCATCGACCGATACAACGTGAGCCGCCCTGGGGGAACTCTGACATCTGGAGACAACGAGGCTATTGTCCGCTTCGACACGCGCGCGATCAGCGCAGACATGGTGCTCAACTATCCCGTTGCCGCCGTCAATCCTTCCACCGGCCGCACCCAGCGCGGCGCTGGCGGCGCCGGTGGAAGCGGCATGGGGACGATGGGAGGAAGTTCACAGGCGTCCTCGTCAACCCCCAACCCCCAACCACAAACCACTTTACTGGGACCGGCACAAAGCCCGCGGATTGTCTATGTGAAAGACGTCGCCCGGGTGCTCGACACCCACTGGGAGCGACGCAGCGCTTATCATTTTCTCAAACACGAGCCGGGGACGATGGGGGAAGTCATCCCTTCCATCGAGGTCGCTGTGCTCCAGAACCCCTGGGCGAGTTCCTGGAAGACGATCCAGGGCGTCAACAAGGTTCTGCGCCAGATAGAAAGCAATAACCCGGGAGTCAAATTCGAGGAGTCCTACAGCAACGCCCACTTTGTGGACATCCTGTTTGAGAACATGATGCATGAGTTGGCGATAGCGATCCTCCTGTGCGGCATCGTGGTCTTCTTCTTCCTGGGGGAGTGGCGGGGAACCCTGATTTCCCTGATTACCATTCCCATGTCTCTGGCGATCGCCATTCTGTGTCTTCACGCGGCTGGGATGACGCTCAACAGCGGGACGCTGATCGGTCTTCTCTTGTCCATTGGCCGTCTGGTGGATGACACCATCATTGATGTCCACTCGGTGGAACGCCACCTGCGGATGGGCAAGAGCCCAAAGGAAGCCACCATCGACGGCATTGCGGAGGTGCGACTGGCCGTCATAGCCTCAACTTTCATGATCGTTCTGGCGCTTGCCCCAATGCTCTTCTGCGGCGGTATTGTGGAGTTGATGTTTCGCGAGCTGGTCTGGCCGCTCATCTTCGGTCTGATGGCCTCGATGCTGGTCTCCTTCACCCTGACCGCTCTGTTGTGCGCCAATCTGTTGCGGCACGAAGATGAACGCGAAAAGGACCTGCGGTTTAGACCTTACGCATATCTTTACAACTATGCGTTGATGCCCTTCCAGCATTTCTTGAACCGACTTGAGACGGGTTATTCCAAAATCATCGCCTGGATGCTGAAACATCGCTTTTCCAACATGGCGCGCATCCTGGCAACGGTCATCGTGGGATTCGGCTTCTACTACTTCATCGGCAGCGAGATGATGCCGTTGGCGGATGTAGGGCAAGCCTATGGGATACTGGAAATGCAGCCAGGCACGTCTTTCGAACAGACCGAGCGCGCGGTGGAGCAGGTTGAGCGCATAATCTTGAGACATCCTGAGGTTGAGAAAGCCTCCATCGAGATGGGCTTTGAGAACATGCTGGAAAGCACGGGAACCTACTTTACCGGCTATGCAATGCCGCTCGTGAATTCCGCCACATTTATGTTGACGCTGTCCGACCGGAGCGAACGGACGCGCGACATGTGGAAGGTAATAGACGGCGTACAGAGAGAGGCGATGGACACCATCCCGGGAATCCGCCGCTTCCAGATCAAGGAAATGGGGTCGGATGTCATGGCCTCTTCGCAGGCGCCCATCGCGTTGATTGTCTACGGCCCTGACCTCAATACCCTCGATCAAATGGGAAAGCAAGTCGCAGAGATTGCGGAGCATACCTACGGCATGCACCAGGTTGCTACCAGTTGGACCATGGGGCTGCCGGACTGGGAAGTCAAAGTGAATCCCAGCCGCGCACAGGAGTTGGGATTGACCGTGAACGAAATCGCCGAGCAAGCCTACTACTCTCTGCGCGGCGGGTTTACGAACGAATTCTATCGGATCCCCAACATTCGCCAGAATGTCATCCAGGTCCGGTATAAACCCGATAGCCGAGCCACCTCGAAGAATCTGGAGGAATTGTACATCACCGGCGACGGTGGAAGGCAGGTCCCGCTCAAAAGCGTCGCAGATCTTGAGCCGCGACGCGCACCGACGGTCATCGAACACGACGGTATCCGACGGGTCAACACGATCCTCGGATACTATCGTCGCAATGGCCCCCCCTCGATGGACCTCGCGATGGAGATAGAGATGAAGTCCATGGCGGAACTGAACTGGCCCCCAGGCTACGGTCTGGAAGTTCGCGGCGACATGACGCAGATGATGGACTCGTTCCGGCGCCTCCTCACCGGACTGGTGCTGGCGATCATATTCATGCTGCTCGTTCTGGTAGCCCAGTTCCGTGGGTTCCTGCAACCGCTGCAAATGGGCTTTTCCCTGCCTCTGGAGATGGCAGGTGTGTTCGTGGCTCTATGGCTGACACACCAGGCATTTTCCACGGTGTCGATCATGGCGGTCATTGTATTGACCGGCATGGACATCACGACAGCCATCCTGCTGATCGATATGATCATGCGCTATCGGGACCGCGGTGTCCCGCGCGACCAGGCCGTGACTGAGGCTTGCCCGCAAAGGATGCGCCCCATTGTGATGACCTCGATCATCACCATTATCGTGATGATACCCGTTGCCTTCTTCCCCAAGACCGGAATGGATGCCTATTCGTCCGTCGGGGTCGTCGTCATCGGGGGACTGATCATTGGAACGATTCTGAGTCTCTTCGATATCCCAATTATGCACACGTACGTGGACGACTTCATTAAGTGGCTCAACAAGGCATTCCTCAACCGCGACTGGGAATGGCCGGTCACCGAAACAGACCAGGATCTGACAGCGCAGTTGGCGGAGCAGGAGGGGAAGGAGTGAAGAAGTATGGGGGTGTGGGTGTGTATGGGAGTGGCTACGCCGCTTTGGCCTGGACCGTTTCGGGGAAGGTGACAGAGACTCTGGGCGCGGGTAATTTGTGCAGCCCCTTGGCCGCATCAAATACCGGTGAGATGCATTCAGTGATCTGACTGGCTGTTTCCACCTCGGAATCTTTTCTGGTATAGGTGTTGGTTGTAAAACAAAATTCGGTTTGCTTGTCGCAATTGGAGCATCGACGCATGTTGATCACCGTTACTTTCGAATCTTATAGTTTGGATGCCAAACCGTGTCGTCGGGAACGCAAGAGCAGTTTGCGCCCTCGGTCGAGGTAGTCTGCGATTACCGCGCCCTCCAAAACCGCTCGTTGCATATATTGCTCTGTCAGTCCATCCTTGTAACCCTCGATATGAGCGTGGCTGCTGATGTCGAGTTCAACCGTTTCAGTCAGAATAGCATTGCGCAGTTGCGTCCGGTTTACGCGCCGAATTGTGCTCAGCAATAGAAGGCCTTGTCAACCAACAGAAATCGAGAAAAAAGCTTGAACAAGAGATCGCGCAATCAGCAACATTCCCCAGACTCCACGGTGGTTGGGCAGTCTACCAACAATAGCAGGTACCGCCGGCTCAACTTCGGGCCGGGGATTGCTGTCGCCCTGATGGTCTCTGCCTACGTGGTGTACTCTCGTTGGCAGGAGACAATGAAGCCGCAGCCGCCTCCGGTCGTTCAGAGCCGCGTGATCCCCGGAGGTCCCGCGCCCACTCGCTTCGCGCCTGAGATGGGTGTTTTGCTGGAGGGCGCAGGCGCTCTCAACCTGACCCCACAACAGCAGTCCAAGCTGCGAGCTTTGACGGAAGATTGGAGACGTTTCTCCGGTCCTCTGAAACGAGAACTCGACAATGAAGCCACAAAGTTCCGTGAGTTTGCCGAGGAGGAGGCCAAGTCCGGCAAGGGGAATCTCGTAGAGCTTCAGCGCCGGGCCGAACCGGTGTCTCAGTTTTCGAGAGAGTATGGGAATCTGAAACTGGAGTATTGGGAGCGCGCGATGCAAATCCTGACTCCCTCACAACGCAAGCGGGCCGAAGAGCTTCGGCAGCGGGCTTTGCGACCGCAAACTCCATTGCAGGGAAGTCGCAGCCAACCTGCGAACACCGTTGAATCATCATGAAAGGAAGTGCAAAGAATGCAAATCTGTCTATGGGGAGGTCTCGCTCTTCTGGGCTGGACCGCTGTAAGTTGGGGGCAAAGTCCGGGAGAACGCTTTGTCCTGTCGGGGCCGCTGTCGCTGAACGAGGCCGTCACAACGGCCCTTCGGGAAAGTCCGATGGTAAAAGGCCAGAGTGCTGAGGTTGAGGGCGCGCGCGCGCGGTTGCGCCGAGCCGTGGCCGACACGCGCCTGATTGGCTCGGCAACCAGCCACGTCACCGCGGGTGATGGTGTCAACATGCTGTCCGGGCCGTCTTCCGTGATGCCGAGTGACATGGAAATGATAGGGCCCAGCGCGTCGTTCAACCAAAATCTGACGGCTCTCTTTCCGCTCTACACCGGCGGACGGCTGAAAAGCCGTGTCACGTCTGCCCGGTCTCTGTATGAGTCCATACAGGCCGACGAGGAGACCGTGCGCCAGGACATTCAGTTGGACACACGGGTCGCCTATCGTCGTGTGTTGTGGACCCGCGCGGTTGTGGACATCTTCCAAGCCCTTGTTGACGCCGACCAGGAGCGATTAAGAATCGATCGGGCGATGTACGACGCGGGAAAAGTGCCGTTGGTCAATGTTTTGCGGAACGAAGCCGACCTGGCAGACGCACAACAGAAGTTGACCGACGCGCGGCGGGACCTCAACATCGCGCGGGTAGACCTGAAGACCGTGATGGGTGTCGACCAGAAGTCCGATTTTGTACCGTCCGAACAATTGGCGTTAGAGAACTTGAACCCGGAAGGCGACACGGTGCAACAACTCGCCCTGGAATCACGGCCCGAGTTACAGGCCGTCTCCAAACGGCTCGAAGCTGCAGGGGCCGAGGTCAAAGTCGCTCACAGCGCGTTCAAGCCCCAGGTCGACTTCGCCGCGGTAACCGACTGGCGATCCCAGCGCGGAGCGGGAAACGATGCCGGTGTAACGGTGGGTGTGATAGCCAGTCTGCCATTGCTGGACGGCGGATCGCGCAAGGCGCAGGTTGCCGAAGCGAAAGCCGACGTGCAGAAGGTTAGGCAGGACGGGGAGCAAATCAAGTTGATCGTGACGAAGCAGGTGCATACTTCGCTGCTGCAACTCACCGCCGCAACGCAGAATATCACCACCGCGCAAGCCGCCGTTAAGGCTGCCGAGGAAGATTACCGACTGGCGCAACTGCGCTATTCGTCAGGCAAAGGCATCAACCTCGAGCCGCTGGATGCTCTGTCTGCCTTGACCCGGGCGAGGACCAACCTCGTCCAGGCGCTGTTTGAGCAGAACGTCGCGATTGACATGCTGGAACGGGCGGTCGGCGCGCCGGTCAGAGGGGAGAGGCAGTGACGTCTCGCCCGATTCTTTTACTCTCCATTGCCGCCGTGTTCGTCGCCCCAACCAGTCCTGGAAGGACCGAGGCGCAACTCGAACCTGCAACTCTGTCGGTTTCTGCCAAAATCGCTCTCGACAAAGCTTTGGAGGAGTATGCCCTCGATGAGCGTTTGTTCGCCGAGGGAGCAATCTCGCGGGGAGAGCTGGAAGCGTCGGCCAAACGACTGGAAGCCGCGCGGCGAGAGAGCACCCCGACACCCGATGCGGACCTTCAATCGTCAAAGTCCGTTGCGGCGCGTGCGCCTTTGCAGCCGTTGGCGTTGATGCCGACGACCTCGACGAGCGAATCTCACGAGCAGTTGAGGCAATGGCAGGTGCAATTGCTGGAGAGTGAAAATCAACTGCGAAAATTGGGCGAGCAGGTGGTCTCCGCTGAGGACAACTTGCAGAACCTCGCAAACCGTCTGCATGAGATGGAGACGGAATTGAGACGAGCGCATGGCGCCAAAGCAAAGTTGCATCCGTTCTTGGAGACCGCTCGCGAGTTCCTGGGGGTCCCGTATCTTTGGGGCGGGGCAAGCTTCAGCGGGATGGACTGTTCCGGCTTGATTCTCGCAACGTTGCGGCGGCATGGTATCGTCGCGCCTCACTCTGCAGCGGAGTTGTTCAAATTGGGACAACAGGTCGATGGCGCCCTGCAACCAGGGGACCTTGTCTTCTTCACGAATACTTACAAACCGGGCATTTCTCACGTAGGTCTCTATGTTGGAGGCAACGAGTTCCTCCACGCTTCCAGCGGCCGCGGTCGCGTAACCATTGGCAATCTGGATGATCCATACTACGTGCAAAAGTACGCGGGGGCGCGCCGAATCGCTACCGGTACAACTTGAAGGAGGTGATTAACAATGGAGGAATGTTGTTGTCATCACAAGGGCGGAGAGACCAATGGCGGCCGAATAGACCCAGTCTGCGGGATGAAGGTTGAGCCGGAGTCGGCGGCCGGCTCTTTTGATTACCAGGGGACTCCATACTACTTCTGCAGCAGACATTGCCTGGAGAAATTCAATCAAAACCCGCAGGAATACCTCCCACAAGAGAAGAAGACGCAGCAAACGTCCGAAGGTGCAACTTACATCTGCCCGATGTGTCCGGGGGTCAGTCAAGTGGGGCCGGGCACATGCCCCAAGTGCGGCATGGCGCTGGAGCCACAGGCCGTGGTGCTTGAGGAGGCGAACCCGGAACTCGAGGACATGACGCGCCGCTTCCGGGTCTCCATTGTCTTCACCGTGCCGGTGTTTGCACTGGCGATGGCCGCGATGATTCCCGGAGATCCGGTGGGGAGAGTGTTGTCCCACACAGCGAAGAACTGGATTCAGTTGCTTCTCGTGACCCCGGTGGTGCTGTGGGGAGGATTCCCATTCTTTCAGCGGGCATGGAGATCCATTCAGACGCGAAACCTGAATATGTTCACCCTCATCGGGATCGGGACCGGAACGGCGTATGTCTACAGTACCATCGCGACGCTGGCGCCGGACATCTTCCCCGCGTCCTTCCGCGGTCACGGAGGTCAGGTCGCTGTCTACTTTGAGGCCGCCGCGGTGATCGTCACTCTGGTATTGCTCGGGCAGATACTTGAGTTGCGGGCCCGCAGCCGGACCAGCAGCGCCATCAAGGCTCTGCTGGGACTGGCGCCCAGCACCGCGCGCCGCGTCGCCCAAGCGGGGGCCGAAGTGGATGTGCCACTGGAAGAGGTGCAGGTTGGTGACCGGCTCCGCGTGCGCCCCGGAGAGAAAGTGCCCGTCGATGGGAGCGTGGTTGACGGCAGGAGTCCGGTGGATGAGTCGATGATTACGGGAGAGCCACTGCCCGTTGGAAAGGCAGCCGGAGACAAGGTGACGGGCGGGACGGTGAACGGAACCGGCAGCTTTATCATGCAGGCGGAACGTGTCGGCAGTGACACGCTGCTCGCGCGCATCGTGAAGATGGTCAACGAGGCGCAGCGCAGCCGCGCCCCCATTCAACACGTCGCCGATGTGGTTGCAGGCTACTTCGTGCCCATCGTGGTGGGTGTTGCCGCCGCCACTTTTCTTCTCTGGAGTATCTTCGGTCCCGAACCTCGGTTGGCCTACGCGCTGGTCAATGCGGTAGCTGTGCTCATCATCGCCTGTCCGTGCGCGCTGGGGTTGGCGACCCCGATGTCCATCATGGTGGGAACCGGACGCGGCGCGAGCGTGGGAGTGCTCATCCGAAACGCAGAAGCTCTCGAAGTGATGGAACGGGTTGACACTCTGGTCGCCGATAAGACGGGCACTCTGACGGAAGGCAGACCGAGACTCACCTCAATCTACACTTGCGGCAGTATGGACGAATCGGAGCTGCTCCGTGTTGCCGCAAGCCTCGAACAAAACAGCGAGCATCCCCTCGCGGCCTCGATGGTCGCAGGAGCGCACGATCGAGGCGTCCCAGTGACTCCTGCGGAAGAATTTGCCTCGACCACCGGCAAGGGGGTTACCGGCAAGGTGGACGGTCGAGAGGTCGCGATCGGGAACCAAGCATTGATGAACGAATTCGCCGTGGACACTGAACTTGGAGCACGGAAAAGCGCCGAACTGCGAGCGCAGGCGCAGACCGTGATGTTCGTTGCTGTGGACGGACAACTTGCCGGAGTTTTCGGCGTCTCCGATCCCATCAAAGAGACAACGCTTGAAGCAATTCGTGATCTGCGCGCCGACGGTATCAGGCTGATCATGGTGACTGGCGATAACTTGGCCACTGCGCAGGCGGTTGCCAGCCAATTGGGGATTGACGAAGTGGAGGCGGGGGTTCTGCCGGAGGACAAGGGCAGTATTATCAAACGACTTCAGTCCGACGGGCACACCGTGGCCATGGCCGGTGACGGTATCAATGACGCTCCCGCCCTGGCCCAGGCACACGTGGGTATCGCGATGGGGAGCGGCACCGATGTGGCCGTGGAGAGCGCAAGCGTGACGCTCGTCAAGGGCGACTTGCGGGGGATTGTTCGGGCGCGCCGGCTGAGCAAAGCCACCATGCGGAACATTCGGCAGAACCTGTTCTTCGCGTTGCTGTATAATGGTCTCGGTATTCCCATTGCGGCCGGAGTGCTCTATCCTTTATCAGGGCTGCTTCTGAGCCCGATGATCGCCGCGGCGGCGATGACATTCAGCTCGGTTTCCGTCATCTCCAACGCACTGCGGCTGAAGGAGACACGCTTGTAGGATGATCCACGGGCATTTGTTTGCGACGCTCGCGCTGTGCGGCGCAGGTCTCTTGATAAACGGATGCGCGTCGCGACCTGGAGAGACCGGCGGCGACGCATCTCGCACTCCACCTTCCATCCAACGGAATCCAACGCCAATAGCGCAAGATGAGCCTGCGAACAGTAAGGCCAAGCCCGATCCTGAATTGGATCGCATTAAGTAAAGGTGTCTCAGGCATTCGCAGGTACTGAGCATCGATCCAGGAAAGTGCCCGGAATGCGGCAAGTACCTCGTCGCCGATGTCCCCAGTGGCACGGAGGACATCTACTTCTGCCCGTCGCATCCCGACATAGAGAAAGGCCAGCCAGCGGCGTGTCCCAAGTGTAACCGATTCCTGGAGATGCAGGTGGAGGAAGTTCCCGTCGAGGGTCCGCCGCTCGGGGACGGTTCGGACTAAGCCGCGCGCTACCGTCTTATCCATCGCCTTCTGTTTTGCATCTATCCTCGCTATTTGTCATAATGCTTATTGACTTAGCTCACACGGTTATCATGACACCGCTGTGCTTCAGCCAGCGGAGACTCATGCAAATGGCTACACGGGAAGCCTGCCGCGTCGTCCATAGACACCGCCGAGCGTCAGCCGGCGGTAGCTCACACAATTGGCTCTTGCAGCGGTCCTCAGCCCATTGTGTCAGGAACCCGCGAACTCGCAGAGTTCGAGACTTGAAAGTCAGGGTGCGCGAGGTCAGCGGTAGGGCGGTTCGTAGTCCGCTGTGTCAGGAACCTGATTCTGAAGAATCAGGTGTGCCTCCGCTGTGTCAGGAACCTGATTCTGAAGAATCAGGTGTGCCTCCGATGCTTCAGGTAAATCCCGTGTGAGCTAAGTCAATAAACGGTAATTCCTTTTGTCCCGGGATAGCGAGCATCACCACCTGATTGTCGTTGCGCCTGTCCGCCCGAATTTCGCGAGTTCGGCAACAACACCCAGTTACCGGCGAAGCACTGGTGGATTGTCTCATACGGCACGTCGGAGATGCAAGTCTGCTGGCTTGGTGCAAGTCAGATTTGATGTGCTATCATTGCGGCGTGACAACTGCCTCCAGCGAAGGGAGCAACGAATGTAATGTCCGAAAACCCCGGCACGTCCTGCCCGCAGCTCTTCCTCGATGAACGGTGGATCGAAGACGCCACCTTTGTTTCCCGCGTGTGGCACCAGCCGAAGAAGTATCCCGACGCGGTGCTTGTATCCGATCAGCCGTGGGAACGCATGTGCCCCATCATCTACGGCACGGTGCTGTATTGGCAGGGGTAACTGCTCAGGTCAGTGATGTGATTCTTCCACCATGGATGTATAGCCCTGGTTTCCGCTGAAACAACGCCGGAAGTGTTACGTGACACGCGAAACGGCGTACTTTCCGCGTCTTTCCACGGTGAATCGATCGTAGCTGAGCAGTTACGGGTAGAGGGAACTTTCTCCCCGCGCATCCGCAACGCCATCACCCGTTCATTCCGCTATACAGTTCCGCGGGTTCGTCGAATCATCCCGCGCAGCTTGCGGAGGTTCACTGGGTGCATTGCCTCCGCTTCGGGGGTTTCGAGGAGGATAGGGGTGTTGCGGAAACGGCGGTCGTTGACGAGGAAGCGGAACGCGTCGGCGCCGATCTCGCCCTCACCGATGTGAGCGTGTCGGTCGACGCGGCTGCCGAAAAGTTTCTTTGCGTCGTTGGCGTGAATGCAAAAGAGATTGTTAACCCCGACAATCTCGCCGAACTTCCGCATGGTCTTCCGGTAGGCGTATTGTGTGCGCAGGTTGTATCCGGCGGCGAAGATGTGGCAGGTGTCCAGGCACACGCCGAGTCGTTCAGGCTGGTTGACGTTGTCCATGACGGTACGCAAATGCTCGAACCGGTAACCAAGCCCGGTTCCCTGCCCGGCAGTGGTCTCGATGAGCACGCGGACGGAGGACTTCGCCGTCTTGCCGATGACTTTCGCGATGCTGTCGGAAAGGCGTCGCAGTCCTTTGTCTTCTCCTGCCTCCATATGTGAACCCATGTGGGTGACAAGGTGCGGAATTCCAAGCAGGTGGCAACGCTCGATCTCGTCCTGGAAGGCAATGAGGGATTTCTTGAGAACGGTTCGGTCGGGAGCGGCGAGGTTGATGAGATAAGCGTCATGGGCAACAACGGCCCGGACACGGGACTTCGCGAGCGCGTCGGCAAACCGCTGAATGTCCGCGTCGGTCAGGGGCTTGGACTCCCACTGGTTGGGATTACGGGTAAATATCTGGATGGCATCGCAGCCGATAGCTTCACCGCGCTCGACGGCGCGGTAGAGCCCTCCGGCTGTTGGCATGTGTGCTCCAAGTAGTGGCATGGCAAGGGATGTCGGTGACTGATAGGCACTCTAAGAGGAGGTGCGCATTTGTTGAGCGAAGAAGCGGCGGATCTCCTCCAAAGTGACCGGTGTCAGGACGGCAGTTTCTTCGCCGGTCTCGGGGTCGTCTTCGTAATCCACTGACTGCAGGGAATCGGGAATGGCTCGATCGATGAAGAGTTTCCCATCAAGGTGGTCAATCTCGTGTTGGATGACACGGGCAGGGAAGTCCAGCAGCTCCAACTCGACGGGCTTGCCGTCGGCGCCCTTTCCTTTCACTCGAATCGCGAAATGCCTTTCGACATCGCCCTGAAATCCGGGAACGCTCAGACAGCCTTCCGTGCCGATAACGGTCTCCGCGGTTCGCTCGACAATCTCCGGATTGATGAGCTGGATGACCTCGCACTCGGGCGGTCGAGCTACGATGGCCCGCTTTGCGATCCCCACCTGCGGAGCCGCGAGACCGATGCCCTCACGCGCGACCATGGTGTCGACCATATCGTCGAGTAGCTTCTGTTCGTCGGAGGTCATTCTTCCGACAGTCCTGGCTTTGCGGCGGAGAACAGGGGCGCCGAGGTAGCGTATTTGGAGTTCAGCCATCTGGTAACTGTGACATTTGCCGACGTGGATACATGGATTGACGGCTTGTGGCCGGGAGCTCAATCTCACCAACAGGAGCGAATGAACTGCGACTGCAAGCGCCTAATTCTGTGACCCGCAGGGCGCGCCTTCCGACTTCGTGTCTGCGGTACGGAAAGAGGTTCCACAGCCACACGAACGCACCGCCTGCGGGTTCGATATCTTGAACCCGCCTCCCATCAAATTCTCCTCATAGTCGATCTCGGAACCGTCGATGAGGGGGAGGGTGTCATGGTCGGTCATCACGCGGGCGCCGGAGAACTCGTATACGTTGTCATCGTCTCCGGGTTGGTCAATCGCCATGCCGTACTGCAATCCCGAACAACCTCCGCCTTTCACGAACAGGCGAAGGGCAGCGCCTGGTCCATCCTGTTTGTCCAATATTCCTTTTACATGCTCGGCAGCTTTTTCTGTTAGTGTCAGCATTGTTATTGTTCACTCCTTGCGTTCACCAGGCGTCGGCTATGCTTGCGTTTGCGGCGACGCCTTGCATTGGGTCTTGCGGGAAAGCAGCTTCGCAAGAGGGGACGCTCCGCGTTGAGCGGTCATCGTCTGACTCATAATCTTCTTCTGCAGAAGCAGCACTCCATCGAGGAGTTGCTCGGGGCGCGGCGGGCAACCTGCCACGTACACATCCACCGGGATCACCCGGTCGACTCCATTAAGGACACTGTAGGCTTCGCGAAACGGGCCGCCGGAGGTGGCGCACGCTCCCATCGCGATAACGTACCGCGGCTCAGGCATCTGGTCATAGAGCTTCTTCACTCGGGTCGCCATCTTCAGAGTGACGGTTCCTGAGACGATCATGAGGTCGGACTGACGGGGAGAGGCTCGCGGGATCATCCCGAAACGATCGAAGTCAAAGTCCGAGGCAGCGGTGGCCATCATCTCGATGGCACAGCAGGCCAGCCCAAAGGTCATGTACCAGAGTGACGACTTCCGGGCCCAATTGAAGACAGTGTCGAGCGTTCCGAGGAATAGACCGCCGTCGGGCAGCTCCTCAATAAGGGTCATTCCGGCTTCCGTGGCGGACAATTCGGTGGTTGCGGTTGTCTCTTCCATCACTCCTCCTGGAATCTACTATGGCGCGGCACGAACGCGCCTGTATATACTCGTCGCCCGTGGAAATCCACCTCTTGTATCCCCTACAACGGAACGCTCGGGGCAAGGCGTATTTTCACCCGTGACGAGTATAGTCTACCATGCGACGATCTCTCTGTCGTCTCTCTTTCTGCCGCGCGTCTGCAGCGAGCGCAGTTCGCTGATGATCGGTGGGAAGACCTCCACCACGCTGGCTATGTCGGCCTCCGTGTTATCCTTCCCCAGTGAGAATCGCACGGTTCCGCGCGCCCACTCTCGCGAAACGCGTGTGGCAGCGAGCACGTGTGAGGGTTCCAAGCTTCCCGATGTGCAGGCAGATCCGCTGGAAGCGCAGATGCCTCGGAGGTCCAGCCCCAACAGCATCGCTTCACCTTCGAGAAAACGGACGGAATAATTCAGGTTGTTCGGGAGTCGTTTCTCCGGATGGCCGTTCAAGCGCAGATCCGGGATGTTTGCCTCCAGCCCTTGAGCGAGCTTCGTTCGCAGAAGGAGGATGCGTTGGGCTTCGTTTGCGTTCATTCGTTCGCAGGCGAGTGTTGCCGCCGTGCCAAAGCCGACAATGCCGGCGACATTCTCCGTCCCCGACCGACGGTTCTTCTCCTGCCCTCCTCCGTCCAGCAGAGGGCTGAGTCGGCATCCTCTTCGAACGTAGAGTGCGCCGACACCTTTAGGACCATAGATCTTGTGAGCGGATAGGCTCATCAGGGAACACCCCATATCGTTCACCTTTGTTGGGATCTGACCAAATGTCTGAACCGCATCGGTGTGGAACGGAACATCGTGTTCACGCGCAATCGCGCCGATCTCCTCAATGGGCTGCAGTGTGCCAATTTCGTTGTTGGCGTGCATAACGGATATCAGGATCGTGTCTCGGCGAATCGCCGCGTGGACGGAGGCAACATCGACCATGCCATACTGATCCACGGGCAGATACGTCACCTCGAATCCGCGTTTTTTCAGTGATTGACAGGCGTGGAGGACGGCGTGATGCTCAATAGACGAAGTGATGATGTGCTTCCCTCGCTCCGATCGTGCCCAGGCCATCCCCTTGATGGCAAGGTTGTCTGCCTCCGTTCCGCTGCCGGTGAACACGACCTCCGTGGGCCGGCACCCGATGGAGCTGGCGATGCTCTCACGGCTGTCCTCGATGGCCTGCCGCGCGGCGCGGCCGAGCTGGTAAATGCTGCTGGGATTGCCATACTGCTTGGACAGATACGGAAGCATCGCCTGCAACACCGCCGGATCGATCGGTGTGGTTGCGGCGTGGTCGAGGTAACTGATGGGATGATTGGGCGGTGAGGTCATGGTTGCACGCACGTGTCAGGCTCGGGCAGTGTGGCTTCAGGAGATCACTCTCAGGAGGTCCTCGGGTTCCGCAGGAGTTTCGGATGCCATGCGGCTTAGAGAGACCGCTACCTGTGCGGCGATGCCGCAAAAGGCAACCGACTGTGGCGAATCCGGATACTGCACGACGATGGGAGTGCCGTTGTCTCCTCCCGAACATATCTGTGGGTCGATGGGAATTTCTCCGAGAAAGGGAACTCCTAACGATTCCGCCGCGCGGCGTCCTCCGCCGTGCAGAAAGATATCTTCACGCTCCCCGCAATGCCTGCAAACGAAATAGCTCATGTTTTCCACAATGCCAATGATAGGGACATTCACCTTCGCGAACATGTTGATCGCGCGGTTCACATCCTCGAGGGCTACCTCCTGTGGCGTAGTGACAACCACCGCGCCGGAAAGCGTTGCCGTCTGGCAGAGCGTCAGTTGCGCGTCGCCGGTGCCAGGTGGCAGGTCAATCACGAGGTAGTCGAGGTCCCCCCAGTCAACGTCACTCAGAAACTGCTGGAGGAGTTTGCTGACCATGGGACCCCTCCAGATGACCGGAGCCCCGTCGCCGGCCAGGAAGCCGATAGACATGAGCTTTACGCCGTGGCTGACGAGCGGAAGCAGCTTCTCCGAGGCGGAGATCTGCGGTTGTTGGGAAACTCCCATCAGAATGGGAATGCTTGGACCATACACGTCGGCGTCCATGAGTCCCGTCCGCGCCCCTGTTTGGGAAAGCGCGAGGGCGAGATTGGCTGCAACGGTAGATTTTCCCACGCCGCCCTTGCCGCTGGCGACAGCAATGATATTCTTGACGGAGGAAGGAACGGACCGGCCTGGGGTGGCGCTCCTCACTTCGGCGTCGACCGTCACGTTGACCTGTGTCACACTGGGCAGAGCAGATACCCGCTGTCGGGCGGCTTCCTGAAGGATGGCTCGATGAGGATGTGCGGGAGTCGGCAATACGAGATCAAAGGCCACGACCCCGCCGCAGGCTCGGACGTGGCGGACGTAATCAAGTTCGACGATATTCTGGTCAAAGGCCGGATCGGTGATCTCCGATAGCGCCTGAAGTACGGCTTCCTTTGTATTTTCTCCTTCAAGTGACATGTGTGAATGCTCGCTTTCTGCTGTTGGCCTGGTTACGGATTGGTGAGTCCACTGAAAAAATCAAAGCTCCCGCAGAATACGCAGAAATCGCGGAAGGAGAGGAGCACTTTCGAGCCAACAACCTGTATTGAAGGTTCCGCGTGTTCTGCGGGGATAGCCCAAATTTTCTGTAGAGTCATGGGTACTCATTCGCATTCTGATTACTTGTCGGTGCAGCGTCAAGTGTGCGAGGGCGCGGTGGCCTAAAGGCCTTTGCCGGTTGGCCATGCGCGGGAGACGAGGCGTGTAAGAAGCTCTCAATTGTTGGGATACTGGCGCAGGTGGTCGCAATCGAGACACTCAATCTTCTTCAGAGCGGCGGTCTCGATCTGCCAGACACGTTGTCGGGTGAGGTTCAGCTTCTGTCCGATCTCCTCAAGTGTGTGCTCCTTCTCGCCTCCCAACCCGTATCGCATTCTGACGACCGTTTGGTGGCGAGGCGGAAGCTTGGCCACGGCTTCGTTGATTTCACGACGGTTCTGCTCCACCAGCAAGGCGTCATCGGGGAACACGGCCTCAGCATCCTCGATGACGTCGCCGAGGAACTTGTCTAAGTCCTCATCGAGCGCTGCATCGAGTGAAACTGCGTCGGCGGGCAGGGAGAGCATGTCCTTGACGTGTTCCGCCGGGGCCTCCAAGGTAGACGCAATTTCCTCCGCGCTTGGTTGACGTCCCAGACGATGGGAGAGCGTGTCAACCACTCGGTTGATCTTTCTCAGCTCAGCCACCACTCGCAAGGGCAGGTGGATATTGTGTTTCAGGTTCGCGATACTTCGACGAATCTGCCCCTCAATCCACGTTACCGCGCATGTGCTGAAACGGCACCCTTTGCGGTAGTCAAAACGGTCAACCGCCTTGATCAGCCCAAGGTTGCCTTCCTGAATGAGGTCTTCCATGGGTACTCCACAGCCACGGTAGCGTTTGGCGATGCTCACGACAAGCTTGAGGTTGGACTCGATGAAGCGCGCGCGGGCGTCGTCATCGCCTGCTTCCACCAGTTTGGCGAGCCGAACTTCATCCTCGCGTGACAACAAGGGACGTTTGCTGAGCTCGCGGGACCACTGATCATAAACGCCGGTGCCGGAGTCCAGGAAGAGAACGTCCTTTGTCCCTTGTGTATCCGCGAAATGTGGATTGGGATCAGGCGCGGTGTGGCTAAATTCGCAGGTCTTACGTCCTGCATCTCCACCGTTGCCGTTGGGGTCGCCCGCATGGCCGTCCACCAGTGCTGGAAGTTCCGTCGACTTTTGTGGGTTATGTGAATCAGTCTGTTTTCTGCGCAAGGACACTGTTCTCCATCGATTTCATGTCGCAGGTTGCGTACATTCCCATGTCGTAACCGCGTGCTGACCTTAACGGCTGGACCTCCGAGTGGGCGGACAGATCGACCGGGCGAAGGCGGAGGCGTGGAGAGCATTCCCCGAGTTGTACAAGTCGCCACGCGGCTTTGCCCAGTAGAGCGTCCCCGAAATGCCTGTTGAGCGAACGAAAAATTCGCCGGATTCCGTGGAGATTCCGACTTCCCAGGTGCCATCGCCCTGGAAGTCGGCCACAATCGGTGACCCGTCCGTTCTGGCGCCGAGGTACGTCTGCCAACGGATCGCGCCATCAGAACCCGATATGGATGTCAGTCCACCGGATTGACTTCCAATGACGACATCGGTCGCCTCAACTGCCGAGAGCATCCCAACCACCGGAGACGACTGCGAGCCGACCGTTTCCAGTGGGCGGGTCTTCCACAATGGTGTACCGTCTTTCAGGCGTAGCGATGCGACGCTCCCGTCGCTGAGGGAGACGACAACTTCCAGGAGTCCATCACCGTTGACATCGCCGATGGCGGGATCGGCGGAGACCCGTGGACCTTCCGGGTTGTAGCTCCACAACCTCTTCCAGTGTCGTCCGTCATACCCGAACGCGTGAACATAGGATGCAGCCACGATGATGTCTTCGCGCCTGTCGTTATTGATGTCAGCAAGCACGGGCGCAGTGAGTGGAGCATACTCCACGGAGCGTTCGTCAAGCTTATTGCCGTCTTTCCCGTTGAGAACGAGCAGCGCGCCGGAAGAAGTTGCCACGGCAACATCAGGTTTCCCATCGCCATCGACATCGCCAATCGCGGCAGAAGCGGTCACCCCACCGGGAACCCGGAACATCCAGTAGACCTTCCCGCGCGCGCCGGTGAGAGCGTAGATGTCGCCATTTTGGCTGGCAACGACGACTTCTGGTGGACCGCTGCGGTTGAGGTTGCCCAAAACCGGTGACGCCACGAACGGGGCAATGCCCTTGAAACTCCACAACACGGAACCGTCTCGCGCGGAAATCGCATAGACACTACCATTCAAGCAGGAAAGCACAACGTCCAGCACTCCGTCGGCGTTGAGATCTGCCACTGCCGGAGACGATACGAAGCCTCCGCTGGCCCTGAACTCCCAGTAAGGTTCTCCGGTGCTGCCGGAAACGGCCTGCACAGTTCCCTTATCGGACGCGATGATCAGGTCGAGGATATTGTCGCCGTTCACATCGACGAGGCCGGGCTGTCGGCAGTAACCTGTCTGGCGGTGCCATAGGAGGCTTGGGCCGGCGGTGTCTGCCGCGCGCGCGCCCAGGCATCCCAGCATCAGGGCAGCGACCTGCGCTACGGTGGTCACAAAACGTTGCACGTTAGAATTCCTCCTTCTCATGGACGTACTCACTTGGTGTCTGCGTTCTCTGCCGTTCCCGCGGGATCGGCGTTGGCGGACTTCTGCTTCTGTTCCTGTTTGGCGCGCTGTTTGGCTTCCTGCGCTGTCTTTTTCTTCTGCGCCTGTTCCTCCCTGAGCCTGCGAGCCTCCTCCTTCTCGGCGCGCTTTATAGCCGCCGCGTCCGCCTTCTTCTGGCGTTCAACGTCGCGCGCTTTCGCGGCAGCGTTCCTGGCCGCGCGCTTCTCCGCTTTTGCTGCGGCAATCTGTTCTCTCTTGCGCATCTTATCCACGCGTGCTGTCTTTCGCTTCTCGCCGTATCGCCCCGATGCGTCGCTGAACCATGCAATCACCGGCATCAGGGCCCATACCAGCAGACCCAGCAGAATCAACTCCATCACGAACCACCACCAACGGAAAGCGGTGGATCGGGCCTTGATGACGATCCCCTGGTCGGCGCGCGCCTTCCACATCGCGGTGCCGCCCTGCACCTTGGATGCTCCCGCCGCGCTGTCTCTGTCGATTCTGCCCGGTAATGTCAGGAAGCACTTCGCCTCGACCTGTTCGGCGAGGGCGCGTTTTTGTTCCGAGTTGATGATCTCGTTTGCGTTGATGGCCTGTTCGTATGCAATCCTGTCAACGGGGATGAGCCACCCCATGAAGGGTCGTCGGTCTCTGGTGAATCTTACGTTCTCCAAGAGGTCACGGTCGCCGGGATGGGCGGCGTGGAACTTGCGCATCGCCACAATCTCACGCTCCTTGCGCGTGGTGACCCTCCAATTCTCCGACATGTCGCGGAGGTACTTCTCCGCCGCCTTCTGAGTGACGGTAAAATCGTCTTCCGGCACCGCAATGGTGATGGTCTGCTGCACTTTCCCGCTGCTATTGACGCTTGTTTCCACGGAGAGATCGCATCCCGTAAGGAGAAACGAGGCGAGTGCGGCGAGGGAGATCGCGGTAACACGGTGGGTGAAGCTGGAAAGGTTCATCTGATTGCCTCCTGGTTGGAAAACTGGCTGCGTACTTCGTCGATCTGAGACCGAAAATGGGATGTCACATTCTCGATGCCTTCGGGATGCTTTCCGGTAACAATGGCGCCAATCATCAGCGCCCGAATTCCAGCATCAACAAGCACCGGGACTTCCTCAGGTCTCACCTTCTTCTGGGTTGGGACGATGACCGGCGCGTCGGCGAATCCCGAAATGGCGCGATACTGAGTGATGTCTCTTACCGACAGCGGCTCTCCGTATCGATCATGGGGCACGATGGCCGCTTCGAGGATGTCCGCCCCTCCCATGGACTGCAGCGAACGCAATTGGTCCGGATTCCACTCCGGCCCGATGGCGACGACCCGAGTCATGGATGTCTCGTTCAGCATCCATGCAGGCATACAATAATCGTACAGGTCAAAGAAATCAAAACCCATTTCTGCCAAGCTGCTCATTTCTTCCGGAGTTGCTGCATCCTCTGCTCCGGCAACGATCCCGACGGGGACAGTCCCCGCAACCGAAAGAATGGATTCGAGATTCCCCCGTTCATCCTCCAGGCTGCCAAAGTGAGTTCCGCTGGCATCGTGGTGAACACGGATGTGTACCTTCAGGCACTCTGCGCCACCGGCAATGGCCGCTATCGCCAGTTCCGGCGAGTTGGCTGGAAGGCTGACGATCAGCGAGATCCTGTCGGTTCGGCACTTTCTCAGGAACTGGTTCATGCCCCCTCCCCACCGTAGTACCACGGATCCGGGAACAATATACGGATGTGGGTGACATCCTTGAGGGCAATAAAAGCGCTCTCCGGCAGTGCCTTCTTCAGGTCAGAATCGACGGAAACGGCGGGCATCGACTGCCAGTCGCCACCGTTTAGCCGAACCTCTATCCGGAACCGAGAGAGCAATCTCTCCGCCCAGTCGTCCGCATACAAGTCACCGGGATCATATCTTGGCTGGATAAAGTACGCAAACAGTGGCGCGGTGCCCTCCCACGATGGATCCGTGGCGTTCACCGGTCCGACAACCATCCACTGGGTGTGTCGCCGGACGTATGTTGTTTCCTGGCTCATCGCGTGGTTTGCCGGAACAATCTGGAATCCGCCCACTTCACCATAGGGCGAAGTGGAGATGTCGAGGACTCCGGGATGATTGGCCCGCACGCGTCCCACATCTGCGAAGAGCGATCCGTCAAACCGTCCCACCCCCAACACCGGTCGGAGCACCTCGCCGATGATGCGCGTTTCTTCCGGGTAGAGTATGCGAATCAGTCCGCCAAAGCGGTTCTCAAACTCAATCGCTTTCGGCAGCCGCTTGACCCGTTCCACCGGAAAGACAAGCCTATCATTTGCTTCCGGCGCATAGTCCTCACTCAATGGGGACTCGCTGCCGTTGCGCACAACGATCACACGGCCGTTGACGAGTGGCGTCCACCGCCCAAAGATACCAGTGCCACCTGGAATGTCCGTATAGATGACCGCCGTTGGGTTGGCGCTCGCGGCCCCCGCCTTGAAGCTCGTCCCTTGTTCCGCCGGAACAATGCTGAATACAACGCCTCTACCGGAAGTCGGATCGTTTCGCACCTTGACATGGATGGCGTTGACGGCCGTCGCACACACTCGGCCAGAGATAGCCCACTGGCTCGCCGTAAAGCCGTTTGTATTCACCTTGCGCGTGGGCGTGGCGACCTGCCCAAGGCGAATCCATGTCTTCCCCCCGTCGCGGCTCAGGGCGATACCGCCCCCAACGCTGTTCTCAACGCTCAGTCGATACATCTCAACCTGCTCCGGCTGGTTCTCATCCCGGACCTCTGGCGAAGGACCATTGCTCTCTGATGTGCCGTACACCAATGACGCGCAGGCGCACAGCAGGAAAAGTGATAACAGTGGATTGAGCAGTCGTGAGCTTTTCATTGGTTTCTGGCATTCTACATGGAAGGAATTGCAGTGTCAACTGACGGGATCAACAAAGGACGGGCATCCGACAGACTGCGGTCGGCACGAGCGTGCTCACGTTCCGTACCATACGGTCAGCGGGCGAAGATGTTCCTCCCTGCTCAACACGCTGATGCGCCGTCGTTCGTTGGCCAGTCCAAACGCCAGGGACCTGCCCAACTGGGCATCCACTCCCTGCAGGGCGAGGCAGAGTGACTCTGAGTTGATCTCCGTATCGCCGGCACCGATAGCGAAGGCCCGCGCGGTCCACATGATAACCGGGAAGGTAAGAAGCAGACTCTTCATTCCGTTCACATAGGAATAGTTGTGGAAAGGGGGCCCAAAGAAATCCATGCCCGCGAGTTTTATGCGGTAGTAACGCGCGAGAAGTTCTTCGCACGGTCCAGTCGGAATGGGGAATGGTTCCTCGATGGTCGAGAACGGGACTTCCGGGAAGCCCGTTCGCAGCGGAGGAACACCGCCTTTCCCACGGCTGAGGATGAGTGAGTGACGAAGGCGTGTTCGCAGGACTCGCAACCGGTTGATGGCTGTTCCCGTTGCGTCCTCCACTCTGTCCCAGCGATTGAAGAGACCGGCCATCTGGCGGAAGTTGACCAGGACTCCTTTCCGGGGTTGCACTCGCTCCAAGGGATCGGTTTCCGCTGCTTTGAGCGCCACAGCAGTGGCTGCCGCGAGGAATTCCTCCAGCCGATTCTGAAGTTCATCGATGATGCTGACATGAAGCAGGTGCGCCACGGACGCGCACGCGAGCAATCGGCGCGTTATTCCCAACGATGTCTCGGACAGGAGCGAATCAAATGCCTGTGTAATGCGCATGAGTTGCTCGGGCGTGACGGATCGGCCCCGGTCGAACATGGGACGGGGAAGACACATGCGTGCGCAAGGCAGTACCTCCGGGATGAAGCGCTTGATTCCGGTGACATGTTCGGGCAGTGGTCTCCCGTGGTTGTCCAGCACGGCAGGGCAATCGAAGCGAAGTCCCACGTGCACGTGTTTGCCTACGGGGGTCAACACGAACGGGTAGAGTCGGCAGGCGAGGGGTTTGGCGGATTCTCCCAGTCTTTCGTGAATGCGGCACATGCCTTGCTCCGAAAGAAAAACGCACGCACCGTCGTCGTTGCGAGCGAGATAGGAGTGATTTCTCCATGTAGTGAAAAGCCCTTGTCGAGCGCAGCGCTCGTCATCTGCCCATCCCCGAGCGAGGATAGCCGATCTCTCGTCTTCGGTAACCGGAACAGAGTAAATGCCGCGGCAACAGCGTCCACAGGCGCGACAGTCCCAGCTCTGAAAGGGAGGTAGCTTGGAGAGACGCATCTGTGTCATGTGCTGGTTCCAGCTTAAAGCGATATCGGGTCGAGTCCCTTCATGGTCGTTGAGATCCACCACGGAGAGCGTGTTGCGGATGGACCCCGCCCTCGGGAGGATTCAGAAGCACAGACATGGCATACTGTACGTCTTCCACCATTCCGTGACTACGATACAGGCTGGGACCCCACTTGAGCCGCGGGATATTGGTATTGAAGTGGTCCCAGTCTCTCTGCCACTGCTGAAAAGCGCAGATGGCCGCTGTCCGCGAGTCGTCGGACGTTCCACGGGAATCCAGCCAAGCGAAATAGTTGAAGCTGCCGGTGACGTAAGTCTGGCGCACCCTGTACAGAGCCAACTGGAACCGGAGGGAATCCATTGCCTGCTGTGCGACCACTGCGTCGGGAACATCGCGCATTACCCTCTGGAACTTCTCAATGGACGACGCTACGATGCGACTCGCTTTCTGTTGATCGTAGAGGGTTGCATCAAATTGCCACGTCTCGTCACATTTCGTGTAAAGTGGGTAAAGCCGACTGAATCCCTCGATCCGGTCATCACGAGTCCAGTTGAGGCTCGGCTTCCATACGTCCGGTTGACCCGCGATTGCCGAGAAGTACCGGGACAGAGCCACGGCATCCGGCGAGTTCAGTAAGATATTGGCGACGGTGGGGGCCGCTTTCGCACCGAAGGTGCGCGTTGCCCATCGTTTTGCAAGCTCTCCTGGATCCAGAAATGGATTCCACATGAGTCGGCTGAGAGCGTGGACATTTGCATCGACCCATATTCTTGATTTGAGGTAAGGGCCACCCCATCCCCCGCCTCGGGCCCACGCCCAACCAGACTCCACGCCGACGGATGTTGCGTACAGAAGCCCGCGCTGGGGGTGAGTCTCGGGCGCGCCGCGGCAGAAAAGCTCGCCCAGGTAATTGGGAAACGCTCCCTTTCCTTCATACTCCCGCGCACACTGGAACTCCACCATCTGTTTGAGGGGACCGCGACCGATATTCGGGTTGAGGGGATTGAACCTCCAGAAGTCCGTTTCTGTCATCTTCAGGGAGACTGTTACGTCGTTGGAGGGGACTATCCCCCGAGTGATTTTCTCGTAGATATTCGGGTTGGCGTGGAATCCACCTCTCCCCAAATCCCATGCGCGGTGGATGTACTGGCGGTGATGTTTCCCAACGACAATGGCATGGATCGTGTTGATGGTTTTCGTGAGGGCAGCGGAATAGTCGACCCCGCGACACAGTCGGCATCTCCCCGAAGAGGGTCCGCTGCCTGTCGTGAGTCCCGTGGGATAGTTCTCCCCGGTACGAACCATGACGTAGTCGATTCCCGGGACCTCCCTGAGCAGTTCGTCCAGTCCCTGCTGAAGTATTTTGTAGGGAAGCGACTGCCCGGCACAGACAGTGAACTCCTGGTCGGAGAACCGGGATACGTTGACGTGGCGTATCCGCGAACCGTAGATTTGATAAAGTGATTTCGGGAAGCTGAACACGTCGCCCATGGCAACAACTCTGAGGTGCAGGGACTTCGTGCGCTGGATGGTCTTTCTCACTTCCTGACGACGATACTGCAAGGATGCGAAGGCAGCCTGGTTTCGTTTTTCTCCGTAGATTCGGTGATCGAAATCGTGATAAGTGATCAGCGCCGGCCAGGGGTCAATCATAACAGCGTTGAATCCGTACCTGAGCGCAGTTTCGGGGTTGTCGTAGAACTTGTCCTTCATAAAGGGAGTCGACATGAGCCGCAGACTCAATGCAGGTTCGCGTGTGGCATTCCAGGAACGGTCCTTCGCTGTGAGGGTTTCTTTCAGTTCGTCGGCAATGTGGAAAAGCCCGTAGGCAAGTCCAAGCTCGGACTTGGACACCACAAACAGGCATGGATGCCCAAGGTGTTCTCTTGTGCGGAGAAGGTACCCCTCCGCGGATTCCGGGACTGCCTTTGTCCTTTCCCATAGCTGCACTATCTCCATCGCTTCCGTGGAGAACTCCGGGTTTCCCACCTTGAGCAGCACCAGGGCGGGTCCCTGTAAAGCTGACGGATTCTCGAGTGCCTTTTCGGCGGATGCAAAATCAAGCGCTCTCCCGACAGCGCCACTGAGCGCGCTGACACCGAGCTTGACTGCTGCATCCGACTGGGTTTCCTTCGGGGCAACAACGGTGAAGCCATCCTGAAAATCAAAGTTCACCTTGGGCGCGACCGGCGAAGCGTAGGGCTTTCTCTGCCAGAGGAATATCCCCTCCGCTTCGCTTTTCAGCGTGTAGTTGCCTTCCCCGCGCAACCATGCCATCAACTCGTAGTCCTGCCGCGCCTTCCCGTGGGGCAGTTCGACTTCCGAGATGTCCACAATCGCGTATTCTGCGTCCCCAAGGTACGGCGTCACATAGAGGGTGCGCCGGTGTGCCAGGTGCCCCATGAGAATTGAGCTGGCGGTGACAGAAGCCTCGGGAGGAATCTGCCTGAGAATTCGCTCGGAAGCGAGGGCGTGTTGTGGGGGTTTCCATGACAGAATCTCCCTGTAGGTATTGGCCCACGGGGCGAATCCCACGCGGTGGGACAACTGCGTAGGAAGCAGGACAAGAAATGCCAGAGCAACGGCTACGTTGCCAACTTGTACACTGCCGTCCCCGTATCGTTGTGCAGTCTTCAGCGCGGACTCACGAGTCCGAAGAATTCCGCTCAGGGCGTAGACCGCGGCAACGATGAGACACGTGGCCGTCACAAAGTTGTAGTGTTCGGTGAGCACGTGCATGTGGGGGAAGTCGCTGAGGGTGTTCACAAGCAATTCGGGACCGGAAAAAAGGAGTGTGCTTGGAACTATGAGTGGCAGGTAACCCACCTGGAAGAACAGTGAGTCGAGGTAGAAAAGTTTGGACTTCGTGAGAAGATGGGCGACGGAGTCCACGGGGTCGCTGATGAACCGCGCAGCGATGCCCTGGAAACTGCCCCCCGCTTTCTCATAAAACATCTCCAGGTAGACAGTTTGTTTCCCGGCGAGGTAGTGGGGGATGATCCACTTCTGGCACGCCACAAACCAGAGTACGGAGAGGACACAAAGCGCCCAGCCCATCCGTTTGTCGCCTTTGCGCACAAGGGACCACAGCCCTATGCCAAAGACGGTTAGTGGCAAGTGTTCCTTGCACAAGAAGGTGAATAGCAAAGCTGGCAGGAGAATCTTCCATCGTCGGGTCTCGAGCGCGTAGAACAGCGCCACAAGTCCCAAAGGGGCAGCGCTTACGGCATGGAACTGTGAGAGGTTGCCGTATTGAATGCCCGGATGCAGCAGGTACGCGAGACAGACGCAGAAACTTAGAAATGGATTCCGCAGAAGTCTCATGGAGAGGAGGTAGAGAGGCCACGTCGCCGCGGCAATCACCACGGATTGGATCACCAGTAACGTCACGGGGCTGTCGTTAATCAGGTAGAAGATCGACCAGAGAGCAATGATCGGGTCTACGTGCAAACCCAGCCGGCTCATCGGGTAGCCAACATGTCCGTCGGAGAATGTGAACTCGAGGAATCGTCCCTGAAGCGTGTTCCATGCTGCCTGGGAGAAGTGTGCAAGGTCGTAATACGACGTATTGTAGGTGAATGACGCATACTCCTGATAGGACATGATGGAGAACACAACCGCGTACGTCGCGGCCAAGATGCCGGTAGCCCATGCCCAGGGACTGCCCCGCCGGGCGCTCCACGTCGTGAACCGTGAGATGTCTTGTCTAAGGAGTGGCATCTTCAGCAGAAGAAGGAGCGTCAGAGCGAACAGGAGGGCGGCGATCAGGTTGCTGGAGATGGTGAACCACGCTATGCCGAGGAGGGATGGAAGCGGCGCGAGCGCCAGCACGCCATAGGACAACCCGTCAGCTCTGACCACACGCTCTGCGCCGTCGTCGTGGGGAGAAGTGAGCACGAGCGATGTGATGAACCAGAGTCCGTAGACGGTCGGTATCCCGGTGAGTAGCAGCGTGAATATGTAGCTTCCGTGCGAAAAACAGTAGCCCACGGAAAGCCCAGCGAGAACCACCGCGGCGTGCGCCGGCAAAGCCGGGCGGGAGAAGACCGCGCGGAATACCGATGCGAGTCTCGTGGGAGTACTTGATGCCATATTCAGCCATTTTCGAGGCAGCTCACTGTAGGACTTTTCACGTCCGCTGACGCCCTGCCGCGAGTTGTGGGCAGATTCCGGTTTCTGGTTGACCGCGGACTCACGAGTCCGACGCGGACTCACGAGTCCGACGCGGACTCACGAGTCCGACGCGGACTCACGAGTCCGAACTGACCTCAGGGAGTGAAGTCAGTGTGCTTGGTGACGGAGAGCGCAAACTCCGCGAGCAGTCTGGCGCAATTCGTCAAGTCCTTGAGGGAGACGACTTCCACAGGACTGTGCATATAGCGATTCGGGACTGAAACGAGTCCGGTTGCCACCCCCGCGCGGCTGAGTTGCATGGCGTTGGCGTCGGTCCCCGTTGCTTTGGCAACCCCTGCGAGTTGATGAGGAATCTTCTTGCTGTTCGCCGTACCGTGAAGCAAATCAAAGATGCGCGGGTTGATGTTAGGACCTCGATAGATGACAGGTCCCTTTCCGAGATTCACCTCCCCGGTGATCTTCTTTTCCATGGACGGGTGGTCGGTGGCGAAGGTCACGTCAACAGCGATGCCAACCTGAGGGTCAATACCGAAGGCGCTGGTGGTGGCGCCGCGGAGCCCAATCTCTTCCTGCACGGTGGACACGGCAAAAACCGCCGCGTCCAACTCGCGTCGGCTGAGCAGGCGGAGGGTCTCCATGACAACCCACGCCCCCGTCTTGTCGTCAAATCCAGGAGCTGCAGCCAGCTCATTGCGCATTTCCGTCATTCTCAGGTCCCAAGTGATGGGGTCGCCGATACTAACGAGTGTCTCGGCCTCCTTCTTGTCTTTCGCCCCCAGGTCCACCCATAGGTCGGAGACCTTCGGCGCCTTTTTCAACTCGTTATCGTCGTGTGCCAGCAGGTGGACCGGTTTGCGGGCCATCACTCCCGGAATGGGGCCTTTGGGTCCCCAGGCGACAACGTCTTGTCCGACGAGGACGATGGGGTCGTGCCCTCCGATGCTGTTGACAAACAGAAACCCCTCATCGTCGATGTACTGCACCATCAAACCGAGCTGATCGCAGTGACCGGCGAACATAATGCGCGGCCATCCTTCGGGGTTCTTTACGGCGATGACATTGCCGTGAACATCGGTACGCACCTCATCGGCAAACGAGGAAACTCGCTTGCGGATCACTTTCTGAACAGGCTGTTCGTATCCCGAAGGGCTGGGGGTCTCGATCATCTCTCGTAAGAAATCCAATGACTCTTGACGCATGTTGCACTCCAAAATGTAGTGAGGAATTGCCTCTGCAAGAATTCAGTAACGAATGGATTCTACCAAAGGATCGGCGAAAGGGCAATCTTCAGCGCGTGTCGGCAACCTCATTCTGCGAGAAGGAACCGTACTTTCTGTCGCCCAAACGGGCGCCACGCAGCGAGTAGGTATGCCTCCAATCGCCGGTCACGTTCGTAAACTTGATCTGACCAACCCCGGGCGCATACCACGCCGTGGTGGTTGATGACTTCCCTTGCCACTGCGTCACCGTAACGACTCGCGCCGCCGCGAACTCCCCCGCCGGGACTGAGATCACTTCCTCGCCCTCGACTCTTCCGCGGAGGTGGTAAGTCTCCGTGGTATGCGTCGCGTATACTTTCGCATCGACTCGCGACTGCCACTCGGTGTCAGAAGTGAGGCGAGTGGGGAGTTGAACAGGCAGGTCTGACCGGGAACCATAGTCCACAACAGCCGATTTGTGCCCGGACGTAGTGATGATTCGGTGGTTGCTCAACCCGGCTGGAGTGTGGGTGAGGTAGAGTCGGGTGAACAAATTGGGCTGATTGCTCATGGTATTGAGCGAAACGTAGAACTTCTTCCCGTCAATTTCCTCAATTCTTTCGATCTGGTATTCGGAGTAGTATCTCGCGCCCTTGGAGTCCTCGACCTCGTACAGCCAGTGGTTGCCCTCGGCGAGGGGGAAGCAGCGGGTAGCAGTGAGGCTACTTTCGGACAGAGGTGATTGCCTCGGCGGAGCGCCGCGGCGTTCAGGTTTGACTTCGTTGGGTCGAGGCACAGACTGCGAGGGCATTGACGGCGGACCCCCTCGATCCATAGGAGCATGAATGTTTTCGCGGCTCGCGCAACCCACGAGGGAGCAGATGCCGAAGAGGGCGAGCGCCCCTGCGCGGGATCGATGGTAAGCGATCGGGTCTGGCGACGCGGCGCTCATTGCATGGTTGTTGTTCATGCGAGCGCCGCGGCCAGTGGTTGAGGGACGAGAGCGCGGGACGCCACGGGCGCATGCTCCACTTCCACGGCCCAAAGATAGAGGCAAGTGTAGTAACTGGCGCGGGCGAAGGCGTTGAGCAAGTTGATGATGGCGAGACCCGTCACACCGATGACAGCGAAGAATGCGATACCCGGAACCCCGGCGGGAAGCAGCAACCTTCCGAGACCGAAAAGCGCCAATACAAAGAGCATCCCGATCACCGACACCACAATCCTCAAACCCACCTCGCCAACGCCGATCTGCAGGAGATTCCTGCGATGGATATCGCGAACTCGCGCAAGCGCATTGCGGAGGGTGGTGTCTTCGATGATGATGACTGGCATGAGAAGAAACGAAAGCACCGTCCAGGCCGTCTCGATCGCGGACGCGATGCCAGCGGTGACCATCCCTCCCAGACCGCCAGCCTCGCGTGATCGTCGTTTGATAGCGGAGAGAACAAGTTCAACAAGGGTGCCGACCACAGCCAGAGCGCAGATGGCGCCGATGTTCTTCATTGCGTCGCGCCACGCGACGCGGACGTTCGGTTCACGACCCTTCAGGTAGGCATCGATCATGTTGACCGTCATCCCCATGAAGAAGTACCCGATGGACATGGAGCCAAACAGTATCGCGACGGACAGGATTGAAAGCAGTGCGCGGTTCATCTCCGACCACTGCTTAAGCGCGTCTCCGGTTGGCCGACCAGCAGCATGCCACGTCAGTAATGCGACGGCAAGGATTGCCGCGCTGTAAATGAAGCTGGCAATCCCTCCATACAATACCGGTAAGAGGAGAACCTTTTTTTGGAACGCCAGCGAGTATGCGCTCTGGATGAACAGCCATCCTCGACTGAGACTGTCGAAGAAGCCGGTAGAGCGATGGTACTGCGGCATCACCTGTCCGCGCAGAACCGGCAATCCCATGGTGGCGGTGGGGTCGGACGTTCCGGAAGGAACACTGGCGTGGGCCGGAACGCGCGGTGGCTCGCTGGCCGCGGCGGGGGGAACGCCTGGACGGGAATCGGGTGACAGCAGAAGGTGGGGCTGGACAGCTTCCAGCGGCTGATGACACCACTCACAGGCATCGCCCTCGCGCGTCTGCATTCCGCAAAGCTTGCAGAGAACGCGCTCCGCTTCATCCGGGGGAGTGGACGTCGAACCCGGTCGGGGGGCAATCTCTACAGCGGAACGCGGGGTCAGCCTCGCAACCGCCTCACGCGCAGGCACATGACCGGGCGCATACCGCAACGCCTGCTGGTAGTGGGCCATGGCCTCCCGCAGACGTCCCTCTTTCTCAAAGGCCAGTCCCAGATTGAAGTAGGTGGGAGCATGATCGCGTTGCAGGGAGAGGGCTTTCTGGAAAGACTCACGGGACTGGGAGAGTTTCCCCGCCTTCGCTTCTGCAATGCCAAGATAGAAGTGGGAATCAAATGATTCCGGATTTGCCCGCGACGCATCGCGCAAAACGCGCAGCGCGTCCGGCAGGTTGCCGGATTTCAGAAGTTCAACGCCTTGGCGCCAGTCTCTATCCATCGTTGATTATCCCTCCGTTGCACACGCTCGTGAACGCGCCATCCGGTATCAGAGATCGACGCGCCTTCCTTCTTCGGCGGACAGGTAGGCGGCGTAGGTGACGCGTAACACATCACGCCCCAACTCACCCTTTGAGATAGGTTGCCGATCGGGTTCGAGGACGCAGTCTACGAAGTCGCGTACCTCCTGTGCTTTGCCGTCAAACCATATCCCTCCGACGGAAGGAAAGGTGAAGCCGGTCTTGGTCTCAATCTTCTCAGCGACTTCAACATCCGCAAAGGCCGCGGAATCCGGTGTGTATGCAACCAGCATATTGTTGGGGTCAATGTTGCACTGAACACGCGCATTGGTCATGAAGATTTCGATGAAGTTCTTGATGCCGCCGAGAACTGTGTCCGATGCGAGGATGGTGGCTCGGGACCCGTCGGAAAAACGGATGGCCAGGCTGGCCCAGTTCTCGACGTCTTCCCACTTGTCCACCAGCCATTGTTTCCCCTCCGGCCCGGCCCCGGACTTGAAGGCTTTCGAGCTTGCCAGATTCGCCACGTCAGCGACAACGGACTCGGGAACGATGGGTTTGCCGTTCTTCACGTAGCCCTCAAACGCCTTCAGGTGAAGGGCCGCGCCGATCGGGTGGGAGCCTAAGCGCAGAAGCGCGCCGCCTCCCGAAGTCCTCCACTGGAACGCGAAGGGGGAGTGAGACCCGCTGTGGGATTCCTCAGCGCGAATGTCGATAATGCTCCCGCCTGCGCTGTCGATCAATTCCTTCGCGCGTGTCAGGGCCGGGGCGTAAATCCAGTTCTCGGCGTACATCAGCTTAACGTGGTTCTGTTTCGCCGCATCAATCATCAAGTCGGCGCTGGCCAAGGCTTTCTCGTACATCTCACGGCGAGGGACGGTGTTGCCAATCAGTTCATCCTCCGGCCGGTCCTCACCACAGTAAGCCGTCAGTGGCTTCTCGCAGATCACATGTTTGCCTGCGTTGGCTGCGTCGATCACAATCGGAGCGTGCACGTGAACTGGAGTGGTGACGTCCACAAGCTGTATGTCGTCGCGATCGAGCATTTCTCGATAGTCTGAGTAAACGCTCTCTATCCCGTGCTTTGCCGCGTACTCCTGTCCGCGCGCGCGAACGCGTGATGACACAGCTGCCACCTCCGCGTGTGGAACGGTCGCATAGGAATTCAGGTGGAAGTTAGCGGCAAAACCCGTACCCACCAACCCAATACGCACTTTCTTCATACTGACACTGCCTCCGTTCACGTGATTCGTCGTCGCCCGTCAAATAGCCGATGGATCCCAGAACGTTAGACCCCGAGTGGATCCGTGTAGAATCCCGCATCTGTGACAAAGTGTCTGGAACCGCAGGATGCCTCGGATGTGTTCTTCGCCCAGATCGAAGTTGACGTTGTGTGTAAAGTAGTATGCTACCTCATCTGCGGTCATCCCCGCAACGTTCACGTGGGCGTCGATGACTTCCTGCAATCGGTTGACTCCCTCTTCTTTCGAAGCGATCAATAAAGAGTACAGCGATTCCGCGTCTCCGGTGTCACCGACAATCCAAGCGGCAAAGACGAATGGCAGACCTGTCCACTCGTGCCACACATTCCCGAGATCGCAGATGTCAGCAGGAACACGTTTGCGCGCCGTCAGTGCATCGTCGCCAATGAGCAACATGGCGTCCAAATCGTCAGGGATGGCGTCGGGGACGACAGGCAACGGCTCGAAGCGCGCGTCGACGCGCCAGCGTTCCTTCAGCAGAACTTTCAGAAGCGCAACGGAACTCCTGGAAGCCGTGGTGAGACCGACCCGGCTGAGGCTCTCTAACGGTTTTTGGTGGAAGAGGAGAACACTCCCCACGGATCCCACGCACGAGATGGAGATATCGGGAAGGATGTACACGCCGGACCCGCGGAGGTAGTCGATGACGGGCATCAAAGCGATGTCCAATTCGCCCCGCTGCAGCGCCTCTGAGAGTTGAGACGGCGGAGATCGTTGTATGCTGACGGACGCATCGATATTCGTTGCATCGAGAGCGCCGTCGAGAAAATGCACCAGCGGAGCCGCGTTCAGGTAAGGGACAGAACCAATTCTGAGGTGTTGATGCGTCATGTGGTGATCCTAGCGGACTTCCTCCGCTACGAGCACAAGAACTCCCGTGTAATTGTGTAACACGCTGCTCCCACCCACGGGCGCGAATTCGGCGTTGCCGAGGAAGCCGACGATGGGCACGTCGGGGAAATAGCGACGAATGACTTTTGTGTCGTGGTTGAACTCCCCGTAGAAACCCGCACCCCGCGCCAGGCAATTGAAGTAGAAGCCCATGGCGATACGCTTCCCCGCGGCCTTTTCCGAGAGGTCCTGGAGAACCCGCTCCATATCTTGGCGCGCTGCATTCTTATCGCGGATATGGAACTGGATGGTCTGCCCGACGCGGACCCGTTCGGAGATGACTAAAGAACCCGATGACGGCTCGACGCCAGCGATGTTACGGAAGACAAAGTCATCGATTTCGAGAGGGTACTTTTCTTCATCCACCACCAACCCCGCCACGAGCGCACGCTCAACGTGCTGCTTCTCGGCTTCCTTCAGAGATGCTGCGGACTCCTGCAGGATTTCCATCGCTGGCCGATTGGCTATCTCGCGTATCAGATGTCCATCGGCACTGGTGATTACATAGGATTCGCCAAGGGGTCTGCACGACCTTGCGACGGCAATGAGCGGCGAGAAGTCACCACGGATCATCAAGCCGGAGACGCCGCGATGTGAAATGCAGTCATTGAGAGTCTCAACGCCGTTCCTCCACGCCCACTGGTATGCTTCCATCTTTTCAAGAGACCCCGAAGCGCCCGCGCCCACGATCTGAACGCCCGGCAGCGCGGCCCCGAAGGCGTTCAGCAGGGATGTTGGGTGAATATGCATGACATCGGAGAACAGCATCAGAAGGGGAGAACCGGTGTGATCGTGTGGGGGTGAACTCGCCAATTCGGAGGCCAGATGCGAGGCTGCATCTGCGTCAGGAAGGATAAAGCTGGACAGGTGCAAGCCATCGCTGGTGCCGACTAATACCGCCACCCCCGGACTTTGCTCAACCTCGCCGATGGAAGTGAGGACCTCCATTCCGCTGCAGCCGACGATGTGCGGGGCGCCCGTCGCCGTGTGGACAGCATTGAGCATCCGTGTGTACTCACAGGCATAATGCGGGGTGGCGAACATTACGGCAAAATCGGCCCGGTCAATACCAGCATGGCCCATGGCTTGCGCCACCGCTTGGTCAGCAGCCGTCCGACCGGTTGATGCGGTTGAGAAACCAACGCCGGACTGTATCATCTCGGACTCTGTGAGTCCGCGTTTACACTTTGTCTCACGCATATCACAGTTGATTATAGACCTGTGGCGAATGCTGTCAATCGTGGCAGCAGCAGAGGGTGCAAGTCAGATTTGTGACGCGCGGAGGTAATCAGCGCCCTGGGGTCGGCCAGGCATGAACTCACTCAGGACCGACGAACCGCGAACTGCGTTACACAATCACTGTCGGGTTTCAGGCTACAGGCGCCTATGGTTCCGGCTGGGGTGGATTCTCACAAATCTGACTGACACCCGGCCGCAGACCGGACATCCGTCTCCTCTTCCGCGTTCACCCGATGTCCTGCTATCATGTCATTCCGACGCCATCCTCGTTGGACTCATGAGTCCGCGCTGATACATCTGAAAGTCCTGACTATGTTGATTGACAACCTATTCGTCCGACACGTGCGCGAGCGCGTCGCTGTCCTGGACGGAGCGATGGGCACTTCCATCCAGTTGTGCGATCTCTCCCTCGATGACTTCCGCGGACTGGAGGGATGCAACGAGATATTGTGTCTGTCCCGTCCGGACATCATTCGCGACATCCACTCCTCTTTCTTGCAGGTGGGCTGTCATGCCGTTGAGACCAACACTTTCGGAGCCAACCGCGTGGTGCTTGCGGAGTATGGCATCGCAGACCGCGCGTACGAAATCAACCTCGCAGCGTCGCGCCTCGCTCGCGAAGTGGTTGCGAGCTATTCCACTTCGACGAACCCTCGCTTTACGATCGGCTCCATGGGACCGGGGACGAAGCTCCCCTCGTTGGGGCACATCTCGTTTGACGACCTCACCGTCAGCTACGAGGAGCAGGCGCTGGGGTTGATTGATGGTGGATGCGATGTCCTTCTTATCGAAACTTGCCAGGACATCCTTCAGGCAAAGGCGGCCATCGCGGGAGCGCGTCGTGCTAAGGTTTCTGCTGGAGTCGGGCTGCCGATGATGGTGCAGGTGACCATCGAGACGACGGGCGCCATGCTCGTCGGCACTGCAATCGACGCGGCGCTAACGACGCTGGAGCCTTACGGTTTGGATGCCATCGGGATGAACTGCGCCACTGGACCTGCGGAAATGAATGATGCCATCCGTTACCTGGGAGAGTACAGTCCCGCGCCTGTGTCCTGTGTCCCCAACGCGGGTCTTCCCACCAGTGACGACGGGAAAGCCGTTTACCATCTGACTCCTGAAGACTTTGCGTTGTCGCTCAGAGAGTTCGTCACGGAGTACGGAGTGAGCATCGTGGGCGGGTGTTGCGGAACGACACCGGAGCACCTGAAAGCGCTGATCGAGGCTGTCGGCAACTGCACTCCTCGGAGACGCGAGGCGCAGTACGCTCCCTCCATCGCAAGTTGCTACACGAGCGCGCCGATTCGACAGGAACCCGCGCCAACCATCGTCGCCGAGAAGATGAATGCCACCACGCAGTCCGGTCTTTTTCGGGAGATGGTCCAGGAAGAGCGATTCGACGAAATGCTGTCCCTGGCCCGCGGTCTCGTGAATGAGGGTTCACACGCTCTGGACGTTTGTGTTGCGATTGTCGGTGAAGATGAGAAAGCGAATATGCGGAAGGTAATTTCGTCTCTTGCCACACGCGTTTCGGCTCCCCTCGTGATCGACTCCACGGAAGCCGACGCCATCGAGGAAGCGCTGAAGCACATTCCCGGAAGGGCGATCATTAACTCGATTAACCTCGAAGACGGCGAGAAGCGCACGGATCGTGTTTGTCCTCTCGCTCGGGAGTTTGGCGCGGCCGTCATTGCCCTGACCATCGACGAAGACGGCATGGCTCTCACCGCACAGAAGAAGTTGGAGATTGCTGAGCGCATCCATTCCATCGCCACCGTTAAACACGGACTTCGCCCGCAGGACCTGATCTTCGACCCACTGGTGTTGCCCATCAGCACCGGACAGGAGGAATACCGCACCGCGGGGATGGAAACGCTGGAGGCCGTGTTTCTCATCAAGGAGAAGTTGCCCGGCTGTTTCACCAACCTGGGTGTCAGCAACATCTCCTTCGGGTTGTCCCCGCACTCGCGACGAGTTCTCAATAGTGTCTTTCTGCATAAGGCTGTCGAGCGCGGTCTCGACATGGCCATCGTCAACTATGAGAAGATATTCCCTCTCTTCAAGATTCCGGATGAGGAAGTTGATCTCGCCCGTCGACTGATTGAGCATGACACCTCCAATGGAAACCCGCTGGCCAACTACATGAACCACTTCGATACACACAAGGGGACCGCGCCTCAAGCAGAGCGCTTGCCAGACCGAGTGATGACTCTCGAGGAGCGCATCAAACACATGCTCATCAACGGGGAGAGAGTTGCTGGCATCGGTGGTCGGCAGGTGCGGATTCAAGAGCTGCTGGAACAGGCGATGCAGGAGCGCGCGCCGCTGGAGATCATCAACACTATCCTCCTCGACGGGATGCGAACCGTGGGCGACCTCTTCGGCAACGGGAAGATGCAGCTCCCTTCCGTTCTCGACGCGGCGCAGGTGATGAAGGCTTCCGTCACTTTTCTGGAACCTCACTTGGACAGGCTGGAGGGAATGTCACGGGGCAAGGTGGTGCTGGCCACCGTGAAGGGAGACGTGCACGACATCGGCAAGAACCTGGTCGATATTATCCTGTCCAACAACGGCTACCAGATCGTCAACCTTGGCATCAAGCAACCGTCGGACAACATCATCTCCGCGGCCTTGGAACAGCAGGCGGACGCCATCGGACTCAGCGGGCTGCTCGTCAAATCCACGGTTGAAATGAAGCATGTCCTGGAGGATCTCGCGCGACGTGAACTCACCATCCCGGTGCTCTGCGGCGGCGCGGCGCTGACACGGCGGTACGTAGAGAAAGATCTGCGGCAGACCTATCGCCACGGGGTATTCTATGGGGATGACGCCTTTGCCGGTCTGAAAACAATGGACGCGCTGATGGACACCAGCAGGAGAGCTGCGAAGCTGGATGAAGGGCGCCGCATCTGTGATTCCCACACAGACGCGGTCGGAGGCAACGAGGCGAAAAAAACCGCCCGGAGAATGTCTCGGACTTCAGATCGCGCACGCACTGAGACTCGTCGCGACATTGTCATTCCAGTGGCGCCCTTCTGGGGGACGCGAGTCGTCGACGATCTCGATCTCCGCGAGGTCTTCCGCTATGTCAATCCCATTGCCCTCTTCAAAGGGCAATGGCAGATTCGCGGATTGAGCAGGAAGGGATTCGAGACGGCCGTCGCAGAAAAATATCGGGACTTGTTGCAGGAACTGCAGGAGGAGGTCATTGGTGATGGACATCTCGCGCCGCGCGCTGTCTACGGTTTCTTCCCGTGCCAGTCAGAACAAGACGACCTCGTCCTTTACGAACCCGAGGGGAGTCGGGAAATGTGTCGCTTCACTTTTCCCCGACAGAAAGACCGCAGCCAGTCCTGCATCTCCGATTACTTCATGTCGGTGGGTTCCGGCGTCATGGACGTGGTAGCGCTCCAACTTGTCACGATCGGGGCGAAGGCAACCGAACTCAGCCGGGAGTATTTTGCGAAGGATAAGTACACCAAGTACCTCTACTTCCACGGACTCAGCGTGGAAGCTGCTGAAGGTCTCGCAGAGCTTGTCCACAAGCGCATCCGTGAGGAACTCGGCATCGCGGGAGATGACGCTCCCGAAGTAGAGCAAATCTTCCACCAGCAATACCGCGGCAAGCGCTACAGCTTTGGCTACGGCGCGTGTCCTGATCTCGAAGACCAGGAAAAGCTGGTACGGGTTCTCGATGCAGAGAACTCCATCGGCGTCAGGCTGACCACCGGCTATCAACTCGAACCCGAACAATCCACCTCCGCCCTCGTCGTCCACCACCCCGACGCGAGGTACTTCAACGTGTAACCCGGCCCCTGCCGGATCGGCCATATTGCCTTTTCTCGTCGGTTCCGGCATCGTCACGGGAACGTACCTCCCATTCACTGCTGCGGTATGTCGTGGACCTCGTGTCGAACAAATCCGGGTTGAGCGTGACGCCCAATCCCGCGCCGCGGGGGATGTCAACGAAACCGTCCCTGACCTCAATCTGTTTGTCGATTAGCCTGGGATAGACGGTGTGGATGTGTGCTCGAACGGTCTCCTGGTAGCAGCAGGTTGCGACGGCGGCGTTGACGTGCAGACCGGCGTAGAGAGTGAGCGGGCCGGTACAATCGTGCATGGTGACGGGTATGTTGTGGGCTTGCGCGAGATGAGCGATCCGCGCTGTCTCGGAAATTCCCCCCACCCACGTTGGGTCAATCATCACGTAGTCGGCTGCGTGTTTCTGCAACAGTTCCGCGAAGTCGGGGCGCGCCAACAGCATCTCGCTGGCGGAGATGGGCAGGCGTGATTGGCGGCGGAAGTCTGCGAGAGTTTCGAGGTTGTCCATCTTCAGAATGTCCTCAAGCCAGAGCGGGTTCAGGTCACGCAAGCCATCGGCAATCCGCAGCGCTGCGGGGAGCAGGAAGAACGCGTGTCCGTCTATCATGAACTCCATGCGCGTCCCGAACGCCTCACGAATCTTCCGCAAAGGAGTGATAGCCCGCTCGACGTCTTCCCGCGAAATCCGCATCCCGCCGTGCTGATGGGCCGCCGCGTCGAACGGCCACACTTTCATTGCTGAATAGCCGGATTCCAGCAGGTCCTGCGCCAGCGCGGCAGGATCGTGAAAGAAGTTGAATGAGTCGGACAGTGGGCCAGGCTCTCCGAGGCTGCCGTACCCAGGCCACCCCTGATCGCCATTCGCCTTGATTCCGTAGGTCGGATTCCCACAACTGTTGTAGACGGGAATCCTGTCGCGCACCGGCCCGCCCAGAAGCCGGTAGATCGGTTGGTTGCAGACTTGTCCAAGGATGTCCCAGAGGGCGAGGTCGATGGCGGAGATGGCGCGCAGCTCCGCACCGCGCGCGCCGAAGTTGGCTGCGCGTTCATACAGGAACCGCCAATGGCTCTCGATAGCCAGGGCGTCCGCGCCGAGAAGCCGGCGCGCCATCCAATCGTGCACCATCGCCGCTACGGCGTGGGGGCAGTAGTAAGTCTCGCCGTGCCCGACAATTCCCTCGGTGGTGTGGACACGGAGCAGCAGCAACCCCGGGAAAACGTCCTCTGGGATCACGGTTTCCATCTTCGTGATGCGCAAAGCGTCTTCGTCTATCGGCGTTGCCGGAAGGTATGGTTTGCGGATTTCGGTTAACATGGTACTCACCTTTGCAGTTGAGGATCGGATGACCGGGTCCGGAGAAAGTCCGTGTCACATGGGGAGCAGTCTGCCATGGTGCGGACCAGGTCTTCTATGCTGTCGCTCGTATTGCCAACGGCGCCCCTCTTCGCCTGCCGGACAAGCTGTTGTGCTTTCTCCACCCGCTTTTTTCAGTAGCTCGCGATAGTCGGTTTGTGTCGAAAACAGTTTGGCGTCGGAAAGCAGTCGGGCCACCTCCGAAGCATCTCTCCCAGCCGGAACCATAGGCGCCTATAGTCTGGAAGCCGACAGTGATTGTGTAACGCAGTTCGCGGTTCGTCGGTCCTGAGTGAGCTCATGCAACAACCCCCATCCTCGAACCCAAAGGGTTCGCACCTTCCCCCGTTATCGAACCAAAACGGTTCGCACAGGGGAAGGTGGTCGAAGACCGGATGGGGGTTGTTACTGTCCCCGTTCACTCGCGTAGGTTTCCCCAACCTTTCGTTTATGCCTGCCCGGCCCCAGGGGGCTGATTACCACCACGCATCACAAATCTTACTTACACCCGTCTCGTCCCGGTTCTTTATCATGTTGATGTATCGGAGGTGTAATCGTTCAGTTGAGTGCAGAGCCCCCCAGTGTGAAACTGGGGGCGTTCCTGTCGACACCTGAACGGTTGCTCTGAGGTTTATCTTCGACATCAGGATCCGCAACCTGGGATCAACAACAGGCGCCGTTGCGGGTTCGCTATCAGGAGATGGCGAGTCTCCGAGGGCCGACTCAGCTTGCGTTACGGGAGGAGAAGGAGGGCTGTTGCGAGCACCCTCAAAGCCCTGAGAACAGCCGGACAAAACCAGCGTCACTGCCGCGAGTGAACCGCAGATCGTTCCTAAAGAGGAATGCTTCATTCTTCCACTGCCCCAAGTCTGACGCGGTCGGCATACAGCAGCGCTTCCTTCCGCGCCTCGGAAAATGTACCCAGGTCATTTTCCCACGTGTCGAAAATCTCATCGACCGGTATGAAGGATTGCAGCGCCGAGACGGACGCCGCGTCCCCGAGCAGCGGAATGCAGTTGCCGAAATCAAGCTCCACAGGGTTCTGTCGGTGGATGGCGTCCAGCACCTGAAATCCAAGCTGCACGGAGTTCAGAAGTTCGCGGTCGGTGACTTCAATAGCGATGCCGTGGCAAAGCTCGTCGGCATACAAGGAGGCAGCAGGAGAGAAGTCAATCGCTCGAAAACTGACGCCGGGAATTTGCCTTTCCTCAAGGATGCCTGCGAGAGAATTTTCGTCAACCCATGGTGCTCCGACCCACTCAAACGGATGGTCGGTCCCGCGCCCGACAGACACGTTGCTGCGTTCCAGGCAGCATATTCCCGGATAAAGGGTGGCGGTTGTCGGAGAGCGCATCGCCGGTGATGGCGGCGTCCACGGCAACCCCGTATCGTCGAACCACATGGTCCGCACCCAACCCACCATACTGACCACGCGCAAGTCGACGTCCAGCTTTTCCTGGATTGCGTGCCAACGCGCCACCTCTCCCACTGTCATCCCGTGTCGAATGGGAAACTGGAAGTACCCGACAAAGGACTTGAGAGTTGGGTCCATGATCGGGCCTTCGAGCTTGGTACCGGTGATGACATTAGGTCGGTCCAACACGATGCACGGAATCCCGAGCCGGGCGGCTTCTTCCATCGTGTGGCCCATCGTGGTGATGTATGTGTAGAATCGTGCGCCCACGTCCTGCAAGTCGAATAGAAGCAGATCGATGCCGGCCAGTTGTTCGGCAGTCGGGCGGCGCGATGCTCCATAGAGACTGTGGAAGGGCAGTCCGGTTTCAGAGTCGATGATCGATGGCACCGCTGCATCCATTTGCGCGCCGTATCCATGTTCCGGCGTGAAGACGGCGACCACCTCAACGCCATCCGCATTCAGGAGCAGATCGAGAGTGGTGTGACCATCAGAGCTTACCGCCGCCCGATGGGTGAGGAGTCCGACCCGTCGTCCGCGCAGGTCGGCGAAGTGGTTGTCTCTCAGAACGTCAATCCCCGTCTGCACCGCGCACGTCATACGCCTCTCCTTCCGCTGTTGCCAAGTCATCTGCGAGACTCCTATCACTCTCGATGCCGCTCTCCCGTGTCTGTGGCTCGGCTTCAGCAATGCTCTCCGCGGCCTTGTCGAGGAGGTCGCGAATGATGGGAGGCAGGTATTGATCGCCGTAGTCGAGGCGGCACAACTCATCGATCAGTAAATCGACGCGTGACTCTCCCGGCATCGAACGGTCGATGAGCAACACCCATTCACCGCGCACAAGCCCCATTCCCCCTTTGCCCTCGTAGCGGCCGGTGCGAACCGCAACTCCCAGCCGTTCGGCAAGAGTCAGCAAGTGGTCCAGCATTTCAGATTTGTCCATTGCGTAACCCCCCTTCTACCACAGGTCGCCTGTTTGTTTTTCGGATTCCCATGTCCAGGCGTTTCTCCCGGGTACGCTCGCGGGTGAGTCAGCATACTGCCGGTAGAGTTGGGTGTACGTGGTCGCGGGGATGCTTTGATCGGTGACATACCGCATCATGTGCTCGATGATGCGGCAGTCGGGACTCATGCGAAAGATTGAGCACGGATGGTAGACGAGCGACACGTAATCCAGCCCCAATTGCACTGCGTGATCGATCCACATTTTTTGTACTTCGAACTCCTCCTCGGGGTTCTTCACCGGACGTCGCGGAATGCCCCATTCGACGTAGCGTGGCCAGGGCGAAAGCAGGCAGTAGAACTCCTCCATTTTCAGCACGTTGTCATGCCAGCCATGCCCGGGCATCTCCAACAACCCGGGAGAAGCATCTTCGTCATACCAGTACGCCTGCACCAGACCTGATGGAATGGAGTCCGCGGGTCCCCGCAGATCGGTGCTGATGTACTTCGCACCTTCCTCCACAACGATGGCGAGACGTTCCGGTTCGCCTTGAAGTCCCCGGTAGAAGCCGCACCCGGAACGGATGCCGATACACTCCCGCTGAAACACATCCTCCACCAGTCGTTTCCCGAGTGAGACCTCCTTCCGCAATTCATCCAGCGACACGCCGGGACCATGCATCTTGCTGTCGCGCAGCAGTTGGTGTGAGTAGGTGTGTGACTGGATGTCAAACAAATCCGTATCTCCAAGAATCTTGAGGAGATCGGGTCCGCGTTGCTCAAGGACCTTTCCAAGGCAGAAGAAGGTGGCTGGAATCTGAAATTTTTCATGCAGTTCGCGCAACACGACGGCGGCCTTCGGGCAAATCTCTGCGTTCTCTAAATCGTAATGGAAGATGTAGTTTGTCATCTGAGTGTCCATCCTGTGTTGGATTGTGTAACCCGCATACTTTACCTTGCCAGCGGCATCGAGGGCAATAGGGAATGGGTGGGGACCGATCCATCAATCCCGCAGACACGATCCTATTTGCCAAATCGCACCCGGATTCAGTAGAATAACTGATACGTGCCGTTCGCGCCGCCATCGTTTTTTCGGGTTGGCAGGCGCCCCCCTGCGCCTTCATAACCGTCGCTGGTCGCGCGCGTGCGTATGCGCCTTATTCTGGATTCGGTGGCAGCCTGCCCGGTCGGGGTGAGTTAGTTTTAGGTATTGACGTGGGTGGTCGCGCACAGAAGGAGTACCCCGATATGATCGATGTCAAACAAGCCGTTGATTGGGCCGTTGAGGCTGGAGAATTGGCTATGGCGCAACGCGGGAAAGTGGCCGTGTCCACCAAGTTGGACGGTTCACTGGTAACAGAAGCCGATAAGGCCGTCGAGGCGCTGCTGCGTTCCCGGATCCGTGACGCATGCCCCGACCACCACATCGTTGGCGAGGAAATGGGACGACGCGGCAACAAGGGAACGGCAGAATACTGTTGGGCCATCGACCCCATCGACGGGACGGTGAACTACGCTTCCGGGCTGCCGCACTGGGGGGTATCGGCGGGGCTCCTGCGGAACAATATCCCGGTTCTTGGGGTGGTGCATCTCCCGGAGATACGGGAAACCTATTGGGCGGTTGAGCGTCGAGGGGCACACTTCAACGGGAAGCGATGTAAAGTTACGGCAAACAGACGCTCGCACGATGAAGAGATTTTTATCGTTCCGTCCTACATCTCCGAGTACTCATTCAGCTTCCCTCAGAAAGTGCGTAGTTTTGGCAGCACCGCCGCCCACCTGTGCTATGTGGCCCGCGGGACGTGTGTCGGAGCGCTCCTGGAGGGATGGAGTATCTGGGACGTGGCAGCGGGCCTGTGCATATTGCAGGAATCGGGTGCGGAAGTGACTGACTTGCACGGCATTCCGCGGATATCACTGGACGGGAAAGCGGGCGGACCTCTGTTAGCGTGCTCGCCGGTGTATCGGCGAGAATTGATTGAGGGAATCAGACATGGCGCTGACCGCCGTGGGTGACGTGGGGAACTGGAGGTGGAATGATGGATAATCAAGAACTGTGGCTGGGCGACGTGCGGGCCGCGTTGGCAGAGAAGAACTCGGAACGGCTCGCCGGTTTGTTGTCTCATCGTTCCGTTGAGGATCTTATTTCCGTTCTGGACGCATTCCAGGATCATACGTCGATTCTGTTTCAGAGCATGCAAGCGGAATCCGCCGCTGATGCTCTGGAGGAGGTCCATCCGGAACATGCGCGTGACATGCTCGAAGACCTGCCGCACGAAACGGCGGCAGACGTTCTCGATGAGATGGAGGACGACCACGCTTCAGATGTTCTCCTTGCGATGTCACCCGGCACGGCAGCCGATCTCTTGGAGGGCATGGCGCCCGAAGATATCGCGGACGTGCTGGAGATCGTTCCTACGAGCAGGGCCGCCGAACTGCTGGGGCAGTTTTCGCTGGATGTTGCCGCGGATGTGTTGGAGGAGATGGGGGAGGATGAAGCCTCCGACATCCTCGAAGCGCTGGCGCCGGAGAAAGCCGCGGACATTCTCGAAGTCGTAAATCCCCGGGAGGCCGCCGACCTCCTTCAGGAGATGGACGAGGACACCGCTGCAGATATGCTTGCGCGGGTCGATCCCGACGAACGAACTGATATCGCGGAGCTGATGTCCCACCCCGACGACTCCATCGGCGGGCAGATGAGCATCGAGTTCCTCGCGCTCACGATGGACCGCACAGTTGCAGAAGCCATTGAGGCGATCCGGCAGTGGGCGGAGGACAGCGAAAGTCCACACTACCTCTATGTGACCGGAGACCGGGGAGAATTGCTGGGCGTTGTGCCTCTCCATCGTCTCGTAACCGCCTCGCCCACCATCTCAATTGCAGACTTGATGCTTGATGACGTGGTGCGAGTGAAGGTGGATGAAGATCAGGAAGAAGCGGCCCGACTTTTCAGAAAATATCACTATCTCGCGCTCCCTGTGGTCGACGACAACAACGTGCTGGAGGGTGTTGTTCGGGTGGATGACGTGGTGGAAGTGATCGAGGAGGAGGCTGCCGAAGACGCCAACGTGATGGTCGGTCTGCCACACCAGGAGCAGATATTCGCTCCGGTTTTCCAGTCGGCGCGTCGACGCATTACGTGGTTGACCGTAAACCTGCTGACGGCGCTGCTGGCGGCGGGGGTGGTCAGTCTCTTTGAGAACACCATCGCCCGTCTATCCGTGCTTGCCGTGATGATGCCCATCGTTGCGGGGCAGGGAGGCAATGCAGGATCCCAGACGTTGACCATCATGGTACGCGGTCTGGCGCTGGGAGAGATCGACCGTCGCGGCGCGTGGCGCGCCTTTTGGAAGGAACTGGGGGTGGGAGCGCTGAATGGTCTTGCCATCGGATTCCTCGTGGGGGCTGTGATGTGGCTGTGGCAGGGCAGCATCCTGCTCGGCGCAATCATCGCCGTGGCAATGCTCTTGAACCTCACTTGCGCCGCGGGCGCTGGCGTCGTTGTTCCCCTCGGACTGCGCGCCATTGGAGTCGACCCTGCGTTGGCATCGGCCATTTTTGTCACCACCGTAACCGACTGCTGTGGATTTCTTTTTTTTCTCGGACTGGCGACGCTGGCGTTGCGTTTCTTGATTTGACGGAACGCCAATGCGCTGTTCCGCGCCACGGTGGTAGCAGAGAGTAGAACAGAAGCCGTGGTTGGGTGGAAAACGTTCTCACATGGATGCAGTCAGACATTTTGTGTCAGGGTTCTGGTCGGTTCCACGCGCGACGGCGCTGCTCCTGCGGGCGCCGCGCCTCAGGAAACGGTCCGCCATTCCGACGGTTGTTTCCATTCTTCTGCTGGTTCTTCTTGTGGCGCTGTCATTTCATATTGGCCCCAGTCTGGTCGAGCGTTTCTGGACCTCCCCAGGTGATTCAAGCGGATGGAGAGATGCCCTTCTCACGAGCGCACATCTGCTGGTGAAGGCCCTGACTACCTTCCTTCTCATTGTCTTCAGCGGGGCGGTATTCTTCTTCGGATCCGCTGTAGTAGCTGAACCGTTCATCGAGCCCCTGAGCCGGGCAACGGAACGGGAACTTGGCGTGGAGGTCGCTGTCGACAAATCCTCTATCGCAAACAGCCTCCGAGACATTGCGCTGACACTGCGGGACGTGTGCGGGGACGTGTGCGCTTTCGCCGCCCTGCAATTTGTCGCCATGTTACTGGGGTTTATCCCCGGCATTGGCGCTGTCTGCCACGTTGTCCTCGCGTGGATGGTTAATGCTCTGTTCTCCGGGCTGGAGATGAGCGGCGAGGCGCTGGCGCGGCGTGGCTTTCGAGGGCGGGAGAGATGGCACGCAATGTGGCGGAATCGGTGGCAGATTGCCGGGCTGGGCACCGGGGTAGTTCTCGTGCTGCTCGTGCCATTGGCGCAGTTGTTGACACTGCCCATCGCCGTGATTGCTGGGACAATGGTGGTGTTGGAGATGGAGCGCGAAGGTAGGCTGAAGGGGCCCGTGTCAGCGGGATGATGGTCGATGGGAAAGCGAACGATGAATGGTTACTCATCGTCCGTTGGCCACTTCCAGCTTGGCGAAGAAGTCGCGAAAGATCGGGTCGCGGTGGACGAAGGACGCGCTGCGGATGAGATGTCGGCGCTGATCGAAGCTCCAGGTCACCTGATCAGTCACGATGGGGCTGTGCACGATGTTAGTGGGAACCCATTGGTCGTTGATGATCCATGCAACCGCCGCCATATCCCACAGCACCTTCGACCAGGCAAAGTGGTCTCCGGAATGCTCTCGGAAGATCTGGGCGAGATAATCGCCAATCGCGCCTTTGCCATCAACGTGTCGCTCGATCTCCGGCATCGTGGTATGCAGGTGCGTTGTCACTCCGCAGCACGGAACGTGCACCAACGGAACACCGCAATCGAAGATCAGCCGGGAAGCATGCAGGTCCTGCGCCAGATTGAACTCCCGCGTATCTGGCCAGTGCAGAGCGTGTCCACTCAGCCAGACGATGACAATCCTCTCGATGATTCGCGGCTCGATGAGAATGGCAGAGGCGACGTTCGTAATTGCGCCGATGGCGACCACGTACAAGGGTTCGCCGTTGGGGCGCATCGCTCTTGCAACCAGATCGCGCGCCGCGTCACTTTGCTGCGGGTCTTCGGCGGAGGCAAGATATGCCGTCGATCCTCGGAACACAAAGTCTCCCGGCGGGCGATTCAGCCTCGCCAACACGCGGAGAATCTCCTCGTAGCTCTTCGCCATGCCGTCTTCGGGGCCGGCGGAACGGGAGTTTTGGAATGGCGCAGCGTGCAGCGCCTCCAAACTGAGTCGTTCGGGAGACAGCAGCGAGTAGACCATGGCAAACTGGTCATCGATCTCGTTGTAGGTGTCGGTGTCGAGCACCATCCTGACTCTACCGGTCGGTGGTTCGAGATACTGTAGTCGAGCTGATTCGGTTATGTGTGGGAATTTCATCTTCAATCTATGGAGCGGTGGCAGAGCCGAGCGGCGACACCGCTTTAGGGTCACAAGGCCAGTAATTATCCAAAGCGGTGTCGCCGCTCCGCTTTGCCACCGCACTCCACATGGCGTCAGATGCTAAAATCTACCATCCGAGCGTTGGAAATGTTGTCGAGAGTGCTGAGGTAGTCGAGAAGCTCGTCAGGCAGTTGAGCGTCAACGTTCAGCACCATGATGGCATCTCCGCCGATTTTCTGCCGTCCTACGTGCATACCGGCGATGTTCACACCTACCTTGCCAATTTCCGTGCCGACGCGACCGATGACCCCCGCCTTGTCCGTATGGTCGGATAGCAGGACATGGCCTTCCGGAACAATGTCCATTCGGTATCCGTCGAGGCGGATGATACGCGGTTCGCTCTTCCCGAACACCGTTCCCGCAATATCGTGACGTCCGGTGGAAGTGATGAGGGCGGTAGCGATGATGCTGGCGTAGTCTCCCGCTGAACTTTCCCGTTTCTCAACCACCTCGATGCCACGCTGATGGGCGAGGAGCGGCGCGTTCACCATGTTTACTGAACGGGGCATGACGGGACCCATCAGACCTTTCAGAAAGCTTCTGGTCAGGACACCCGTCTCATGGCTAACAAGGTGGCCGCCGTAGAGAATCTCGACACAATCCATGGAGCCTTTGGCAAGTTGTCCTTGCATTCTCCCCAGCTTCTCGGCGAGCACAAGGTAAGGTCGCAGCTCCCCCAGTATCTCGAGAGGAATTGCAGGAAGGTTGACTGCGCTCTTGGGCGTCTTGCCGTCGAAAACGTCCACAATCTGCTCCGCCACGTCGACAGCCACGTCCACTTGCGCTTCATGGGTGGAGGCGGCAAGGTGCGGGGTCGTCACTACATTGTCGCATTGCAGGAGAGGACTGTTTCGAGGTGGTTCTTCCGAGTATACGTCAATCGCGGCGCCAGCCACCTTCCCCGACGCCAGCGCGGCGGTCAGGGCATTCTCATCGAAGACACCTCCCCGCGCGCAGTTCACCAGGAGCACACCATCCTTCATCCCTGCGATCGATTCGGCATTGATCAGGTTGCGGGTTTCTTTCGTCAGCGGGCAATGGAAGGTGATGAGATCCGCCTTCTGGAATACCTCCCGGTAATCCATCAACTGAATTCCGAGGCTTTGCGCTCGCTGTTGAGAGAGAAACGGGTCGGAGCCGATCACCTCCATCCCAAACACCTTCGCCCGAAGCGCCACTTCCGTACCGATGCGCCCCAACCCGATGATCCCCAGCGTCTTGCCAAGCGCCTGAGTGCCTACGTACCTCGATCGCGACCACTGTCCCTCCCGCAGCGAAGCATGGGCCTGCGGGATGTGTCGCAACAGCGCCAGCATCATCCCCAACGTGAATTCCACAACAGCGAGGGTATTGCCTCCGGGGGAGTTCACCACCATGACGCCGCACTCTGTCGCCGCGTCGATATCGATGTTGTCTACGCCCACTCCCGCGCGACCGATCACTTTCAGCGATGAAGCGCTCTCGATGATGCGCCGTGTCACCTTTGTCTGGCTGCGCACCAGCAGACCGGCGTAGTCGGAGATGATGGCGGCAATCTTATCCTCCGGGATTCCCAAGCGACAGTCTACGTCCAGCTTGCTTTCGAGAATCTTTAGTCCTTCGGGCGCAATGCGGTCAGTCACCAGCAGTTTTGGCATCGCTCATGTTACCTTCCTTGATTGTCCGGTCAGCAGAACCCGTGAAAAAGGCACGCTGAAACGGCGGTGGAGTATAGAATTCTACCCGACTCGTGGAAGCACGTCAATTGCAGCTTTCTCTTCCTGAAATTCCAGCATAAGCAGGGACACCCGATGTTTCAACACGGGGTTCCTGACACAATTAACTACAGAGGCGCAAGCGCCCCCGCGCTGGGTTTTTACACCCCGTGTTTCAACACGGGGTTCCTGACACAACGTTGTAGCCACTTGTGTCAGGAACCCTGGTTTGAAAACCAGGGTGTGCCGAGGGAGCTCTCCCGGCGTCCCTGTAGCTATCTGTGTGAGCTACCGGATGCCGAAGCAATCCGGCGTCCTTTGCCAAGGCAGTATCGGAAACAACGCAGTCCTTCTTATGCTGGAATTTCAGTCCTCTTCCACAATCTTGTGCGGTTGTGGTAAATTGCATTCGTCGAGGATATTCAGTTGACCTTCAGCGGAGGCGGGAGACAGGGCGTGGAGAATCGAACTCACGCGGGACAACTAACCTCGCGCCACCGAGACGGCGGTCAGACGCTCGTGATCGTCGGGCTGTGTCTGGTCGTTATTGTTGGTTTTTTCGGACTGGTCATTGACATCGGACGGATCTACATGCTGCAGCAGCAGCTTTTGGGGAAGGCCGACGCGTCGGCTCTCGCAGGAGCCCAGGGACTGACATCCGCACCCACTGCGAAGGGCTATGCAACCACCTGCTACAACGCACAGGTGCCGGGAGGAAGTGTTGCCGCGGGAACGCCGGGTGCGTCTCCCTGCGACGGCGTCAACATTGGCAAAGCTGCTACGTCCTACTACGCCATCGACGGAAATTGCGTTGAGGTCACCACACCGTACTCAGACGCGTTTACCACCTCCAAAGGATACGGCGCGTCACGCCTCATCCGCGTCCGCGCGTATGCCAGCTACAACTATCTCATCGGAAGCATGTTCGGGCTGCACTCCAAGATGGTCGACGCCAGTGGGGTCGCGCTGCAGAAGAACTCGGTTCTGGCAGTGTTGGCGCTTGCGGCGAGCAATGAATCCAACTCCATTCGCGTGGGCAACAACACCCAGTCGACCTTTTCCGGAGCCATCCACTCCAACTCCAACAAGAATAATTCCATCAACACCAACGCAGGAAGCCACCTCACCGGCACTGCGATTTCGACGGTGGGAGGGACTGCCGGCACGGGAACGTATACCCCCACCCCATTGACAGGTCAGGCGGCCATCGCCGATCCCTTCGTCGCCTTGGCGGTGCCGGCTGTCCCCGGCACTTCCTACGGTGCGGTGACCGTCAACTCGGGGACCACCACCATCAACCCCGGGCGGTACACCGGACAGATCACCGTCAACGGCGGCACGCTCATCATGAATCCCGGGATTTACTACATGGACAATGTCGATATACGCAACGTCGGCGACACTATCAACGGTTCCGGGATCTTTATCTGTCTCGCGGGCACCAATGCGGAGTTCATCGTCAAGAGTCCCGTGAACCTGTCCCCCCAGATCAAGCGAATGGGCGAATGGGCGAATGGGCGAATGGGCGAATGGGCGAATGGGCGAATGGGCGAATGGGCGAATGAGCGAATGGGCGAATGGGCGAATGGGCGAATGGGCGAATGAGCG
>MNXM01000002.1 GCA_001872605.1 Armatimonadetes bacterium CG2_30_59_28 | reverse complement strand
CGGAAGTAGTCGATGTCCTGGTTGGCAACGTTTTCGAAGCTGGCATGGCCATACTTCAATTCAAGGTCGACACCAGGGACCAGTGGACGGGTGTAACCGATGGTGAGAACGTCACCGAGGTCGCCGCCACCAACGAGGACGCCGCCGCCGACGGCTGTCACTGTGGGGAGACCTTCATTGGCATCACCCGTGTACCAGCCGAGGTTCCAGTAACCACCCATGCCGGGGCCTTCAAGACCAACTTGCCACACGCTTGAAGCCAAGGGCAGGAACCCTGGTGCGGCTGGGGCACCGAAGGCCAGACCGGCGGTTGTCATCGGGGCGCCAAAGGCAGCCGGACGATCAAACAGAGCTTCGCTGGCGGTACGGGCATACGGATTCGCAATGGAAGCCGTCGGCGCTTGGAATCCTGCACCGGCGTCCGCATAGGAACCCCACAGTTTCCAACCGTTCCACTTCAGCAGTTCGGCGTTGATCAACATCGCGTCATCGTCGCCATTCGTATCCCCATCGTTGGCATAGCGACCGGTCTTCGCCCACTCGAACTTGACCAAGCGATCCCACAGGGTGAAGCCGAGGTCGACACTGAAGGCCTCTTCGGCCAGCAGACCGTCGATCAACCAGTTGCCGCCCACCTTGATCTTGCTATCCCAAAGTGGAAAGTCGATGCGGGCGGAAACCATCTCGTCGTTGGCTGGAACGCCAACGCCCGCAAGACCCACCTTGCTCAACGCGGCGACAGCGTTGGGGTCGATGCCTGCCAAAACCAAAGCAGCCGGAGGAACGACACCTAGGGCAGTTGCCGAGCCAGCACCACCATAGGAGATGCCGGGAACGGCACCGCCCAAGTAGGTGTTGCCGGGCACAGCAGTGTCGGCGTCACCCACGCTGAAGTGGAAACCGAATACGCCGGGCTGCCAATTCAGCGTGACCAGGTCTTGTGTTGCCAGTTGGTTGTCTACAATCAACCCTTGCCCGTAGGCAATGTTCTGACGTCCCAGAACGAGGGAAGTCGTCGAGTTGAGCTTGACGTCGGCCTTGGCTTCGCGAACGATGATGTCGCCCGCTGTGTCAACGGCTGCGGTTGGGGTTGGGTCTTCGCCAGTGCCACTGAGGTCCCACAGGGTGACTTTGGCCTTGACATTCTCATTGACATTACCTGAGATGACCAGTTCGGTATGGATATAGCCGAATCGATCTTCAGGATAATCCAGTCCTTCCAGGTCCGCACCAGCGCCGTAAAGGGCGTCGATGCCGGAACCAACGCCTGTGCGTCCCAGCAAGCTACCACCGAGGGTAACCTTGGCGCCGGGCTGCGCTTCCAGCTTGGTGACGCGGCTATCAAGGTCATCGACCCTTTTGCCGAGGGAAGCCAACTCGCTCTTGAACTCTTTCTGCAGAGCAGCGATGAGTTCCTTGACGCGTGTTTCGTCGACTCCGCCCTTGCTACCGGTTGCGGCGGCTCCAGCAGGTCCGGCGGGTCCGGCGGGTCCGGCAGGCCCAACGTCTCCCTTGGGTCCTTGACCTGCGCCAGCGGGCCCTTGAGGTCCGGCAGGTCCGGCGGGTCCGGCGGGTCCGGCGGGCCCTTGGGCTCCGTCTTTGCCGTCACGACCGGGCTTACCTGCGATGGCGCCTTTGTCCATGATTCGCGAAATTGCAACCGCAAACTCATAGCGAGTCATCGGCTGCTGTCCGCGGTACGTGCCATCCGGGAAGCCCTCAAGGATCCCTGCATCAGATAGCTCTCTGATGGCCTCGTATGCCCAATGATCAAAGGGCACGTCGGCAAAGGGACCAGCGGAGGCGGGTCGGACGGCGAGGGATGCCATGATGGCAACCCCCACGAGTCCCGACAGAGTCGGGACGAGATGCTTTTTCATCTGTGTCTAACCTCCATGGTTTCTTTGTTGCTCTACCTTTCGTTGAAAGGCAGGCACTTGCCGCCATCTTCTCGAATCAGATTGGGAAGATGGGTCTAACTGTGGGTCAGGCTGCGACTTGACACTGTGGCAATTCTTGCGTGGAGGTTTGACAAGAGTATCCATGTTGCCTCTTGAGTATCCCACCAGCACGGATTACACGCTTAGTCGTGGACTGCGATTGACCCTATCGCCAATGTGGTTGTTCCGTCCCTGCTACTCCGATCAACTCACCACCTTTCTCGGGACCAGCGAGCGATGTCTAACAACAACACCGGCGCTGAACTGAACGCCACAACGACTTCTGCATTGTACTCATTACGGGTGAGGGGGGGGTGTTTTTACCCGTAACGAGGATACGAAGAACGAACCCATACCGACTATTCGGTTTTCAAGGAACTAAACTGTATGTTATTTTAGGCCTCACAACCGCCAAAGTCAAGGCCACGCGAACATTTTGCAGTGGATTGCGCAACAAAAAAATAACGCGCTCGCAATGTGGATGCGCATTCGGCCCGCGGTTCTCCCCAATCTGTTGATACACTGGCGCCCTTCGGTTACAATCGAGCCTGCCGTTGCCGTGTGGGCATAAGGAAGACATGACAAGGTCTGACCGACTGTTTATTACCTCACTCGTTTCCGCTGACGTGGTCTGTACGTGCGTCAGCTTTGTTGCCGCTCACTGGGCTCGATTCATGAGCGGTTGGTTCCCCGCGCCGCTGGGGCACCCGCGCCTTGACCAGGTGTTGGCTTCACTCATACTCATCTCGGCCATTTGGTTGTTGGCTTTCAAATGGTGCGGTCTGTACGAGATCCGGCGGCGCATTTCCGGCCCCAATGAGTTCTACGCAGTGCTCTTGGGAGTGGGGCTGGCGGCATTTCTATTCATCTGCCTTGCGTTCCTCGCAAAACTAACCTGGTTCTCTCGGAGCGTCCTGGCAATCGCCATTGGAATCGACGTGGTTGTCGTTACTTTTTCAAGGTACGCGCTACGGACGCTCCAGGCTTCGATGTGGAAACGCGGCTTTGGTCAACGACGGGTCGCCATCATCGGCGAAGGCGCAGAAGCCCGTTCCCTTGCCGACCTGATCTCATCCTGTCACGTCGGGTACCGCTTCCACGGGTTCCTGATGCCATCCCCGGAGCCTGCTTCCTCGAACACAGGTGCTTCGACACAATGCGCCCCTGATAGTTTTGTTGCGCCAAGAGAGACGCTCGGGTCTACTGACGACCTCCCTCGCCTGGCGCTGGAGCAGGATGTGCGCGACGTGATTCTGCTGCCCGATGTTCTGGAGACTCAACAGACTCTCGATCTCGTCTCGTTGTGTGCATCGCTGCAAGTGAATGTCAAGCTGATGCCCAACGTGCTGGACATCATGAAGCGACGGGGGGAGGAAGAAGACTTCGATGGCGTGCCGCTCATCAATGTCAGCGAGGTGCCCCTGCGCGGGTGGAACCGACTGGCCAAACGAGGGATCGACATTTTCGCCTCGTTCTGGGCGCTCGTTTTGCTGGCCCCCCTTTTCGTGGTCATCGCGCTCCTGGTGAAGATGTCTTCGCACGGACGTGTGCTGTTTGCTCAGGAACGAGTGGGTGAGCGCGGCAAGACGTTCAGCATGTACAAGTTCCGGACCATGCGGGATGGCTCCGGGAACTTGGCGACGACCACTCACACCTCGCGCGACGACCCTCGACGAACCTGGGTGGGCACACTGCTACGTCGGTTCAGTCTGGACGAACTACCGCAACTGATCAATGTCCTTCGCGGAGAGATGAGCCTTGTGGGGCCGCGACCCGAAATGCTGGAATTTGTGCGGAAATTTCAGAAGGAGGTGCCGAGATACCGGGACCGTCACCGGATTCGAGTCGGCATCACCGGCTGGGCCCAGGTCCACGGACTCCGCGGAGATGACACATCCATCGAGGAACGAGTTCAACATGACATTTATTATGTGGAGAACTGGTCGTTGTTGCTCGATCTGAAGATCATCATCAAGACCGCTTTTGAGGTGCTGTTTCACAGGAATGCGTATTGAGAAGTGACAGGTGGCAAGTGGCAAGTGGCAAGTGACACTCGCCACGCAGGAAGTTTCCATGCGCGAAAAGGGTTTGCTGAAATTCATTGATCGCTTTGTGGGCGTTCCCATCGCCTTTCTTCTGGGCACGACGTCCCGGCTTTGGCAGCCGCGTCGGATTCTGTCTCAAGGAGCGGTCTGCAACATTCTTATCATCAAGTTGTCGGCGGTCGGCGATTCCATTCTCGCTGTTCCCGCATGGCGCTCGTTGCGGGAGCGGTTTTGCCAATCCGGAATCACTGTTATTTGTAGTTCCGTTACGCACGACACGCTTAGCGCCTTTCCCTTCTTTGACGATATTATCCATCTGAATATTGAGAAGATGGTGAGGAAACCGCGAGCGTTGTTTGGCTTTCTTCGCGATCTGCGGTCCCGCGAGTTTGATCTCGTCATCGACTTCGACCAGTGGATGCGGATGACCGCTCTGCTGTCTTTTGCCACCGGAGCGCCGAAACGCGTGGGTTTCGATACGAAGGATCAGCATCGACGATTCTGTTACACTCACACGGTGCGTCCATCCAAACAGCGTCACGAGGTGAACAGCTTCATGGACCTCGCTGTGGCCGCGGGCGCGGCGCGCGGGTCTCGGGAGCTGCAAATGTGGATTCCTGATGAAGACTTGGCTGCGGCACGGGACACCATTTCCTACGCTCGGCGGGACAGCCGAATTGTCGTCGCGTTCCATCCCGGATGCGGAGGTTCAGGAACGCCGCGCCAGTGGCCGGCAGACGCGTTTGTCAACTTGGGGAAGAAATTGACGGAGAATTCAAGAGAGATTGCGGTGGTCGTCACCGGCAGCCCGGGGGAGATTCCGCTTGCGGAAGAGATTGCGAATCGGATTGGGGACCGGTGTATCTCTCTGGCAGGCGCGCAAAGCATCACGCGTTTTGCGGCTTTGCTGAAATGCTGCAACCTGCTGGTCTGTGGCAACACCGGAGCCATGCACGTCGCTGCGGCCGTTGGCGTGCCCACCGTCGCGCTGCACGGTCCGACCAACCCCCATAAGTGGGGGCCGGTGGGGGACAACCACGTTGTCATCCAAAGCCCGATTCCGTGCAGCCCATGCCTGGATTTGGGTTTCGACTATGGATGCACCTCTCATCCGTGCATGGGGATGATCACTGTGGACGGGGTCTTTGACGCGGTGTCTTCCCGGTTGGCGAGGTTGCGTTCCGGCGATGAGGTGTCTCTGTGACAAGCGAGCATGGCAGTGAACGCCCGCCGTCCAAGCGCCCAGCCACGCGCACGCCTGAGTTCTTCCTCGCTGCCGTGCTTTGCGCAGCGGCGGCAACTCGGTTCTTCCGCCTGGGACACCAGAGTCTGTGGTTTGACGAGGTCTTCTCGCTGGACGTTGTTGAAAAACCATTCTCAGCGCTGATTTCCGAGGCGTTGCGTGACGCGGTCCATCCGCCGCTGTATTACATACTCCTGAAGCCGTTTGCCATGCTGTCCGAGTCCGAGTGGATATTGCGCCTGCCCTCCGCACTTTTGGGGATTGCGTTCGTCGCGCTGATGTACGCTGTCGTTGCCGACATGCTCAACCGGAGAGTCGCCGGTGTTGCCGCGGTCATCTGTCTGCTATCTCCTTTCCACGTCTTCTACTCTCAGGAGACGCGAATGTACACGCTGCTGATGGTGATGGCGCTTCTCTCCACGTTTCTTCTCCACAGAGCAAACGACCGAGAGCAACGTGCAGCGTGGACAATGTATTCATTCTCGATATTCCTATTGCTGATGACGCACTATGTGGCGGTGGGTCTGGTAGTCGCCCACGGTATCTGGGCGATCCTGACAGGCAAAAGGCGCAAGGCATCCCAGCAGAGCGGCGGGGACCTGCGCTCTTCGGTCGTGACGGGCTGGATTGCGTCTGTAGCGGTAGCAGGTCTTCTCTCGCTGCCGTGGATGATCGGTATCCTGCAGCACGGGCAGAAACTTGGCGAGCGCACCGAAGACGGGTCGCTGGAGACGGCGATCTACAGCTTGGTGGGTACGTTTCTCTCCTTCAACTTTGGTTACTTTGAGGGATTGTTCCGGGAGGGCAATCTGGTTCTCGCGTTGGTCGGCGTCGCGTCTCTGGCGGCGTTGATTTTCTGGTGGCAAGGCGTATCGTCGATGTTGTCCTCCCGAAACCAGCGTGCGATGGATCCGTCGGCGCTGATCCTCCTGTCATTGATCGGCGCCACCGCCTTCAGCTTCCTGGTTGCCGTGTTCTCGATTTTCCACCTGCCTCGGTATTACTCAGCAGCCTATCCCTTTGGCGTGATAGTTATGGCAGCCGGCATCGTCGCAATGTGGGAACGTCGGCGTCCCCCTGCTGTGATCGGCGGAGCATTGCTGCTGACTCTGTGGTGCATCGGGTTGAGAAACTACTACTGCAATCCCGTTTACGCTCGGGAGGACTGGCGCAGTGTCAGTCGGTTCATGCAGAGACACAAGCGACCGGATGATGTGTTGGTCTTCAACGCTGCCTATGAGGACATCCCTTTCAGACACTATTTCCGTGACACTTTCAGGAAGCAGGGACTGCCCAGCGTCAATCGTCCATCGGAGGGGCTGGTGGAAAAGGAAGCCAGGCCGATCGTGGTAGATACTGACAGCCGTCGGTACTGGTTGATCCTCTGCTACGACCACATTACCGATCCGCAGTCACTGGTTAGGAAATGGTTTGACGCAAATCTCCGGCGGATCGAGGAGCACTCTTTCTCGCAGATTGACGTGATTCTCTACGAGGACGCAGGAAGTGTGTCGCGATGAAGACCACCTTCTCCCGTTTTCCACCCTTCCGGCCCTCCGCCCAGACCGTCTGCCTCAGCCTGCTTGCGATCTACTTCGTCACCTACGGTGGCACGTTCAGAACATCGCTGACCGGGATAGGGAAGTTGCAGGCGCAGATTCTGACCACGTTGCTGTGGATCGCGCTGCTGATCGCAATGCTTCGCCGCGGCGATACCGACCGATGCTTCGCAAGCCTGCGACACCCGGTTCTCATCCTGGGAGGGTTGCTGGCCGTCGGTCTGCTTGCGTCCTCGGCCACCTCCTTCTTCCCCCGGTTCAGTATCGAGGTTTCCTTTCAGTCGATCTGGTACCTCGGTCTGGCCTGGATGGCGTACCTTTTCTGCCGCACGCAGGCGCACCGTCAATCGCTCATCACCGCCATCCTGTTGGGTGGGGGGGTGGTGCTGACCTTCGCCCTCATCCAGTTTGCGGGATGGTTGCTGGATGCCGGTCGAGATACTACGCCATCAGGTCAGCGAATAATGATCGGGACGATGAACAGCCATAATGACCTCGCAGGATATATGGTGCTCCTGTTGCCGATTGTCCTGGCGCGGTTTCTGGAGACCGGCAGCGGATTGCTTCGCAGATTCGTGTTCGGGGCGTACGCTCTCGGGTTATTGTTGGTCATCCTGTTCACCTATTCTCGTTCTGGCTGGGTGGGCGCGGCAGCGGCGCTGTTCTCCTTTGGCGCTCTCGCTCTGTGGTCGGGGCAGTTTAGGTCAGTGCGCGATGTCCTGCGGTCACAGAAGTACCTCCTGATTGGCGCAGGGCTTTTCGTGCTCGCCGCGTTGCTGTTCTCCCCCGGACAGTGGTTCTGGATCCGTGTCAAGACGATGTTCACCGCCTCCGACTACGGCGTCACCAGTCGATTCCTCATGTGGCGGAACCTCTTCGAGATGTGGCAGGACAAGCCGCTGCTGGGCTGGGGATCGGGGCTGCTGCCCATCGTCTATCCGCGTTACATCCATATCGGCGACGTGCGTGAGCTTATCTTCCACGCCCACAACATCATTCTGCAATACGCGGTGGACGGAGGCATCGTTTCGCTTACGCTCTTCATAGCGACTCTGGGAACCGGATTCCGGCTGGGCGCGCGATCCCTTCGCGCTGCTGTTGACCAGAACTCCCGTCTCTGCCAGGCGGGACTCCTCGCCGCCCTCCTCGGCTTCCTCACCTGCAGCCTCTTCAACTCCCTGCAAGCCATCCCCGCCATCACCGGGACGTTCTGGGTGGTGTTTGGGGTGGTGTTGGATCCCCACCTCCCACCCCAGGAAGTGGACGAAGACCCTCGCCACAACTCCAACGCTCTGAGCCCATTGCTGTGGCCGCGCAAATTTACCATCATCATTGCGGTGGTGGTGATTGCTCACTACCTTTCCCATGAAGCGGTTCCATGGACAGCGGCTCACATGGCTTTTGACAGAGCGATGTCTGATACCTCGCGCGCAAGGCAGTGGGCTTCCCTGCATGAAGCGATACGGAATGATTCTTCGTTTGCTCCGTACCATTGGTGGCAAGGCATTCTCAGAGAAAGAAGCGGAGAGTCGGCGTCGTCGCCCACAGTGGGGATGGCAGGACATCCATCGATGGATGCCTTGGCTCTGAGCAACCTCGCCTGGGTGTCGGTGCGGGGACAAGCCCCTTCGAGTGCGCTCTCGCTTCGGGAATCTATCCGCCTCGACCCCGCTCTCCCGCAGTATCGTCTTTCCGAATCGCTGCTCTCCCTTTCCCGCGGTCACCAGAGAAAGGAAGCAGTGCGCCAACTCCACACCATCACGGAGGAACTTGCCCAGAAACCTCCCCTCGCCTGGCTCATCCTCGCGCAGATCCACGAGACGCGCGGCCAGTACGCGAAGGCGAGGGAGTTGCTGGAAGAGGGCCTCCGCCGCGCCAAGCTGCGGGAACTCATGCCCGGCTACCAGATGCCGATTCGCTACCGACGCATCCTGACCATCGATGAAGTGGCCGACGGCCTGCCCGACCTCTACAGCGAGGATCTGTTGAACTGGGAGATGGCGAAGGTGCTGGTTGTGTTGGGGCGACACGACGATGCCGCCCCCTACCGCGTGGAAGCGATTCGGTTGAATCCAACGTTGAGGACCAAGCCTCCCAACGGTTATGTGTGGGAGAATCTGGTCGTCGAGTGAGTTGAGGGGTCCTGACCGGCCTGGGATTGTATCATAAGCTCACCCCCTTTCCACCCCGTAGCGGCGCGAGATGTCATCCCTCGTGCCTAACTCCGGTGGAATCTTCTTCAGGCGCACTCCCGTGAGCACCGCCAACTCCGCTACGTGCAGAATCCCGTATTTGTCTCCCACGAAGATAATCACCTTGTCCTGGTTCTCCTGTTTCATCCTCCGTCGCCACTGGCGGACGCCTTCCTCAAAAGCCGCCTGTGACTCCATCTCGTCTTGGAGGGTCTCCGCCTGCTCGTGCAGCCGATACGCCGTCGTC
>MNXM01000107.1 GCA_001872605.1 Armatimonadetes bacterium CG2_30_59_28 | reverse complement strand
TTCCCCGGGAGCACTCCTCAAGATCCGGAGACAGATTCTTCAACTGGCGACGGTCCCCTCTGGCTGACGTTAAGAACGAGGTCTTAACGGTCAAAGACACCCGCCAACCCCACACCGACACGGCTGTAACCTGGGGAGAGCGGCAGCACGGCTTCTGAAGAATCGAGAGGCACTGTACGCGGGGAATCACCGGCAAGACCGGCTCCCGCGATGCTCCTCCAACCCTTGACTCGTAAACCCAGGGGTCCGGACGGCTGGATCGACACTGCCCGACAGGTAGGCGGTGGATTTAGGGAATGAGAAATATCAACTCTTCCGATCCCACCCTCACCATCCATCGTTTCACGTGAAGATCGTCCGTGCCACTGAAAAGCGCACTCGGCCTCACTGGGAATATCGCATCAACAGGAACTACCGCGCCACCTGTCACCATGACGGCGACGGGTATGTGTGGGTGTTCATTGGAAGCCACAAAGAATTCGAGTTGTTCTACCGGTAGCCTTGATCCCTGAGTTCCCCTGCCTCTGCACGACCGACCTCACCCGAACACCTCTTCGCCAACGAGAATATTGGTTTGAATGGGTTGTCCAGGTCCGCCATCCACTGTGCAATCGCGCAAGCTGGTGGCGTCGCCTGTTGTTTGACACGCGCTTCTCCACAAGTCTATAATCACAGCAACCAATGAAGTCTGAGACGCACATGAATCGCGGCAAGTATCTCGCTACTCTCTCTTTTCTGTTTTTCGCTGTTGCCGGCGCTCGCGCCGACTCGCTCCGGCTTGAGTATCAATTCCAGGCCGGAGAGCAACTGCGGTACCTTTTCTCGCAGAAAGGCAAGACGGTGCTGCGGTTCCTGGATGGCGATACCGACTCGCAGGAATTGGATGTAGCCGCAACGGTAGTCAACCTCCAGACCGTCAAGGAAGTGGACCGGTCGCGCAAGGCAACGGTGACGATGGAATTCCGGGACGGCAGCGTCGTGGCGACGCTGCCCAACAAACGGTTCGAGATGCCCTTCTCACTGCCGGAGATGACTCTAAAGATGGCTCCCAACGGCGCCGTCCTCTCCACGGAAACGGTTAAAACGTCAGACCGGACCAAGCGAAAAGGGCAGGACGTGCTTACCGGGATCAGCGCCAACAGCCTGAATCTCTGCCAGTTCTTCGGACAGATGAGCGCGCTGAGCTTCCCGTCAAAGAAGCTGGAAATTGGGGACACGTGGTCCCGCACGTCGCGCTTTACGTCGCCGTTTGGCGAGTCCACGATGGTTGCGGCACATTCGAAGCTACTGGGCTTGAAGGTTGTGCGTGGGCAGCAGTGCGCTGAGATCGCGACAAACGCAACGTTCCCGATGGAGGCAACGATGCAGCTTCTTGATGCTCTCACGACGGTGGAAGGAACCTACGAGCTTCGGACCGTCCACCGTTTCTCCATTGAGCGGGGAAGATTGATCAGCCTCGAGGGGACCGCCCACGTGCAGCAGATGATCACGCTCGATATTCAGGACCCGAACACTCGGGAAAAAACAACCTCCCGGATCGATGCCGACTCCAATGTGCAGTTCTCGATGGAGTTGCAGGAATCTGCTTGAGGCGAAGCAACAGAAGGAGTGAAATGGACAAGCCGGCGCTGGAGTCAAGTATAGCTGCGCAGGAGAACTCCATCTTGTCGACGATTCGCAAGGTGGTGATCCCGGCGGCAGGTCTGGGTAAGCGGCTGCGTCCGGCGACGCTGTCGCAACCCAAGGAGATGCTGCCCGTTGGCCGCAAACCCACGATCCAGCACGTTGTCGAAGAGACGACAGCAACGGGTATTTCCTCAGTGTTGATCGTCACCGGCCGACAGAAGCGGGCCATTGAGGATCACTTTGACCGTGAAGAGGGGGGCAACGGGCCCGACGCTTGCATCGAAGGGGACGTCGATTTCGAACAGCTTGGGGTCAGTTTCTTCTTCGTGCGACAAAGCCGGGCCCGAGGTCTTGCAGACGCGGTGTCTCTCGCGGAGGAGTTCGCAGCGGGAGAGCCTTTTGTGGTGGCCCTTGGGGACACGATTCTCTACTCTCCATCGGGAACGGATCCGCTGCTCCGGCGCCTGATGCAGACGCATTTGAGTACCTGCGCCTCCGCAACGGTGGCGGTGGAGACCGTCGCAAAAGAGGACGTCATCAAGTACGGAATCGTGCAGCCACGCACAGAGATCGGAGACGCCTTTGAGTTGTCTGGCATCATTGAGAAACCCACTCCGTCTGAGGCCCCCAGCCAGTTGGCCGTCGCCTCTCGCTATGTCTTCAATGTTGAGGTTTTCGATGCCATTCGCGCCATCAAGGCGCAGCCGCCCGGCAAGGGTGGGGAGTATCAGTTGACCGACGCCATCCGCTGGATGATCCACGAAGGTCTCAAGGTCTTCGCCGTTCGTTTGCGATCGGATGAAGTGCGGTATGACATCGGCAACTTCGGTTCGTATTTCAGGGCATTTGCCGAGATGGGTTTGCGCGATCCCGAGTACGGCGCCGACCTCGAGGCTCACCTGCGGGTGCTGTTACAGAAATGAAACGTCCGATGAATCCGTGGGATTGCCCTGGATGATTCCTCACAGTTCGGACTCAGAGAGTCCGAACTGAATTCGTGTTGATTGCGTCCTGCCCGGGAGAGCAAGAAGTGAGTCCTCAACTGGAAGAATTCATCAACAGAATGGTTAATTCCCCGGTGAAGCTGGAGCTTCTCCTCTTCCTCCACAACAATCAGTTTACGCTGGATACGGCGCTCGCCATCAGTCGTCGAGTGGGGAAGGACGCGGAGGACGTGGCCCGGGCGCTCGAGGAACTCTCGCGGTGGAACGTCGTGGCGCGTCAGGATACCGGAGGGGAGCCTGCCTATGGTTACACGCAGGACGGGCACGTTGTCAAGCGCATCGAGCAGCTTGCCGCAGAATACCTGGGAGAGAATCAGTACGAGGTTCTGTCGAAGGTTTACGCGGCACAGGCAAGCCGCCAGACGAGCCAGCTCCTCGAACTTCGGCAGCGGGACAGCCTGAAGATGCAGTTTCTGTCGCTGGTCTCTCACGAACTGCGCACTCCGCTGACGACCATTAAGGCTGCCGCGGACACCATGGCGCGCATGGACGCGGAACTCGATGCCGATCAGCGCGCGGAGTGGCTTCGCCAAATCGGCGAACAGGCGGAGAAGCTGATGCTTGTGGTCAACGATCTGTTGACAGTGTCACAGAAGTCCCAGGCAGGGGACAACGCCTCTGAGCGGCAGACCCCCCTGAACCTGCGCGAGGTTGTCGAACGGGCCGTCAGTTGCTGGAACGAGCGACTCGACATGCACAGCGTGGAGTTGCAGTTGAACGGCCGCGAACTCAGAGAGTTCGATGCGGTGCCTCTGGTTACGGGAGACGAGTCGTGTGTGGCGATCATCCTCGACAAGCTCATCGACAACGCGGCCAAATTCTTTCCGGACGGCGGCAGTATTGTCATCTCTCTAGCGGAAAAAGAAGATGAAGTGGAGATAGCCGTTAAGGACAGCGGCATCGGGATTGCCGCGGATCAGATCGAGAAGGTATTCGACGAGTTCTACCAGGTTGAGTACTACTCCACTCGACGGGCGGGGGGCTGCGGGCTGGGTCTTCCCATTGCCAAACGGTTGACTGAATCGATGGGAGGGAGGATTTCCATTCAGAGCCGATTGGGGGAGGGGACCGTTACGTCCGTGTTTCTGAAGAAGTCCCCGGAGTGCGGGCAGGACGCTCACGCGCGCGGGAGTGCAGAGGCGTGAGGCGCAATGGTGATCCCTGAATCCTCTGTCCATGCCCCCCGACGCGTGCTGGGGATTGACCCCGGTCTCCGGGTCACTGGATACGGCGTGCTGGATATTTCCGGGAATGCAATGACCGTTGTGGAGGCCGGTGTCGTGCGGGCGGAGAGCGAGGGTGCGTTGGAGTCGAGATTGTCGGCGATCTATGACGGCATCAGCGAGGTGATTGCGGAACACCAGCCGGAAGTTGCTGTCGTCGAGGAACTCTACTCTACTTACCGGCACCCGCGGACTGCTATACTGATGGGACACGCCCGTGGCGCCATTTTTCTCGCTGCCGACCAGGGCGGCGTGCCCGTCGTCAGCTATGGCGCGACGGAAATGAAGCGCGCCGTCACTGGAAACGGGCGCGCCAGCAAGGCGCAGATTCAGCGCACCGTGCAGCAGCGGCTCGGGCTGCGCAGCGCGCCATCGCCTTCGGATGTCGCGGACGCTCTGGCCCTGGCGTTCTGCCATGCCATCCGGTGTCGCACCGACGACCCTTTGGAGTGCGGTGGCAAAGCGAAGCGGCGACACCGCTTTGGGGAACAGTAACCAGTCACCAACCATGATCTCTCGACTTTCAGGGAAACTCATCGAGCTACAAGACCAGCGCGTCATCCTTGACGTGGGTGGTATCGGTTACGAGGTATGGATACCAGCCGCTGTGATGGGCAATCTGCTGGGAGCGCAGGAGGGGGACGCGCTGGAACTGGTGACCCTCTACTATCTGCAATTAGATACCTCGAAGGCCGTTCCGATTCTTATCGGCTTCGAGGATTCCCTTCAGAAGGAATTTTTCGAAAAGCTCCTCACCGTCCCCAGGATGGGGCCCAAGGCGGCGCTGGGGGCGTTTGCCAGACCCATGGGCGAACTGGCGCGCGCCATTGAGAGGGAAGACTCGGCCTTTCTGCGATCACTGCCGGGCATCGGCGCTCAGAAGGCGAAGGACATCATCGCCACACTGCAAGGCAAAGTGGCGAAGTATCTGGTGGGCGGCGAGACGCCCGGTGAGACCGCGGCGGTCGCCCCCGAAGCCGCGATCGATGAGAAACACCGGGAACTCTACCAGGACGGGCTGCAAATGTTGCTGGCGCTCGGATACCGTCGGGCCGAGGCCGACCGCATGGTGCGGGACGTTCTTCGGCTGGAAGCCGAGGTAACCAGCGTTGAAGACCTCGTCCGGCTGGTCTACAAACGCCAACAGTCCGACGCCTCCGTAGGATAGAGCTCTGCTCTGTCTGGTCCGTAGGATAGAGCTCTGCTCTGTCTGGTCCGTAGGATAGAGCTCTGCTCTGTCATGGACTTTCGCGATTGTCAGAGCTGGAGCTCTAACCTACGGATGAGTGCGGCATATTTTGGACAGGAATCCCATGAGAGAGCGCATCGTCACACCGCAGGAACAGATCGAGGAGAAGGAGGTCTCGTGGGGGCTCCGACCTCGCTCGCTGGACGAGTGCATCGGTCAGCAGGAAATCATTGAGAGTCTGCGCGTGGAGATTCAGGCCGCGCTGCAACGCTCAGAGCCGCTCGATCACATCCTCTTCCACGGCCCGCCGGGGTTGGGGAAGACCACGTTCGCGCACATCATCGCGCAGGAGATGGGAGCGGAATACAATGCCACCTCGGGTCCGGCGCTGGAACGTCCCGGCGACCTGATGGGTTTTCTGGTGAACCTGAGCCAGGGCGACATACTCTTTATCGACGAAATTCACCGCATCCCGCGGCCGGTCGAAGAGTTCCTCTATTCAGCGATGGAGGACTTCCTCGTGAACTTCACCCTCGACAAAGGCATCTACACCAAGCCGCTGCCCTTCAAGCTGGAGCGGTTCACGCTCATCGGCGCCACCACCCGGGCGGGGATGCTGACCGCTCCTCTGCGGGAGCGATTTGGGATTCGTCTGCACTTCGACTTCTACGCCGTGGACGACCTCACTCAGATCGTGCGACGCTCCGCAAGAATTCTCAACGTACCCATCGATGAAGAAGGCGCATGGGAGATTTCCCGCCGTTCGCGCGGCACCCCTCGCATCGCCAATCGCTATCTGCGCCGCGCCCAGAGCTTCGCGGAGGTGAAGGGAGATGGACGCGTCACCAAGCAATCGGCGGATGATGCGCTGCGGCTGCTTCGCGTCGATGAGATCGGGCTTGACAAGCTGGATCACTCACTGCTGAAGACCATCATCGAAGTCTACAACGGCGGACCGGTGGGGATCGAAGCCCTCGCAGCGACGCTGAATGAGGAGTCGGACACCCTCATCGACATGGTGGAACCGTTCCTGCTGAAGATTGGCTTCCTGGCGCGTACCCAATCCGGTCGCCGCGCCACGCCGGCCGCATACGCCCACCTCGGCTACGCGGCCCCCACGCCGGATCGGGCCGCACCAAATCCGCAGTTGAGGTTTGAGTGACCATTAGCCTCCGCGGCCCGGTCGCGTTCGCCTCTGGTGCCGTCGGGAGGCGCCCTCGACGCAACGTCCATGCACGCCGAGCCGCCATTTTCAGTCACCGCGGCAGCGTTTTCATCCACCTCGCTGCCGTAGAAGCCCGCGCGCAGTCGCCGTTGGGCACTATGGTCCCGCGATTCCGCACTATACTTCCGCGGTCCGCCACTATGGTCTGGAGGTTCGCTTGTTCGCTCCGGAGAAGACTTGCCTGTTGGACGCTGGTGCCGTCCCAATGGATGTTTGTTGGGGGGGGGCCTCGATGTTCCCGGACAGGGCTTCCGTGAACCCACCGCTATTGTTTGGGTGACTTCGGGAGGAGCGATTTGTGCTCGCCCACCAGGGGAGCGCCGGGCGACACCTCTGGTTAGTGATCGTCGTCCCCGTCATCGTGTCCGCCGCCGTGATCGTCGTCCCCGCCATCGTCCCCGTGGTGTCCATTGCCGTCGTCATGCTCCCCATCGTCGTCATCATCATCGTGTGATCCGCTTGAGCTTGACGATCCCCCGGAGCTGGAGCTACTGGTGCTCGACTCTCCGAAACTACCTCCTGCTCCCCCACCTTGTTCGGCATACTCCGTGGAAGTAATCGTCGTATTCACTCTCACAAAGCGGTCACGAATCTTGGGTCCAAACAGAATGAAGGCCGCCCAGGTGATCAAAGCCAACATGCCTATGGCAACGCCGTACTCGATCACGGTAATTCCGGCGCAGTTTTTTCGTTTCCCGCAGATCATTTTGTCATTCCTCCTTGTTGGTGGTGAGCGGATTCAATATGTGCCCGCCAATCCGTACTTATTGTTGCTATTGCTATCCTTCCTCCCCTTCCGCTTCCATGATAGCTTGTGTGATGATCGCTTCCAGCCGGAGCGCATTTCTCCAATCGAGGTCATGGAAGACCGCTCCACAGTGCTTTGTCGCCGGGCTTTCCCAAACGATTGTGGCGGGCATCGACAGGGGTTCCTCATGAGGCAAGGTTAGGAAGATGATCGTCACGTCCGTTCCGGTGGCGAAAACCTCATCCAACAGGAAATGCAGTCCGCCTCCTCCAAGACTGATGTCGATGATCCTGCACTCACGACACCCCTCGTCAGATACGACGGAAGCGTAAAGGTTCACTGCAGCCCGCAGATGGCGTCGACGGTCTTGTGCGCTTCCGGTGAGAGGCTGCGACGCTGCATCCCCGGCGACTGTTTGTGCTTCCAGCCATTCCCTGCGCTTGCCCTCCATGAGTTCGAGGACGGTGTGCAACAGCCCGATGGAGAAAGGCTTGGGCAGATAGACCGCTCCCAACTGGCTAATACGGGCCTGGTCAGGCTTATAGCCGGGCCCGATCATCATCACGACAGGAACATTCGCGTCCCGGACCCGGATGCGAGCCAGCGCCTCCACCGCGTCCATGTCCGTTAACGATGCGTCGAGAATGACAATACTGAAGTGGCCGTCGCGGAAGAAGTTGACTCCCTCGGCTCCGTCGGTGGCCGCCTTAACCTCGTAGCCCCTCCTTACAAGGACATCGGAGAGCAACTCCCTGACGAATGCTTCACCATCAATAATCAATGCTGACAACATACTACTGTATCCTTTCGTAAATTCTTCGACATTAGAAACCGGATCGCTTCAGCGTCCGGTAGCTCACACAACTGACTACCGAGCGCCAAAAAAGGACCTCTTTTCTCCCCTTTCAACCCGTGTTCGGCACGAACACGGGTTGAAAGGGGAGAAAAGAAGGGTAGCCTCCATCGTGTAGCTGCCTGTGTGAGCTA
>MNXM01000213.1 GCA_001872605.1 Armatimonadetes bacterium CG2_30_59_28 | reverse complement strand
CCGACGAGACCAATGATCGGATGACTTCATGGCGCAGCCATCCGGAGTCGCGCTGCGTTCCTCCAAGCCTTTCGCCAACGCAGCAATCATGCCCTCCCGACCCTGATCCGGGCCGCTCTGCGCCGCCGAATAACTCATTCGCTGGCGCTCATCCGGTCTTCAACCCGGCCTACGAACCCGCCGTGCGGCCCGCGGAGGTAGAGGCGATCATCCAACGACTCCGGTCCACGCTGGCGGCATGGCAGGAGGAGAACAACGATCCGGTAAGAGCGTCGCAATGAACCGGTCCCGACACGCACCGATACGTTTCCATAACCGGAGTACTGACGATCTGGATTGCAGCAATCGGGGTGCGCGTCGCTTGGACGGGAATCCCGCTTTGAGTTCCTTGCCTTTGACAACCGGCCGGAGGAGGAACTATCATCGGTGAGACGGGGGGGGGAGACCTCTGCGATGGTCGAAGTCAGCCGACGGCCCGGCGAGGCTTGAGACTCTGAGACACAGACTGGCGGCTACGGTGGAAAAGGTCCGGTGAATGAACGACAAACCGGAAGGGAAGTTGGAGAGGAGTTGGTAACGATGAAGGTAACAGGAGCACTGATGCGAATGGGCCTGCTTCTACTCGCGATGTCCCCGGCCCATGCTCAGGTTGCCCAGGAGTGCTTCAGTGCGGTCAATCCTACCAGCAAGGCAAAACTGTGGGCGACGGCGTTCTATCCTTCCGACGCGAGTGAGAAGAAGAAATACCCGGCGTTTGTGTTCGTCCCCGGAGGGCTGCGATTCGGCTCGAAGCCCGGTGAATTTGAGCCTTCGGCTTTTGTGCGCGCCGGGTTTGTCGTTGGTTACTTCGACCCCGACGGCAGAGGTGAGAGCGCAGGCAGCGAGGATTGGAACGGCAAAGTTCACCAGGACGGGCTTCATGCCGTCCTGAAGCTCTTCGCCGGTTTGAAGTTCGTGAACAAAGACAACCTCGGGGTGCTCTCCTACTCGCTGGGCTTGGCGCTAGCGGCGGGAGCACTGGGCCGTTACCCCGATGACCCGCCGGTCAAGTACTTCATCGACATGGAAGGTCCTTCGGATCGTATCTACATCACCAAGCATGACGACCCGTCGATACGCGGCTTCGACGGTCACACAACGAAAGACGAGGACTGGTGGGCAGAGCGGGAGGCGGTGCGCTCGATACAGAACATCCATTGTGCTTATCTGCGCATCCAGCACGAAAGCGACCACGCGCAGCGGGAAGACAAGCAACATGCGATTGACATGATCGACGCCTCCACAAACACAAAGTTCGGCGGCAAATGTCAGGCGCTCTGGACGCGCGTCAACGGCGCTGAGAACGAACCCAATAAGACCTACACCAAAGAGAATCCTCCGAAGTGGCTTCCCAACCGGATGGGGCCTCCATCGCCGACAGACACATTGCAATGGGTTCTTGAAATGTCCGCCACGGGCCGGAAGGCACGGTGAGTCTCGCGTACGACGGTGCCCCGGGTGGGTTTGTGCAACGCGCTGAGATTCAGTTGACGGGGGAACACACCTGGAACGTGGTCGTGTTTCGTATCCCGGACGGGAAATGGACCGGCCGCTGCAATGGGGCCGACTTCCGCATCGGAAACGCTCCGCCAAGTTTCGCCATCGGTGCGATGGCCGTTGTTGTGCCTGGCTCGTGGACTGGCAAGGAAGGTGGTGCAATATGAGTTCCCCATGGTTAACAATTCGCTCGATACTGCTTCAGGTCACTATCGCGATTTCATCAGGTTGCAGAGCCTGGGCCGTCTCCAGCGACGACATCCTCTTTTATGCTCCTTTCGACGGGTCCGCGGGGGCGAAAATGTCGCTGGGAAGTCCGAAACCCCTGGTTAGCGGAAAGGCTGAGTTTGCACCGGGGAAGTATGGCCAGGGATACCTTTCAGGCAGGAAAGGTGACGAGTTGCAGTACGAGAGCAACGGCAACCTCGATCCGGACGCGGGGACCGTCTCCCTGTGGGTAAAGCCACTGGGTTGGCATGAGAAGGACGCGTTCATGCGCTTCTGGTTGCGCGTCGGCGAACAGGCTGATGCCGGGGGAACTGGCGAGGGCACGTTCTTGTGGCTGTACAAGTACCTGGATTCAGTGCCGCTGTACTGGCTCGCGCAACAGGTCTACTACCAACGCAGTGTGAGCTACTGTGGCGGGTCGGGCATCTACAGGAGCGGTGAGTGGACGCACATCGCCGCGTCGTGGTGTGGGCCGATGATGCGAGTGTATGCCAACGGCAGGCTCCTCGGAACGGCGCGCACGCCCACCCCGCGAGTTCTGCGCAACTTCGGGAAGCACTTCATGGTGGGCGGAGCCAGTTGGACGGCCAAGGGCGATACCTCAGAGAAGAGCGATTCGCTCATTGACGAGTTCTATGTGTTCCGCCGGCCGCTGACCGCGAGGGAAGTCCGGTTTCTCATGGCGAAGGGACCGGACGCCCTTGATCAGAAGGAATCGGTCAGACCCGCGGCTCTGGAAATTGAGAGCGTGTTCCTCCCCTCGAAAGATGAGTTGCAGGTGCGCCTCCTTGTAACAGGAAGACGCCCCGGCGACACGAAAGGACTCACGACCGTTTTCTCACTGGAAAATGTGAACGACGCCCGACCGGCGATTGACGAACCGATTCGGCGGCCCGTGAGCGAGGTCAATTCCAGCGAGACGCTCAGCACGAAGGAACTGCCTCCCGCCAGGTACCGCGTGCTCGCCGCGTTGCTGAACAACGGCGAGCTCTGCAACCTCGTCTCGGCAGACTTCGTGAAACCGGAGCTTCCAGCGTGGCTGGGGACACGGCTGGGGATTCCCGTCAAGCCGCCCGACCCGTGGACGGCGATCACCCAGAAAGGGCAGACGCTGGAATGCTGGAGTCGCCAAGTCCAGTACGACAATTCCCTCTTTCCAGTCCGGATGAGTAGCCGGAATCAGGAGTTGCTGGCGCGACCGATTCGATTGGTAGCGCGGCTTGGAGGCAAGGAAGTCGAGGCGTCCGAAGCTCGGTTTACGTGGAACAGGGTCACCGAGCTTCGCGTGGATTTCTTAGCGGAGGTAAAGTTTGGCGCGTTGCCGGTGAAGGTCACCGGATGGATGGAGTACGACGGTTTTCTGTGGACGGAACTGACCATTCCGGCAGCAGCCGGGCAGAGAATCGAGGGACTTCGGTTGGAGATTCCCATGCGTTCCGACGTCGCCACACTGCAGCATGGTCACCTCGGTGGCTGGCACAAAGGACCGAATAACGGCAAGGTTCACGCGTGGAATTTCCCTCTGGAAGGTCAGCCATTTCTGTGGCTGGGCAACGAGGAGGTTGGACTTCAATGGTGCACCGAGGACAACTATTGTTGGGAAAACAAGGCACGAGATAAGACGTTCCAGCTCAAGCCCGGCGAGAAGGAATGCCTCTTCACGGTGACGCTGATCGACGACCCAATCCCACTGGACAATCCGCTGGCGTATACGTTTGGTCTTCAGGCCACTCCGGTTAAGCCGATGCCGCAAGGCTGGCGCGCGTATGACCTCGGCATGAACGGACAGTGGCGGCGTCAAGTGGGACAGGGGGAACCGAAACAGCCGACGTGGGCCTTCTGGTATCAGAAATGGAACTTGCAGAACGAAGAAGCAAGGAAGGATCGCTGGCAGCCCGGCTACCCTGCGGTAGGGCCGTGGACGAAAGAAGTCATTGCCGGGACCGCCGCGGAAAACGCAAAGCCTTTTCTCTACCCCGTTCCTTCATGGGTTTGGCGTGGCGCGCCGGAGTACCACACGTTCCACGGTGAGTGGAATCCGGACAGCCCACCGGGTCTGCCCCCCGAAACGACCGGCGCGCAGCACTCAGGTATCTGGCGCACGGTTCCCAGCTACCAGGACTGGCACACCTGGCGCTGGTGGAAAACACTCAAAGACAACCCGTGGCTCGCGGAAAAGACGGGCGGCATCTACAACGACGTGGTGCAGGCCTTCTGGGGACCCGACCCAAAACCGGACCGTCACGGACTGGTCCGCACGCGTCATGAGCTTCTCGGCGCTCGGGACATCCAGCAGCGCATGTACGTCTTGTTCCAGAAAGAGTGGCCGCACATTGTTATCTCCAACCATCAGTCGGCGGACACTCACATGAGTCAACTGGCGTTTGCCCATGTTTATGTCACCGGAGAGAACTACGCCGGCAACGCCACACTTGGCAAGGAAGAGAGCTACTATCACATCATGGACCTCGACTCCTGCCGCGCGGAACTTACGGGAGAAAAGTGGGGGATCCCCATCATCTTCCTGCCGGAGATCCAGCCCAGCGGCGCGCCTTTTGCCCGCGTCTACGGACCGGAGGGAATCAAACCCGCGGAGCACCTCGCGGGTCTGCTGCTGGTGCATGATGTGATCCCCTGGCCTGCCAACACGAACCCCGTGCCCATGCTGCGCCTGGCCGCCCTCAAAGAGAACTTCGGCTGGGACGATGAGACTCAGTTTGTGGGTTACTGGAAATCTTCCGAGCTGGCGAAGTTGGAGACCATCACGTCGTCGGTTGTCCTCTCCATCTATCGTCGTCCCGGCAAGGTGATGTTCGTACTAATGAACAACTCCGACGAAGATGCGAAAGTCGTTCTCACGCCCGATTGGGCGCGACTTGGGGTTGCCGCGCCGCAGGAACTGATCGACGCCTACACCGCGACCGGCATCCCCAACGCGCCCCTTGACCTCAAACTCCTCGGCGGCGAAGGGAAGATCAAGTTCCTAAAATTGGGGACACCTGCGGAAACCGTCAGACTTCCTGTTACGGATGGACGCCTCAGGCTGACCGTCGAGAAGAGGAACTTCAGGGCGTTGGTGGCAGGATGATTCGTCAAGGCAATTGCTTTGGCGCAAGGTGTTATGTATAATGCCTTCAGAGGTGGTTTACCGTGGAAATTGTGATGTTGAATGGAACCGTATGCGGCAACACCATTGAGCTTGACAGCGACCCGGGGCTTCAGGACGGTCAGCAGGTAAAAGTCCAGCTCCTACCTGCAAGCATGGACCGGTGGCTCCGTTCCTTTGGTCAGTGGACTGGCGATGTCTCGCTGGATGAGTCTCTGGCAGAGATTGACCGGCAGCGACATGCCTCGGTAATGGGTGGCTAACCGATGCCGGACTACCATCTGGACACCGACACCTGCGCGGCTGCACTGAAAGGTCACCGAGAAGTGCAGTCGAGGTGTCTTCAGTATCTGGGCAGGCTCCGAGTCAGTTCCATCGTGGTAGGAGAGCTTTACACCGCCGTGTACCGCTCCCGAAGGACCGAACAGAATCTCTCCGCGCTTTGCGACTTCCTGAGCAACATCGGTATAGTTCCCTTTGATGAGCAGTGCGCCAAAGTATACGGAAGGATTTGCGCTGACCTGCTCAACAGAGGTTTGCCGACTGGCGAGAAGGACGCTCTCATCGCGGCAGTGGCGCAAGCCCACGGCGCCGTGCTGGTGACGCATAACACTCGCCACTACTCAAATATCGCCGGACTGGACATTGACGACTGGGTGGATTCATGACTGCATTGGCTGCAGGTGAGGGCAAGGATTCCCTTGCCGTCGCGAATCGGTTGATTGTCCGCGCATTCTGGTTTTACCCTGACCTCAGTACACTGTCACTGTCACACCCACGCGGCGGCGGCCATCCTCGATATCGAGTTGCAGCCGCTTCTCGTCGCCCTCCAGGAAGATGATATGCGCTGCGGCCTTCTCGTCCGGCTCTTGCTTCGCGACGAATCCTCCCGGCGCGCCGGCGGCGAGAGACGGTTTTGCAAGCCACCGGTACGTGTTGATGAAGAGCTTCTCCCAATCGCTCGGAGTCTTGTCATCTCCTTTCGCCAGTGCAACGCCCTCGTAGGCGAAGTGCCACCCGTTATTGATGAGGTGCGACTGGTTCATCACCGTCACCGCCACGCGCCCCTTGCCCATCGCGCGCACGGCCATGATGGAGGGACGCGATTTGTACGTGGCCGGCGGTTCGGTGGTCTCGTTGGTCACCTCGCCGAAGTTGGGCATTCGAACGCTGCGCGCCGTTGGCGACCCCCAGACAACGACTTTCCACTCGTCCGACAGGGGATTCAACGGGTGGGGAAACTCGCCAAGTGTGGCTCCATCTCCGGGGAAGTAGTACCAGAGCGATGCCACATTCCGGGCGACAGGATGGTCGCCGGCAACCTCCTTCGTCAGCGCAAACCGATGCCGGAACATCTTCGGCATCGCGTAGATCTTTGCCGCGTCGGTCTCGACAATGCGCTCGAAGGGAGCGGACATCTCGAACTCCTTCAGCAATTCGTTGTGCACCATCGTCTGACCGTGAGTGGCGCAGAGACCCGCGTTGAAGAGACCGCCTCCAGAATCCACAAACCGTTGCAGCAGACTGCGGAGCGCATCGTAGTCCTTGGGCCACCGGCCACCCTCTTCGTGCAGCGGAAGGTTGTAGAGCGCCAGCACGTTGTACCGACCGACCCTTTCCCAGTGGACTTTCTTCGCTTCCTCCAGATTCACTTGGAAGCCCATGTCCGCGAGATGTTGCGTGTGCTTCTCGTCGGGGCTGTCGTTCCACAGCGCGTCGAAGGTGATGAACAGGATCGACGGTTGAGGCTCCGCGGCGATGGCGCTGAGAGCGGGGGCGGTAGTCCACGCGAACAGAAGAAGTGTTCCGGACACAATGATGCGCTTCATGTCAGACCTCCAATGTGTGGGTCAGATATTGCGGATAATCGCGGCAACGTCAGGACTCTGCCCAGCAACGACGCAGGTAGTCGACGCTCGCAGGCAACAGGCGTTCCGCAGGGCCGGACAGCCGACGGCACTCCATCTCGATGCAACCGGAATACCCGATGTCCCGCAACGCTCGAAACCCGGGACGAAAATCGAGCAGCCCCGGACCGGGTTCGACGCGGGTGTTCTCGGCGACGTGCACCAGCCGAAGCCACTTGCCGGCGTTGCGAATGGCTGCAGCGGGATTCAATTCCTCCATTTGGGCATGATAGAAATCGAAGGTCATGCCGATGTTCGGGTGCCCCACCAGATCACAAACGCGGGCTGCGTGATCCACCGTGTTCATATACTCCGACTCGTAACGGTTCACGGGTTCGAGAACCAGTACGACGCCGCGCTCGCGTGCCGCGTCGCCGATCTCCGGTAACTGGTCAATGAGCAACTCGTCCTGCCGGTCTTCCGCTGAGAGATAATCCAGTGGCTCCCGGATACGAACCGGGTTGTCCTGAATCAAGACGGGGGGCATGTTGAGTATTGGTATCCGCAACTCCGCACAAAAGTCGAACAGCTCCAGCAGGCTGTCACGGCAATCCAGTCGAACTTGGGGATCGGGACTCAGCAGTGAACCGCGGAAACCGAGTGACAGTGATGAGATCGGGATGGGGCTATCCGGCCGGCATTCCCGCAGAGGCTCGTGGTATTCATCGAGCATTCGACCTGGCGCGGCGACTGCGTCGAAACCGTAGTCCACGGCATGCCACAACCGATCGCGGACTGTGGGGCCGGGCAGAACCTCCAACCGGCAGGAAAGCCGGAGACCTGGATTCCCTGGATTGACATCATCGTCGGATAAAGCCATAGCAACGCTCCTGAATCGCTCCGACCTCCTCCTAGGATTGCTCTTGGGTGGAGATGGCAGGAAGATGGTCAGTACGCTTTCGGAATTATGCGAGGTTTGGGTGAGCGTGTCAAATCCAACAAGCACTAACCCTCCAACGCTCGTTGTATACGCAGCAGCTCTTCCGATAGAGCCATTTGCGTAATCCCCATTTTGCGTCGGGTACCGGACAACGGACCGCCAGCAGGTTTCCCGGCGAGTGCACCGCAGGGCGGGAAAGACCTCAAATTACAAGGGGAATGCCAACCTCGCGCGTTGGCAACCGCTTCCGGCCTGTTGGCAGGCAGACGCATCCCTGGGTCTCGTCCGTTTGGCTCTGTCTTTTTCGTTGCTCCATTTCCACCCGGTCAGGCGGCTTTGAGCAGACTGCGGAGATGCTCCTGCTGGTTCGCGTGGATCCTCCCCATCGCCATCGACTCGGACTCAGAGTCCGCTCGGACTCGCAGAGTCCGCGTCTAACGGGACACGG
>MNXM01000155.1 GCA_001872605.1 Armatimonadetes bacterium CG2_30_59_28 | reverse complement strand
AGGGCTTGCGCGTGCCCTCGAACACGGTGCCCGCCGTAACCGAGACCTCTCCGCCACACCCTCGACAATGCAGATAACCTCGCGCGGTTGTCCAAGGCCGCTCCATGCATCCGCAACGAAAACACCGGTTGCCCTCCGGCCACCGGACGCGCAAGAGGTAAGTCCGGCAGGCGGCCTCATCCGCGAACCAGCGGTCGAATTCCTGAAAGTCCCGCGGGTAATCGACGCCCGCAACCGGTCTGGACAGCGTTCCCATGACCCCATACTACCTGTAGTAGGCACTTGCTTCAAGTGGATACCCCCCATTCCAGAATTCCATCCAGCAGTTCGAGAAGAACGACACTCAAATCCTTTCCATCGACGCCCAGGAGGTTTTTCGGGTGGCAGACTGGCAGAAGAAGAGAGGAATTTCCTTTCTAATTCTGGCCGACCCGACTGCGTGGGTTTGCGCCCGGTATGGCGTAGCCAAACAGTTGGTGGTCCACGAAGAGTGGGTGAATCTCCCGGCCGCCTTTGTCATAGACAAGGAGGGAATTCTTCGCTACGCCCATGTCGGACGCGGGTGGCCGCCTTCTGAACGAGCGACCCCTGAAGAACTGCTGCAACAATTTCCGCACTGAAAAAGGCGGCAAAGTGAGAGCCACACCTGTTCGCGAGGGATTGGACTCCGAATCGCAACATTGTCACGGGGATTGAATCCCCAATACATGGTTCCGCTTCGGAGTCCTCGAACTCACAGATTTCGCACTCCTCGCGAACAGAGGTCTATTCTACAGGAGGAGAAACACATGACACGTATCAAACCGCTTGAATTGAACGAAGCGCCCGAAGAAGCCAAAGAAGTGTACGCTGAGATCCAGGGAGCCTTCGGCATGGTTCCGAATCTTTTCAAGACCTATGCGCACTTTCCGGCACTGCTGAAAGCAAACTGGGAGAAGACCAAGTCGTTGATGATGGGCGGACAACTTCCGCGAGAGTTGAAGGAGTGTATCGCGCGGGTTGTGTCCGAAGCCAACGGGTGCCGTTACTGTGTGGCAGCCCACTCGATGATGCTGAAGCATCTGGGGTTCGATGACGCGCGTGTCGAGGCCGTGACGCAGCGCCTGCAAGACGCGGGGCTGCCGGAGAAGGAACGAAGACTCCTTGAGATCGCACGCGTCGGCTCCCTGAATCCCTTCCAGTTGACGGACAGGGATTTCGGGGAACTGCGACGCCTGGGTTGGAGCGACGCGGAGATTGTCGAAGCCCTTGGGGTTATGGAACTGTTCACCGCTTACAACAAGTTTCTCGATTCGCTCGCGGTGGAAGTGGACTTTTGAGGGAGACCTCGGCAATGGTGCGACGAAACGACAGAACGGGTCTGTTCCAATGATTCTAAGCATGGTATTGGCACGATTGGCGCACCCCTTCCTGCGCTCGTCGTCGGAGACGCTTAACACGGGGAACCCCCTTTCCACGACCGTCGCCGCCCATATTGCCCGCGAGTTAAAGCAGAAGGCAAACTCCCTGAAAGGGAAGTTCTACGACGCGACAACAGGCGCGCTGGACTACTGCGCTGCCGCCGGTTCTTCGGAATTTGCGGATTACGTGGAAACTGCCACGCTGCTATGCGCGTATGATCCTGGAATGCTCGTATCCTCCCACGAGAAACTCGCATTCTGGATCAACGTTTACAACGCCCTCACCGTCCACGCGATCATCTCGTACGGTCCAAGAGAAAGCGTGTGGGAGGTAACGGGCTTTTTCGACAAAGCTGCCTATCTCATCGGGGGGATGCGATATAGCTTGAATGACATCGAACACGGCATCCTGCGGTCGAACCGTTCGTCGCCTCCTCTGCTCCGTAGACGATTTGGCGACAAAGACCCGCGTCGCGCGTATGCTCTGCAAGCAACGAAGTTTGACCCGCGCATCCATTTCGCGCTCAACTGCGGCAGTAAATCGTGTCCCCCGATTTCATTCTATGATGCGGAAAAGATTGACCTCCAGTTGGACCTTGCAGCAAGGGCCTTCATCCGCGGTGAGACTGAGGCGCGTGGCGCTGCCCTCCTCACCTCGCCCATCTTCAAATGGTATCGTGGCGACTTTGGGCATGAGGTCGTCGGGTTCATCCTGAAGTATCTGGAAGAGGAGACGGCGCGGCAGTTGCGAGGTCAACGGGTGCGGCTATCGTTTAAGAAATATGACTGGCGGTTAAATGCATCGTGACAGCCGGTGATCCGCGGGCTCGATGCTCCATCGAGGGCAGCAATCCTGGAGGGACACAAATTGGCCAAAGCAAGTAAGTTCGCCAGCAAGAAAAATATCGAAGCGGACAACTCCAAGATCAAGAAACAAAAGTTCTCAGACCCAAAGGTATGGACGCGCTGGGTTGTTTTGTGGGGGCTGATGCTTCTAATTGCGTGGCGGTTTATTGGCGAACATCGCCTGCTCCCGGCGCTTCTCGCCGAACACATCCCACCGGGGCCGGCCATTTCCCTCCTTTACTGGGCGGCAGTCATGGGGTTCGGAATTTGGGTGATTCGTAGGAATACGAACCCCTACCTCCGGTGGCGCACCGTCAGCCTGATGACATGCCAAACGGTCTTCGGATTGATGATGCCGTTGCGCGTCCTGGGACACGCCTCACCCATTAAGTACCCCCACCTCACCTGGCCGCTGCACATGGGAGTCCTCGAACCAGGAAAGGGCGCGTTATTGTTGGTTTGGGGAGTGGCGACCTCGCTCATTCTCTGGCCTGCCATTGCCTTCTTCTTCGGCAAGGGAATCTACTGCGGATGGTTTTGCTCGTGCGGTGCGTTGGCGGAGACTGCGGGCGATGCCTTCCGGCTGAAGGCGCCTCGGTCTGCAACCGCGCAGAGGGCCAATATTGGAATGTACGTCATCCTACTCGTCGCGGCGGTGACCACTGCCTCCGAATGGGCACATGTCGGGCTGCTCCGGTCGTGGTACTCATGGATCGTCGGCTTTCTTATGGCGGAGATGGTGGCGTTCGCTGCCTACCCGATATTGGGTGGCAGAATCTGGTGCCGCTACGCCTGTCCGCTCGCCGCGGTTTTGGGCTGGTTCTCGCAAAGAGGGAAGTCTGGCATCGTCACGAATTTGACAGAGTGTATCGAATGTCACTTTTGCACGAAGATCTGCGAGATGGGCATTCCGGTCAGCGCGTACGCGCTCGACGGAATTCTGCTGAAGCACGACCAGTGCGTTGCCTGTGGCGAGTGCATTGCGATTTGTCCCACAAACACTCTCGCCTTCACCTTCAATGCTCCAACCAGACTGGGGCCAAAGCCCAAACCCGAAAGCCTCGCCGAGGCAATCAAGCACGGCTATTGACTAAAGAGATCGCAAGGACTCCCCGATTCGAACCCGTCATGGAGCACTTAGGAGGTGTCGAGCTCAAGGCCACACAGTCCTTCACGACCGCGCGTATCTTGCGATCGTGAGGAGAATTTTGCAGCCGGCTTTCAGCGTGCCGGAAAGGGTGCCGGAGATCTTGGACTTGCCAATCCTTCTCCGATAGGAGACAGGCACCTCAACGACGCGCAGTCCTTGGCGAAGAGCCTTGATCTGCATCTCCACCGTCCAGCCGAAGTCTTGATCCACCATGCCTAATTTCTGCAATGCGTCCCATCGAATCGCACGAAAAGGCCCCAGGTCGGTGTAGCGGCACCGGAAGAGCAGCAACATCAGCCAGCAGGCAAAATGATCGCCATACAATTGTTGCGGAGCAAGCGAACCGGGTTCTCGTTTTCCCAATATGCGAGAACCCACTACAAAGTCTGCGTCACCAGCAAGGATGGGAGCAATGAGCCGAGAAATCTCTTGCGGGCAGTCACTGTAGTCGCCGTCCATGAACACGACAATGTCCGTATCGTCGATCACATCCAGTCCGCTCAGGCACGCGCGCCCGTAACCACGGCGCTCTTCGTGCACTACCCGCGCGCCGTGCGCCCCGGCCACCTCTGCCGTCCGATCCACGGATCCGTTATCGACCACTACTACGTCGCTCACCGGCGGCCGCGGAATCTCACCGAGAACTGCCGCGATGGCCTGTTCCTCGTCTAAAGCGGGAATAACGACGGATACGCGGTAAGTCGGGGAGAGTTGTTTCATCCTGCTAACGCCATTCTTAACCTCACCAAATGTTCCTTACTATTGCCAAGCTCATCCTGCTCCAAAATACCATGCCAGCGACAGACCCGTCCACAAAGAGCCATCTGGCGCCATTGGCGTAAACGGCCGAGTCCGATGGTGACAGTGCCTGAGGGAGGATGGTGAAAGAGGGAATACCCCACGACGGTGTCGATAGATCAAGGTTTCCAAGTACGTGAGTAGATAGCAGCGAGTATGAGTTACCGGTGGCCTTTGAGGTGACGAAGGCTTCAGCGGTGGAATCGCCCCGTTTGCTTCCGATGGTGGAGAGGACGAAGCAGCGTCATCCGGATCGGACTCTGTGAGTCCGCACGCGGGAGATGTGGGGGGCCGAGAAAGGTTCATCCCGGTCTTTGTATTTAGACCAGGCCGATACGATTGTGTACACCGAGAGGGGCGAAATTCTGTGTCGTTTCCAGGATACGGACGACGAGGCGGAGAACTACTTTGTAATGGTCAGCCCTATTGCCCCTGTAATGGGGGCAAACACATGTGACACGGACATGATGTCCGTGCGACCCCCTATTGCCCTTGTAATGGGGGCAAACAGCAACAGCATTACCATTGCGGGCCCCTGCCCGCCTCGACTAACGCCAGCAGGGGCTGGCGCAAGGGGAGATGGCGACAGTTCAACTCCCCATTGCAGGGGCAATGGGGCTCAATACCGCCACGTCTCACAAATCTGACTTGCACCCCCAACCCCTCCCGGAGATATACTCGTTAAGGTTGAGAATCCACGTTTTCTGCCGCAGGATAAAGCTCCAGCTTTATCTCTGCTGCTGATTGACAAAGCTACGGCAGAGACAAAGCTGGAGCTTTATCCTACGGCAGGGGCATGTTGGAGCAAGACAGCGTCCAATCAGATTCCGCAGGGCCATTCCTCAACCTTAACGAGTATATCTCTGCGGACTCTGTGAGTCCGAGGCGAAGGGCTTGGGGTACCCGACTGCCGCCCGACTGCCGGATCGCGGGCAGGTCCCCAGTTAACACACCTTGAACGCTGTGCGGTATAATGGCAGCCTACGACTCGCGAACACCGGAAGGCTGGCGGAGGCGCGGCGACTTTCCAGATTCGAGGTGACAAGATGGTTCAACGATTTGCTCTGTTACTTTGCATTGGTACGATCGGCTGCGGAGGTCTGCGCGCTGCCACGGTGGTGAAGGAAGCCGACGGCGGCTACCGTATCGTCACCGAAAACTACTCTGCGCGTGTGGGCGCCGATGGCAACCTGCACTCCCTCGTCAGCGGCGGGACGGAGTTCCTGCTGGACGGGTACAGAGGGCTGGTCGGCGGCGGGTACATCAGCATTACCGAGGGCGCCGAGTGGAAGGCGGATTGCTTCAAGTTTGTCGAGGTCGCGCAACCCGCGGAGAACTCCCTCGTCGCTACCGCGCCCAACCACAAGCTGACGTATCGTTTTCTGCCTGACGCCATTGAGATTGACTTCTCACACACCGCCGACCCAACAATCTGGTATCTCACGGTCAACCCGGCCATCACCGACATGCTCGAACATGCCTCGGGGGAAACCATTGCGCCTCGGACGGTCTGGAGGGAGGGCGAGACGCATCTCTTCAACGCGTCTGGTGCGAATGTCAAACTTCCGGCGGGCGCGTTCTATTACGTCGCCAAGAACGCTCGTGAGAAGCCCGTAACCGATCCGAATGTCCAACAGGTGTGGATGCCGCGGACCTGGGCGGAAGGCGTATTCACCAAGCGAATTGTCATCCACGCGAAACCGACTGCCTCCGATGCGTTGCAGGCGACACTATCCGTGTCGCCCGGCAACCACCTCTTCGCTTCGGACTCTGTGAGTCCGCGGCAACCGGCACGGGTCGGGCTGAACGCCCGGCTGCTGTTTCCCGGGTTGACGGCAGATGGTCGGGCGGAACTGGTCGTCACCGACTTCCTCACGCAGAAGGAAGCCTTTCGTCAGAGCCAACCACTGCGGATCGACGCGATGGGCGAAACGAAGCTAACCTTCACTCTGACCCCTCCTCCAGCCTTCTATGCGGCGAACCTGACCTTGAAACAGGGAGAAGAAGTGCTGGCGACGCGCAGCTTCCCTCTGACCTGCGGACTCGACCGGATGACCCCACCCGAGCGACCCGTGGACTTCGACAAGTTCTGGGACGACACGCTTGTCGAGCAGGAGAAGGTTCCGACCAACATGCAGTTGACACTGTTCGAGGAAAAGCCAGAGTACCGCCTCTACAAGCTCCGCTTCGATGGTCTGCTGGGGCGGCAGTTCCACGCATGGCTTTCCATTCCGACGAAGGAAGGTAAGTACCCAGCACACTTGACTCTCCCACCCAGCGGCATCCATCCGCCGTATCGCCCCTACTCGGGGCCGAACGTCGTGGGGATGAGCCTTGCCATCGCCGGACAAGAAGTGCTGCCTCCAGAGGGCGGGTACAAGTACTGGGACTACTGGCGCGGTGGAATCGAGAAACCGGAGACTTGGTACTACCGCGTCGTCTTCGCCGCGTGCAGCCGGGCGATCGACATCCTCGCGGCGCGACCGGAGGTCGACGCATCGCGCATCTTCGTGACCGGTGGATCGCAGGGCGGCGGGCTTTCGTTCATCACGGCGGCGCTCAATCCGAAGGTTGCGATGGCCGTCTGTGGCAGTCCGGGGTTGTTCGGTCTGGAGTGGAAACTGCGTCACCTCGGCCCCGCCTACTGGCCGCCCATCGACCCGATGGACGAGAAGAACCAACCAATCACCGACCCGAAGGCCATCGACAACCGCTGCGCGGTTGTTCGCTACGGCGACGCGGCCAACTTCGCACCGCGCATCAAAGGTGCGGTGTTGCTCCTCGTCGGCCTGCAGGATCATGTGACCTCTCCCGCGGGACTCCTCGGCACCTGGTCGCAACTGAAGAACGCGAAAATCAAGGCCCTCCTCGCCGACCCCTGGGGCGGACACAACGGCCCCCGCGGCGGACAGGCACTGGGAAGTCAATGGTGGATGGCGCTGGCCGAGGGAAGAACCGAACGGGTACTGGAGTACACGAAAGCCGCGGAGTTGCCGGTGATGGTGGAATCAGGCAACCCAACTGAGGGTGTCACCGCAATGTGATAATGTCTGGTTTTATACTCGTTACGGGTGAGGGGGTGTTTTCATCCGTAACGAGTATAGCAAGATAGAAATGTCCTGTATCCTGAGGGCCTCGGAAGGAGGTCCTGATGAAGGGAAAAAGAACATTGCGCTTGAGTACGAAAGAGATAAGGCGTATGCCGGTGATCCGGAAGGTGATCGAGAAAGAGTTGACGCAGGTTCGAGCGGCGGAGTTGCTGGGACTGTCGGAGCGACAGGTGAGTCGGATTCCAGTATGGTTGCAGACGGAGGGAGAGGGCGGTCTTGCGCATCGGCTTCGAGGCAGAGCATCGAACCGTACGATCTCGGGGACGACGCGTCAGCGAGTTTTGCGTTTGTATGGGAAGAGACATCAGGGATTTGGTCCCACCTTGGCGTCGGAGAAGGCGAACTCTGAGAGTTCGAGGAGACCCTGGGGGTGGAAGTGATTCACTCCCACTCTCCCCAGGCGAAAGGGCGTTGCGAACTCTGCGATTCGAGTAGAGCGGCTTTTCGGGACGTTACAGGACCGTTTAGTGAAAGAGCTGCGGTTGGGATTTACACGAAAGAAGCGGCGAACCGGTTCCTGCTGATGTACTGGCCGAAGTACAACGGGCAGTTCAACGCGATAGCCCGCAGTTCGGTGGACCTGCATCGCCCGGTACTAAGCTGGACTTTATCCATTTCTGGAATCAGTGAAGTCACGGATTACAGCCATTTTGCCGGTAATCGTCCAGGCTTTTTTGAATATCGTCCCCGAAACTCGACATTCAAAAAAGCCAAACTACCCAGAAAGCCTTATACAGCGCCACTTTCTGGCAACCTGCGAATTGGATAAAGTCCAGCTAAGTAGGTCGTCAAAAAGACTGTCCCTGCTGAAACGAAGACGGACATACC
>MNXM01000050.1 GCA_001872605.1 Armatimonadetes bacterium CG2_30_59_28 | reverse complement strand
TCCTGCATCGCCTTGCGACGCGCGAAGAACGGGATCGCTTCGGCTTCCGGTGGCAGGATTCCATTGATGATGAGTTGACTGGACTGAATGCCAATCGTTAGGAGCTCTGCCGCCGAGCGGCGCGCCTCGGAGATGGGCGTCTCCTCCGGCTGCACGACGAAGACGAACGTGGTGCGTGCTGGATCACGCAGGAGTGCGATGGCGCGGTCGTATTTCTCCTTGGAAGATTGGATTGCCTGCACTGGACCCATACACGTTTGCCCCGCGCCTTTGGAACTCTCCTCGATGTGCTTGCTCCAATCCACCGGCAATTCGAGGAGGCGAACGGTGTGCCCCGTCGGCGCCGTGTCGAAAATCACCAGGTCGTAGTCCGACTCGTCCATGAAGTCCACGAACCGGTCGAAGGCGGCAATCTCCGTCGTGCAGGGAGAGTTGAACTGCTCTTCGACCACCTTCAGGAACTCCGCAGGCATGACGGCGCGCATGGGCGCAAGCAGTCGCTCACGGTATTCCTCCGTTGCTTTGTCCGGGTCAATCTCCATCGCCCGCAGGTTCTCGACACCGGCAATGGGCGTCACCTGATGCCCAATGGCTTGCTGAAACACATCCGCCAGGTTACTCGCCGGGTCGGTGGTCACAATCAATGTCTTTACTCCAGCGTCGGCGCGGGCAACCGCGGTGGCGCACGCCATCGTCGTCTTGCCCACTCCGCCTTTTCCGGAGAAGAAAAGAAACTCACTCATGCCAAACCTCAACTTCCCTTCTTTATCGTCTGGGTCCGCAACAGCCAGTGGCTGGATCGCAACCCCCGCCGGTTCGCGCCTTGTTGCTTCCGCGTCGCATAAGCACGCTTCCAAAAACCTGTTGCACATCCTGGTTGGCACACTTGGGGCACCATACATCCAACCCCTTTGCTTTCTCGGCGAGGGTGGCTTGCACCTCGAAGGGTTCGTCACAGTAGTTGCACGTGTACTCGTAGATTGGCATTGTCTTTACTCCTCACTCTCCTTTGCCATTGATGGCGCTGAGAAGATCCTCAAGCGTCGGGTAAGCGCCCTGGTTCAGCACGGCGCCGTTGACGACGGTCACGGGCAGAGCGCTCATCCCCTGACCATGAATCAATTTCATTACCGCCGTGTTTGCCTGAAACTTCTCAAACTGCTGGTTTGCGAGATAACGATACGTTGCTACTTTGCTCCCGAGTTGCTTCTTCAGTGTGATGAGCGCCTCGTTGAACCTCAACAAATTCTCATCAACGTCCGGCCCACACAGGCCACCCGCGCAACACATCGGCGGCTCGAAAATTTCAATCACGTCTTGCGTCTCCATGCGATCTCTCCTCTCCAAGTTTCCTTCCTGTTATTTCGTGTTCTCTTCCGAAATTCGACCGAGTTCCATGCGCACTCGGCGCGTGGCGCGGGCTGCCACTGACGGGTCGTGCGTCACCAATACAATGATAGTGCCCTCCGAGTGCAGGCGCTCCAACTGTCCCATGATCTCGTTCGATTGTTCGGGATCGAGGCTGCCAGTCGGTTCGTCCGCCAATATCAGCGTTGGCTTGTTGGCCAGCGCGCGAGCCAAAGCCACTCGCTGCTGTTGGCCGACGCTCAACTCCGCCGGCTTGTGGTCGAGGCGGTCTCCCAGCCCGACCTCTTTCAGAAGCCGTCGGGCCTCCTGTTCCTGGTCGGTGGGTGATCTCTCCGCGAGGTAGAGCGGAACTTGCACGTTCTCCAATGCAGTCAGGTAGGGAACCAGATTGAAGGTCTGAAAAAGGAAGCCAATAGCTTCGCGCCGCGCTCGGGCGCGGTCCGGCAAGCTCAGGTCGTAGAGGGAGTAGCCGTTAAGATGCACCGACCCGGTGTCGGGTCGCGAAAGCCCACCCAGAGTGAGCAACAGCGTGCTCTTGCCACTGCCGCTGGAGCCAACCACAGCGAGAAACTCACCGGGCGCGATTGACAGGCTGACCGCGTCGAGCCCCACTACTTCGCGCCCTCGGACGCGGAACCGCTTGGTTACGGAATCCAGTTCGATCATGGGTCTACAACTCCCTCAGCGCGATGACAGGATCGAGTCGCGCGGCCCGCGCGGCCGGCAGTGCGCTGGCGACTACGGCGATGCCGGTCGAGAGCAGCACCGCCCAGCCGAGCCACACGGGCAGCGGCAGGACAGGCGCCTGCGCGATCTGCGGCCCCAACACCACGGCCAGAAGGCTCCCGACAACGTACCCAACCAGTCCTCCCGTCACCCCCAGGAAGACCGCCTTCGCCAGAAAAACCACCAGGAGACTGCGAGGCTCCATGCCCAGCGCCATAAGAGTCCCGATCTCGCGCAGCCGTTGCTGGACGTTGGACTGCATGTAATTGGCGATGCCCGCACCACCCACGATCACGATGATGGCGAGGAAGATGACCGAGAACTTCTCCATCAACGTGTTTGTCTTGAGCTGCGTGCTGGCGATTTGCTTGATGGTAACCACCCGGGCGTCGGGCAGCAGCTTGTTCAGCCCACCGATGAGAGTGCCCGCTGCAATGCTCTGGCAGCACCCAAGAATCTCGATGCCGTTGAGCTTGCCGGGCTTGGCGAACAGTTTCTGCACGGTGTGCAGGTGAGCGAAAACGCGGCTGTCGTCCACGGTGCCGGTCTCGGGCAACACCTGCCTGACGGCGAAGGACTTGCCCTTGACGGTGAGCTTGGCGCCGGCTTTCAGGTTGTGGGTGGCGGCGACTTCCGCGCCCACCAGCACTTCGTTCGGCTGGAGTTCCTCCACTACGGCTCGCCGCACAGCCATCTTGTCAGGCTGACCGGGTTGCAGGAAGGCGAGGGGGGATTTCACGGTTCCGCAGCCGGTCGGGCGAGCGAAGATGCCGCCCGCTTCCGCCCAGGCGGCTTTGTTGCCAAACTCGTTCTTGGGCAGGATTCCGGTGAGCAGGATCCGGCCGGTCCCGAGCTCCATCGATTGGGTCAACTTCGGCGAGAGGTTGTCCACCCCTTGTAGCGACGAGTTCAGTATGCGCCCCACGTATTCCTCGGGCATCTCCTCGCCATGTACGTCGGAGGTGTAGTAATCGCCGACCGACACCCCCTTGGGGAGGATCAACACGTTGGCGCCTAACTCATCGAGTTGCCGCGCCACCGCTTTCTCGGAAAAGTGAGCCACCGTCTTGATGGCGACGATGACGGAGATGCCCAGGCTGATCGCGATGAAGCTCGTCGCCAATTGGCCGGGGCGTTCCCGGAGTTCTCGCCAAACCAGTCGTAATGTTGTCATTTCCTTCGGTGTCTCCTCGCGTCATAAGCTACTTAGGGCAGCAGCTCCCACCGCTGCAGGCGGAAATGCCCTTCATGATTGCCGCCCAGAGGGATCCTTTTGTCGTGGCCCCCTCGACCTGGCCCGCCAGAGTGCCGGGAGGAACGAGGATGAAGATCGTGGCTTCTCTGAGAGATGAGGGCACCTTCATCTCACGGAGCAAATCCGCGTTGTGGGTGTCTTCCGGAGCCACTTGAACGATCACGATGGCATCGCGCGCCCTCGCGTCGCCGGCAGCAGCGCGAGCTGCTGCCAACGACTCAGTATTGTGCTTGGTGCGTTTTCCCTGGGCGCAGACAAGAGCCAATTGGCCCTCCTGAAGGGCTTTCTTTACCGTGGCAAGGGCGGGGGACGCGAACGCCTTTGAAACGGTCTCCTGGGACACTACCTTGCCAGCGAACGCGTTGACGATGGCACCGTTGGGAGCGAATACCAAGGTCAAGGGGAGAGGCGCACGCGCGATGCCATATTTGCGCACGAAGGCTGCTTCGGACGAATCCGAAACGTCCGCAATGTGGAAAACCGCGCGCTTGCTCAGAGAGGGTTGCGCCTTGGCAAACACCGACTTCATTTTGGCGCAATTCGCGTCGCCCTTCCGAACGAACAGAACAAAGAGATGCTTGCCATACTTCTCGCTCCGCTCCAGGACTGACTTCGTATTGGCGACAGCCACCGTTGCCCCGGGGATGAATGCCAACAATGCAATACAGCTCCCGAATCTTCTCATTCTCTTCATCTTTCATCTCCTCTACGTTTTTCGTTGCCACGATGTGACTGCAGGCTCTCCCTGCCTCAACGACCACTTAAGCCCGTCCCGTTGTTGTGGGCGTAGGTCGTTCGACTTCCGGTACCCCAGGTCAAACCCTTTTCACGACGACCCGACCTCTCGCACGACACAACCTGATTTTACTCCGACTCAACGGTATCTCCCCCTGGCAGCACATTTCCGCCATGGAGCCTTGAGCCGGCGCCTGCGGGATACGACTGACATTCAATTCGGCTGTTAACCACTCGCCCAGCTTTCCCACAGTTTCACGATTTGGCTGATAGAAAATCCACTTGCCCACTTTGCGATCCGATATCAGCCCGGCAGCTTTCAGTTTGGTCAGGTGGAACGAAAGGTTCGAGGCTGTGCCTGCCACCATTTCTGCCAGTTCACACACGCACGTTTCGCCCCTCTCCATGAGGATCATGAAGAGTTGCAGACGGGTCTCGTCGGCCAGGGCTTTGAGCACTTCGACTTGAGTCTTGATGGATATGGGAACTCTCATAGTTATCTTGTCATTTCAACAGACGTTAAAATATTACAGTATACGTTCGTATTGTGTCAACCACTCCCTGAAAAAATTCCTCAGGTCGTTTTCTCAATCTGAACCATCGCGGTCTGCGGCAGGGCAACGCTGGCAGCAACCTGCACCGTCATCAAAGGAACGATAGGTCCCGAACAACTCTCTTCCCTATGGCTGGGGTTAGGCATTGCCGGTCACCTACTCCCCTCGTCGGACTCTGTGAGTCCGCGTTGAACAGCAGATACGCCGCCGGCATGAACAGGAACGTGAGAAAGAGTGAGAAGACCAGCCCGCCGATGACGGCGATGGCTATGGGCTGCAACAGTTCGGTGCCTTCGCCCCAGCCGAGGGCCAGAGGCAGCAGGCCGACGACGCCCACGAGTAACGTCATGACCACCGGTCGGAGACGAGCCAGGGCACCTTCGACCAGGGCGTCGCGCAACGACCACCCCTGTTCCTAAAGCTGCCGCACGTAGCTGAGCAGCACCAGCCCGTGGTTGATCTCGATGCCGGCGAGGATGACGATGCCGATCGTCACCGTGGCACCGAGCGGCCTGCCGGTGAGGAACAGCGTTAGGGAGACGCCGATAAGCGACAGGGGCACCCGGGCCATGACGACAAACGGCAGCAGACGCCGGATCGCTTCAGCGTCCTTTTGTGTAGTAACCGCCCCCTGGCAGCGGCACGGGCAGCGCCTCCAAGGTCGCCCGGTCCTTGACAGTGCCTTCGCGGGTGGTGACGCGGAGATCGTAGTAGTAACCGCCTTCGTGGTAGCGGGTCGGCACGGCGCCGTCAACGTACGTCCGCACGGTGCGCGCCACGTCGGCCGCCGTCAGCCCCAAATCCCCGGCGCGGACGCGGTCGACGCGCACCTGGTATTCCGGCTTGGTCACGTCCAGCGACACATCCAGCTTGGTGAGCATCGGCAGCTCCTTCAGCCGCGCCCGCACCTGATTGGCGGTCTCCGCCATGCTCTCCATGGACTCCGTACGCGGCGCGCGCAACTCGACCTCCACGTCGAACTCGCCCAACTGTCGGATGCCGCGCATCTTCATGTGCATGGGCTTGATGCGGGCGCCGGGCACCATGGCGGCTTTGACGATCTCCGGCCCGTACTTGTCCACCCATTCATCCGTATTCAGGGGGCGCTCATGGGGTGGGGTAAGCTCGATGTCCACCTCGCCCTCGTGCGGAATCTGATACGTCACCAGACCCCACACCTTCCCGGCCGACAGCCGGAAGCATTGCTTGACGCCGGACAGCTTCAGCGCGACTTCCTCGATGCGCTGGAGCACGCGATCGGTCTTCGCCACGGCCACCAGCAGGATCAGCTCGCGAAACAACAGCGACGACAGCCCCGAAACCATGAGGAATGGCAGGAACAGCGCGAAGAACGTCGCCGTCGCCCCCACCACCGCGTCGCCGACCTGGGCCACCACGATGCCGGCCAGCGAGAACAGGTTGTGGGAGAAGTCCAGCAACGAGGCCACATACGCCGACGCCAGCAGCGTCAGCGGCAAGGTGAGCACAACCACCAGGATGCGCTGCCAGCCGGTGAGGAAGAACGCCACCACCAGGACCACGAGGACGGCGGCAATGAGAGGGCGGCGGCGCGTACGCCGGAGAGCCGAAATGCGACTTTTCGGACAGACACTAATTAGAGGTTGAGGCGAGGGAAAAGGTGTGTTTTCAACCTCAACGAGTACACCACAAACCGAGTTCCTCAATGGCCTCGATCTGTTCCGTTACTTATGTCGACGAGGACGCCGGCCTGCCACATTTGAAATCCTGCGGCTTCAGCCCACAAGCTTACTTCCTTGCCCTTCACGCGATTAAGATTGGGCTTCCGGCTGTCCGTCACAAATAGGACTGGCGCGTTTTCCCGGGCGACAGGGCGCAAGGCCCGCGCGGTAGAATTGCGATGTGCCGGTTCCACGAAACGCATCTCACACCAAAGGGCTCGCCCCAGGTGGACCAGGGCATCATCCACGACGGCCTTGCGAACCGAGTCCACTGCAAGGTCCAAAACGGTTCCAGGGGGGGCAGAGGCAAGCTTGTTTCGGACGGCTATCGCGTCCCGTTTGTGCACGGTGGCCTTTCGATAGTCCAACGTTGTCTGCCTGCTCAAAAGGGGAAGCATCAATAGAAAATAGAGAGTGAGCAACTTCGTCGTCCACGCCTGTTTGCCGGGACTAACCCTCGCCTGTCCGACCCACACTCCCACGAGCAGCGCGAGGGCAAAGTGCGCTTCCAGCAGATAGTTCCAGGAGGAGCGTTGATAGCTGACAGTCAGGAGCAGAACGACAAAAGCTGCAAGGAAAAAGGCAGGTTCAAAGTCCGGGACGGTTCGTGCCTGGAATCCTGTTGTTCGTCTCGGTTTCGCCCAGAGGAGCACCAGCAAAAGAGGCAATACTCGAAAGACGAATCGTTGGAGCAAATCAAGGCCGTGAGCAAGATCAAATCCCCGGTGAGACAAAAAAACCTGGCGCACAAATTCTCCGTGGGTGACGTGGTTGAACGGAAGGATTGGAAGGAAGCAAAGAAGAGCAAAAGAGAAAGACATAGCAGCGGCCTCACGAGGATTGCGACGCCACAGGCTCCACGCCACGGCCACGGGAGCCGCCAGAAAGGTTGGCTTCGTCCACCAGGCAAGAGCAAGCAGCAACAGAGAGAGCGCGCGGAAACGTCGATGTTCCGCTATACCAAGATGCAACCCCAAAACGGTCAACAGCAATCCCGAACTGTCCATCTTAAAATTGAACCCCCACCCCCAAGTCGGCCAAGCAGCAGCGTATACACCGGCGGCGAGAATTCCCGCTCGCGCGTTCCCCGTTCGCCTTGACACGTGGCAACAGAGCCACGCGGTGAGTCCAAGCCACGAAAGAACGGAAATCAAACGGCCATAGAAATACGGATGGGGCTGCAAAGGAAGCCGTGAACACAGCCACTCATAGGTGGGAGGGTAGGGAGACCAGAGCAAAGGAGGATGGTCGACGGGTTGGAACGGCCACTTTCCCGAGCGGTAAATCCGGACATGGTTCAGCAGATAGGGCTCGATGGGATGAACCGCATACGGTTCGGACAAACGCCACACGCCGTTGGCCGCGGCGAGAAGGATCGTCGTCGCGCCGAGAACAAGGACTCCCTTCGAGATAGGCTCCGGCGTAAACCACTTGCCGGGCACGGGAGTAGGCCGGCCTTCTTGAGCGGATCCAAGAGAGGAAGAAGGATTACCTCTCGCGACGATCGTTAGACGCCCCACTCATCCCCCTCTCGCGATTGGGCTGACTCTTACCCCCACTTGACACCGCACATCAAGGGCTGGCGCGGGCGGGGTGCATGGTCTGGTAGAGTTGCCACCCTTCGACCATGGCGGACAGACGTTCCAGACCGCGCCACGTCGTAGTAGTGCCGGGGTCCCCGTCCCCCTTGCGCCCAAGAAACCCTCCCAGAGAAGCAATCCACCGGACGGCTTCCCGCAGCGGCGGCGGCTTGTCCGGTGGCGGCGCCTTCTTCTT
>MNXM01000051.1 GCA_001872605.1 Armatimonadetes bacterium CG2_30_59_28 | reverse complement strand
GGCGCTGTCTGGAACGTCTGTCCGCCACGGTCGAAGGGTGGCAACTCTACCAGACCATGCACCCCGCCCGAGCCAGCCCTTGATGTGCGGTGTCAAGTGTGGGTAAGAGTCAGCCCGATGGGGAGAGGGCGCGAACCCAAAGGGTTCGAGGGTGAGGGGGTGTTTTCACCCGTAACGAGTATACCGTCATCGCGTCGTCCAGCGCGTTGTAGTGCTTCTCGGCTTCGTTGGTAAGCTCAACTTGAAAGGGCGGCTGGTCAGACATCCTGTCTCACGTCTTTCCAGCATTTGACCTTTCCTCCTTGCACATCTTTATCGCAGCGGCGCAGGCTGGCCGTCACCTCGGAATCTCGCGTCAATTCCCACGTCGCCTCCCACGCCTCGCGGTCTTCCAGATAAGTCAGAAAGTCAACCGCTGTGTGCAACTTGTCTTGGGGCAGCCGTTCAATCAGAGCGACGGCCTGTGTCTTCATCTCAGTGCTACTTGCCATCTGACTCACCTCACACGGATTTTACCCCAGCACTGGACGCGGGTCAGTGACCCCGGGACCCACCTTGTGCAGTGAGGGGCAGTAAGTGCGCAGCCCGACCAGCGGAGCCCCTTGAGTTATGAGAACCGCAGCAAAGCGTGATCGTCAATGGATTGTCCTGACGCCGCGGATGAGAATCCGTCCGCTCGAACGGGACACTTCCTGACTCCCCAGGATAGTATGCCGCCGACTCGCCGCGCGAACGTCACAAACCCCGCTTCCGGCAGATACCACGTACAGTTCCCCGTGCCGCGCCATTCGCCCCAGGGATCGTCGCCCTGCTTTCGCACGGAGAGGTTGAACGGATAACGCAGGTCGGCAGTCGGGGTGATGCCCAAAGACGCGAAGGGGATTCGCATTTCGGCGACTACAGCGACATCCGGGCTTCCTGCTGCAGCCGTTCGTGGATCCACTTTCTCACCATAGACTGATACCCGCGTTCACCCTCAGCCCTGGCAACGACTCTTAACCTCTCAACCAACTCACCCGGCAAACGGACCGACGCGGTTGCGTGGGTCTCAGCCTTAGACATCCGGTCATCAAATTCCTCCGGTTTCATTTGATGATAGGCAAGCTCGATCTTTGCCTGTTCGGATTTCGACAGGCTGCTGAAATTCTTTATCACTTCTTCCTCTTCCTTTTCTGTTTCAGATCCCATCCTGTGAACACACGGGCAGGCCCGTTCCCTTTATCCTGTAGAACCAGACGAAGACGCCTGCCCCGATCGGTTCTCCCGTCTGGCATCTGCACACAAACCTGTCATGTTGGATGGCGTCTCGGTGACATCGTATCACTGGCCTCAGGGTGCGTCAACGACGCAAAGGCCACGGACACCGAGGCGCAAATACTGATGCATCTCGTTCACGTATCTGAGGCGATCTCACCTCACGAACCTCACCAACCCCGCTCCCGGCAGATACCACGTGCAGTTGCCGGTGCCACGCCACATGACCCACGGATCGTCGCCTTGCTTGCGGACGGAGAGGTTGAAGGGGTAGCGAAGGTCGGCGGTTGGGGTGATGCCGAGGGATGCGAAGGGAATCCGCATCTCGGCGACCCAGCGGCCTTTGTCAATCACCTTCGCGGCGTATTGCACTTTTTGTCCGGCTTTCTTCGCAACGTCCGGCAGTGCGCCGGCTTCGTCGCTGGAGACGAACGTGTTGCCTGCGAAGCCGCGGAGGACGAGGATCGGCGCTTTGTCCCCGAGTGCGGCGTTGCTTATGGCGACCTCCACCGCGTCATTGCTGCCCCAGCCATCTTCCATTCCCATCGGGATGTCCTTGTTGACCGCGTTGTCGAAAGCGATATAGAGAGCCTGGTCGTCCCAAGCCAGCCAAGCCTTGGTCGGCAAAGCGACCTTCTCTCCGTCCACACCTTCCTTAAGTATTACTCCTTTAGTCGGGTCCAGTCCGAACCATTCGGCGGGATCGAGCTTGCCGTCTACTGTGATCGTTCCCTGCAATCGTGGAATATCGAGGACCGGCACGGAACCCGCGACGCGCGGGGGCTTCGGTTTGGCGGGAGGGGGCGCCGGGTCTTTGCGGAGGACGGAGGTGACCGGCCACGAAGCGCGGTCGGCGCTCTTGTAGACGCCGATCTTCTCGAGTGGGATAGGCTGGAAACCGAGCTTCAGGGCGGGCGAGTCCTCCGCGAGGCGAAAGTCGGCGGGGGGCTTGCCGGCAAACTTCGGGTCCGTATCCATGAGGTTGTCCTCGAACTTCACGTGCGGCATGGCCTTCGGCTCCGTCCATCCCCACTTGCCGCCCCAGCAGATGCTGCGCGCCACGACGTTGCCTTTAGGGGTGCACGGTTCGTCCTCCAGTATGTTGAGCAACTCCGGGTATCTCTCCGACCACGGCGGCAACTTGTAGTTGAGGTCGATCAACTCCTTCGTGGCAGAGGTGGCGACGCCTTTGGCCCAACCGAGGCACCGGGCGTCAATGCTGAACGCCTTGCCGCAGTTGAGAAACAGGTTGTTGGTCATGACGTTGTCGCGCCCGCCGCCGATGAGGATGGCGGTAGCCACGTCGTAGAAGATATTGTTGGAGATGTCGGCGGAGGAGAAGCAGTCGTCCAAGTAGACGCCGAGGCAACCCTTACCCTCGAAGCCGTGGATGTTGTGCAGGTAGTTGAAGCGGATCTTATGGCCGCGCATGGACCAGGTTTCGTCCGGTGGTGAGGTGTAGATGGCACCGGCGTCGTTGGACTGGAAGACCGCGCTGTGTATCTCGTTATACTCGATGGTCATGTCATTGTCTGCGAATCCTATGGCGATATGGGGCACATTGTCAATCAGGTTGTGGGTGGCGCGGTTGCCGACTCCCCGCAGCGCGATGGCCTGCTGGTAGACCGGGTCCCAACGGGAGGTGTGGTGGATGTGGTTGTTATCGGCATAGTGCCCGGCGGGAGTCAGTGTCTTGCGGTCGCCACCTTCGAGGTAGATGCCGCCCTGGCCCATCCCGTGGATGTCGCACCCGACCGTGCCGTGCTGCGTGCCGCCGTGGACCTTCACCGCCCAGTTGCCCATATTGCGAATCGTGCAGGCCACGACGCGCACATTGCTTCCACCTTTCACGACGAACGCGCTGCCGCGTCCGCCTTCAACGGTCAGACCACGGAAGGTGATGTGCGAGGCGTCGTTGAGCTGGCAGAGATCACGAACTGTCGAGACGACGACCTTGCCCGAGGACAACGGCGCGGGAGGCCAGAAGTAAAGGATGGATGTGTCCCGGTCGAGATACCACTCACCGGGACTGTCCAATTCTGGCAGGACGTTCTCAGCATAGAACCACTGACCTGTGCGGATGCCATAGGCAGCGTTCCCCGACCCGAGACTGATTGTGTTGCTCGCGCCGTCCACGGTGCCCAGCGGGATTCGCGAGTCGGCCCAGTCGTACGTCCAGAAGCCGTGCAACCAGATATCCTTCTCGGTGCCCCATTGAGCGGGCCGCGGGTCGTCGCAGACGAACCTGCTGTTCGGCGTGGTCACGATCGCGCTGCCCGGCTTCGGCTTGCCTTCAGCGTCCAAGGCGCTTTTGATGTGCATGTAACCCGAGTTCGGATAACGCGCCAGTGTCATTGGCTTGTCGTTAAAGAACACCTCAAGCCCGGGATCGGATTGGTAGATTCTGGGACTGTTGATGCCTTGCAGATCGGTGATGCCGAGGATCTTGAGATCGGCTTGATACACCTTGGCGCACGCAGACGGGGAGAGACGCTGGAGCGCCGCCGGGTCTGTGACAGGTTTCCATCCGGCCACGGTTCTGCCACCGACAACGCGAACCTGCTGAAAGCGATTGCGAGCGCGGTATTCAATCGGACAGGTTTCCGTGCCGGAGTCTTCGGAGGTGAACTCAATGGGTTGCTGGAGTTCATAGATGCCACCAGCAATCCCTACGGTCACGTCGCCTTCCGGTCGTCCAGCTTTCTTGAGCATGCGAATTTCGTCCCGCGCGCGCTCGAGGGTTGCAAAGGGCTTCGCCTTCGTGCCGGGATTGTTGTCGTTGCCCTTGGGCGACACGTAGTAGTTCACAGCATACACACCTCCGTGCAGTAGATACAAACAGGTTAGCATTGCCAATGCGTTCTTCTTCATGTTGATGTCCCTCTCATTCCAGTATCAGAATTCCGCCCGCGCGCGCTCCAGCGTGGCGAATGGTCCGTCCGTCTTTTGCTTGTTTGCCTTGGGCGTTCTCCCTGACCACGCATCACTGCCGACGGGAGCAACGTACAGAACCATCGGCTTCGAGGCAGGTTCCGCCCTCACAAGTGACGCGCCAAGCAGCAATGCCAGACTCGCAATCAACCAAAGATGTCTCATCTCCTGCTCCTTTCCGCGTCGTCTCGCGAACGGTACCGCCAAGTGCTGCACTATGATACTCAGCGCAACATCATCTGGCAACAAAGAAGGCGACTGGTGGATGCCGTTTCGCCATCCTTGCGTGCCTTCAGGTTTGACTCACTCGCAGGCAAGTGATAGGATGCCGCTCGGATAGAATCCGTAGAAAAGACACTGTTAGCCCTGCTATGGAGACAAGATGAGCGAAACGGTATTCACAAAAGTAGATTATGACCTTGGTTCATTGGTCAAATACATCGGGCTTGGTGAGATCGGGTTGCCTGACATCCAACGCCCCTTTGTGTGGAAGAATGCAAAGGTTCGCGATCTATTCGATTCTATGTACAAAGGGTACCCGGTTGGCTATTTGTTGTTCTGGCAAAGCGCGCTGGTTGATGCTAGCCGAACCATCGGAACCGATAACAAGCAGAAGCCGCCCCGTCTGGTGATCGTGGATGGACAACAGCGCCTGACTTCCCTGTATGCCGTTATTAAGAACATTCCAGTACTACGGGAAAACTTCGAAAATGAACAAATCCAGATTGCCTTTAATCCGCTGGAAGAAAAATTTGAAGTGGCCGACGCCGCCATTTTGCGTGACAAGTCGTTCATCTCGGACATCTCCGTTTTGTGGAGCGCGGATGCCAAAATAACCAGGATTATTCGGAACTACCTTGAAGGCCTGCGGATAAACCGTGAAATAAGTGAAGCCGAGGAATTGCTTATCGAGGATCGGATTCTTAAACTTCAGGGATTGCTGGGTTTTCCATTTACGGCCTTGGAGTTGGCATCGGATATTAATGAGGAGGCGGTGTCGGATGTGTTCGTACGCATCAACAGCAAGGGCACACCGCTAAACCAGGCCGACTTTATTCTGACTTTGATGTCGGTTTTTTGGGATGAAGGGCGTGCCGGTCTGGAACGTTTCTGTCGCGAATCCCGCAAACCTTCAAAAGGCGAGGCATCGCCATTTAACCACTTTATCGAACCATCTCCGGATCAGTTGTTGAAGGTGGGCGTGGGTGTGGCATTCAAACGGGCCCGGTTGAAATATGTCTACTCGATTTTGCGTGGTAAGGATTTGGAAACCGAAAAATTCAGTGATGAACGACGGGTGCAGCAGTTTGAACTGCTCAAGGAGGCACAACAACGGACGCTGAACTTGCAGTATTGGCACGACTTCATGAACAGTGTCCGCCAGGCCGGTTTCCGCAGCGGCAAGATGATCAGTTCGCAAAACAACCTGCTTTTTTCCTACATGCTTTACCTGATCGGCCGCACTGAATACAAAGTCCCCGAGTTTGACCTACGGAGGGTGATTGCCAGATGGTTTTTCATGTCGGCGGTCACCGGTCGCTTTACCGGCTCGCCGGAATCAGCCATGGAGTTCGATCTCGCCCGACTCCGTGATGCAAACACGGCCGACGATTTTGCGAAGTCACTCTCCCAAATCTGCGACATAACGCTCACCCATGATTTTTGGGCCGTATCGCTGCCGAATGATCTAGCCACTTCGTCCCCGCGCAGTCCATCGTTATTCGCTTACCACGCGGCGCTGGTGCTTCTGGATGCGCGGGCGCTTTTCTCCAAGATCAAGGTGGCAGACTTTCTTGATCCGTCGATGCATGCGAATCGTTCTGCTATAGAGCGGCATCATCTCTTCCCCAAGGGTTTCCTGAGCAAGCAAGGCATTAATGCCGTCCGCGAAACCAACCAGATCGCAAACTATGCGCTGGTGGAATGGGGCGACAATGCTGACATCTCCGACCAAGCACCGACCGAATACCTACCCGCCATGAAGGCACGGTTCAGCCAGACGGAACTTGAGCGAATGTTTCGGTTGCATGCTCTCCCGCCAAACTGGGAGCATCTGGATTATCGGGAGTTTCTGGAGAAGCGTCGCGAACTGATGGCACAGGTGATTTTCGAGGGGTACGCCACTCTCGTCACCGGTAAAACCGAAGAAGAACTGGAAACGGCCAAGTTGGATCTGTCGAAGATGGTTGTGAATGGCGAATCCGAAGCGGTAGAGTTCAAGTCTGCCCTGCGTACCAATCTGCATACCGGAAACAAAGACCCTCGCATGGAGTTGTCTGTGCTTAAGACTTTGGCCGGCTTCTTGAACACCAATGGCGGAATGCTGGTTATAGGTATTTCAGATGATGGTAGTCCCGTGGGAATTCAAGCGGATGATTTCCCAAATGAAGACAAGATGAGCCTACATCTGGTGAATGTCGTCAAAACTCGAATGGGTGTTCAAGCCACGACCAGCCTGCATGCTCATTTTGATGACCACGACAACTGTAGAGTTATGGTTGTGAAGTGCCGTAAGTCCCCAACGCCGATATTTCTCAAGGACGGCGATATGGCGCGGTTCTATATTCGTACAGGGCCTTCCACCACAGAGCTAAGTGCCAGCCAGACACAGGAATATATCAAGCAGCGATTCAAGGGCTAACAATCGCATGCACTCGGCGCATATTCCGCTGCGCTCCATATGCGCTGGTGATGCGCAGCGTTCGGCGCCACAACACCTTCGTCACGCAACACCAAAAGTTGAAAGGAACATTCGTCATGCCTACAAGCACGGTCCGACTTCACCACGTGCTCCGCGCACCCCCAGAACGAGTCTATCGAGCCTTCCTCGACCCTGATGCAATGGTCAAGTGGCTCCCGCCAAACGGCTTCACCGGCAAGGTCCACCACTTGGACGCCCAAGTCGGCGGCACTTTCAAGATGTCGTTCACGACCCTCACGACAGGACTCAGCCACTCCTTCGGAGGAGAGTACCTTGAGTTGGTCCCTCACGAACGGATCCGTCACACCGACAAGTTCGACGACCCTGACCTGCCCGGCACGATGCAGGTCACTGTGTCGTTTACGAAGGTGTTCTGTGGAACCGAACTGAACATCGTGCAGGAAGGAATACCTGAGGCCATTCCCGTCGAGGCCTGCTATCTCGGCTGGCAGGAGTCGCTCACACTGCTTGCCAAGCTCGTTGAGGCTGAAATCCCGGGATAGGAGGTGACGCCTCACATCGAACCTTCAGCCCGAATGGAAGGGTGAAGGGGGGGCGCGTCTTCTTTTATCATCTTACGACACCGGCCATCGAGGACGATAAGGATCGCGTACTCGCCCTCACCATGCTCAGATCGGTCTCTTCAACCCCCAGCTTGAGCGCCCGGCGAGATTTCTATCCGAAGGGTGGAAACTCGTACGAAGGGCGATGGACGTGGCGCTTTAGGCCAAGGTCGAGACGTGCCTGCGCGGAGGGTCCGAGGCGCACCGCTATATAACGTCCATCGATCTGTTGACAATCCCCCTCCGCACCTTCAACCCGGGCGGTCGTGAACTCGTGCTCTCCGAAAGTCCCCGATTGGATCAGCACCGTGCGGGAGTCTACCACGTCGGTGTTCACCAAGATGAGACTGACGCTGTCTCTGCTGACCTCTTCGACCAGGGCGGCCACGTGCTCCGGCAGGCCCGTCCGACGTGTTTCCGGA
>MNXM01000132.1 GCA_001872605.1 Armatimonadetes bacterium CG2_30_59_28 | reverse complement strand
GGTCGTCAGAAATACTGTCCGCCCTCTGTCATTCTGAACGGTGTGAAGAATCTCTGCCGCAAAGGAGATCCTTCGTCGTTCCTCCTCAGAATGACAGTTTGGCGGAGGGCTCGAAGGGACAGTATTTCTGACGACCTACTTACCCGAATAGCTACAACCATCCCGTGGTGCCGCCTTTCTACAGCGACTGGTGCGTGAAGTCAACGGACGACCTCGTCAGTCAACTCAACCTCGGTGAGATTCCTCAGTCCACGCGGGTCGACTGGAACAGTTCCGTCAGAGACTGGTGGCTCACACAAATCGATAAGTGGGCTGACCTCGGTGTGGACGGGATCTACTGCGACGATCCCTACACGAACCCCAGCTACAACGAGCGGACAGGCACCGCGTTCGTCGCTGCCGATGGCAAGGTGCGGCCGAACTACGGTCTTTACGGACTGCGTGAGTATTTCCGGCGAATGCGCACCGTGCTCAACCAGAAATCCAACTATCCCCACATGCTGCTGCACATGTCGAACCAGTTGACACTGCCTTTTCAGATATACTTCGACAGCATCGCCAACGGCGAACACCTGAATCAGCGGCTGAAGCAGCACTATATTGGCAAACTGAGCGTCGAGGAAATTCGGGCGCAATACATGGGCTACCAATGGGGCAATATCCCGATCATCCTACCGGAGCTTGACGGGGAGTTCCGTAATCCGGAATGCACGGAGGAGATGCTGTCGCTCATGTTGCCGCACGATGTGCTTATTTGGGTGGCGTGGTGCCACACCCAAACCGCCCGCGACTACAACGCCGTGTTGCAGGACGAGTTCCAGACCTGGGCGGACGACTGCACATTCCTGCCATACTGGGAAGCGAAAGACATCATCAAGGGACAGGACGACACCCTCATCTCCAGCGCGTATGTCCGCGACAACTCCACGCTGCTCATTATCGCCAACTGGTCCGACAAGCAGCGACAGGCTGAGTTGACGCTGGACTGGGACAAAATGACCGGAGGCAAGCCCATGCGTTTCGACAAGGTGGCGCTTGGAAAAGGAACGGCGCAACTTGAAAAAGACCGTCTCCGCGTTGCAGTGCCGGCGCGGAGTCTGAGACTCGTTGTGCTTCGGCAGTGACCCGTCAGTACCGATCGACGTCTCCGTTTCCCGATATTACCGCTCTCTGCCGACTATTTTCCGCACTTGCTATCGCTCTGCTTCCGTCGATCGAGTTTCACCCAGCCTCGACAGCGTAGACATCGATCTCCCCTTTGAGGGCGGCGCGAAAGAGGACCCACTTTCCGTCCGGCGACCAGATCGGGTCCTGTTCCCGCCATTGGTCGCGGGGAATCGCGGCGCCGTCGGAACAGATGCTCGTGAGCTGTTCGACATGGCAGATGCCGGTAGCCTGGTCGGGAGTCAGCAGGAAGAGACCGTCCTGTCCTCCCCGCTGGTCCATTACGAGTCGATCACCGTGCGGGGAAGGGATTGAGTGCCAGGCGGACAGGGACGCGTCGGGAAAGGTGTACTCGTGCGGCAACTGCCGCGCCGTGTCGTAGATTCCCACATAGTGCACGAGTGGACTCTCCGGTGGATCCAACCGATACAGTCCGTGGTAGGCGATGCGGCGCCCATCGGAGAACCAACATTCATGGGTCACCCACACCCGCCCGGACCGCTGGTCGCGCACCGGCAGGCTGGATTCGTCTCCGACTCGCCGGAGGAACATGCGACCATACCGATATGGAATGGCGCCTTCGTGGCAGTACAGCACCAGATCGGCATCCGTGGGATTGACGGAGATATGATCGACCACTGCCGGCTCTTCCCACAATTCTTCAGTCGCGCCGCTATCCAAGTTTACACGGAGCAGTTGTGTGCCGATCTGGCGCTTCCTGAAGACAGCGTCCGGAGGCCATCCAGCAGTGACTAACTCCGCTCGTACCGCGTCGTTCATCCACACACAACCCATCATGTGCCAGCGTCCGTCGGAGGAGACATCTGAGTCGCCAATGTCGAAATCGCGTGTGGGAAGCTCGGCTACTTTCTCGGCTTTCCCGCGATCGATCTCCAGCCGCCACACAGCCTTCTCTGCAACGAAAGTGGCGGCGCGCGTGCCGGGAATGGCGTTCAATGTGGGCCACGTCATGCTCCCTTCCGCTTGCGGTCCCGGGAACGGTCCGCTCACCTTATGGAGATGCCCGGTTGCCACTTCGCAGCCCATCACATACAACTCGTGGCCATCCAAGCGGAGGAAGAAGAACCAGTCTCCATCCGCCGTCCAAGCATAGCTGTTGAAGTACGGGGACACATTGAGCCCGCCTGCCGTCAACCGACGCACCGTGCGGCTGGTGACGGGGTCCGTAAACGTGGTCCCTCCTGTGGCGTTCATGCAGGTCTCCTGTTGCGGGCGGCAGGGGATCGATGACAGGCACTCACCGATACCGGGCCATCACGGACAGATGTTCGTCGAGTAGATGCTCGTAGGAGAAGAAGACCACCTTCTCCTGACCCACGCGGAGCTGGTCGAGAAGCAATGCCTCGATGGCGGCTCCGTCGTTTCGCAGCGCCGGATCCTTGGCGTTTTCGGTGGCCGGATCATCTCCGTTCCCCTGTCGGTACTCTGCTGTGCATTCACCCAGTCCCAGACCGATCCAGATGTCGTTCGCGGCCGTCGGGGAGAGATGCCGACACTCCTGGGTCTCAAGCTCGACGAGACGCCGCGAATGAAAGTACGACATGGGACATGCGAAATCGATATGCCCGCGGCGTAGCCACGCAGCCCAGTCGGCCATCAGAGCGTCACGACTCTGGCAGACTTCCCAGCCATCAAAATAGGGAACTTCCTGTTTGTGCGGCGCATAGAAGGATCGGTCGTACGGCATCCGCGCGGCCACCGAGAACGGCGCTCCGGGCTTCTGCTTGCGAACGAGCGCGGACTCCGCGGCAATCAGCGCGGTCAACTGCTCTTGTTTCCATTGCGCCCATTCCGGCTTCTCGATGGGTGCGTGCTCCTGGCAATACGAGCAATAGCACACTGGAACCACCTGGAACAACTCGCCCGTGGTATGCGCCGGATCGTAGATCGTGTTCTGATTGAAGATGTAGCCGTCCTCGAGGTTGATCCCGTCGCAATCGAATTCCGCCAATGTCCAGCGCAGCTTGTCGAGCACATAGTCCACCACTGCCGGATTGGCGTGGCATAGCACACTGCCGATGGATCCGTCCTTACGGACCTGCCGCAGGTCATACACCGGCATCGCCCGGTAAGCGTTGACCTCATCGAAGCACGCGTGGACTTTCATGTCGGCGCGATGCGCCTCCTCGATGATCGCGCGTAAGCGCTCATCGTACTCCTCGGCGGTCCAGCAGGTGTGTCCGTCTCGCTGCCCGCAAATGTAGGGTATGACGATGTCCACATGCCCCTCTTGCAGGCGCTCCACCATCCTTTGGGGATGCTCGTTGTAGACTGCACCAGGCCAGGTCCACATAGCCATACGTCTGAATTGGGCTGCCATCACGATGCCTCCATTCATTTATCTGTCCGTTGCTCGCGCTCACTTCTCCAGCATAATTGATGCCGACCGGTCCACTTCGTGAACGGTGGTGTGGGAGACCCAGGTTGTGATGCTGAACGGGTACTGTCCACTGACGCCGGGAGACGAAACGCGGATGATGTTGAGGAAGACGGTGTCTCCTGCTTTGGCTCCTCCCGGAACGACCTCCTTGAGGGGGATCGCAATACGTGACACCCACTTGTCGGGCGCGGAAGTGTCGCTGACGACCTCGATGCCGTGTTCCTCCAGAGGCACATACATCCGCCAGTTCACCTCACCGTTCAGGAGCGCCACTACCATACCGGTCGGGCCTACCAGGAACTGCCGGTTTGGGAGACTACGCTGACCGCTGAAGAAGAACTCCCAATCGTCGAAGCAAGAGACGCCGGGTGAGACCACCAGTTTTGCAGTGTCGCACGGGTCAACCATCTCCAGGTAGAGCCACTTCCCATCGTGTGCAATTCGCCCTGTGAACTGACGCGAGGCGGGTGTGCTGCCACCGCGATCAAACCACTTGTCGCCAAGGGGAGCCGCCTTCTCCCACTCCACCTGGGTTGCATCGCCGCCGGCGTCAGGCACGGAGGGAGCCGTGACAGAAGGAATGGGAGCAGACACGCGTTCCTGGTACTTGGCGCGCCCCGTCCTCATGTATTTCCATATCCCAAGATCAAACAACTCAACGTTGAGCTTGTCCCGCTCGGTTGCCGCCCGCGCCCGCGCCTCGTCCATCAGCTTGCCGAATTCAACCATGCGTTCTGCCGTCCCCAGATACCCCCACGCAGCCTCGACGCCGGTGGCGGCTACTCGCTTGTCGGTAGGCCGGAGCTTCGGGTCGCAGTAGACTTTCTCAATACCGAGGTAGAGCTTCTTCATGGGCGCGGCGGCGGCGCCATACATCCCGGTGAAGTATTCGTCGAGCACCTTGTCGACGTTGAGGTCGGCGTTATCCATGAGCCTGAAAGTTACATAGGTATCCACCTCGGGGGGAAGACCGCAGTGGAATGTGCCGCGATACCCGAGTCGCTTATACAGCTTCATCTCATCCGCGATCGCGTGCGCAAAGAAACCGGGAAAACAGTGGAAGTTGCCGTTGTCGGCGAAGGCGCGGTACATGTGACCGTAATAGCACCAGGCGTACAGTGGACGCTTGGAGGTCTTCGCCTCCTCAGCCCATGCCTTCACAAGACCGAGTTCGTGCACATACTCCGAGCGCAACCAGGGTGCGCCATCGCAAGCAAAACAGAATTGCACGGCTACATAAGGGTCCAGCCTGACCGCCTTCGGAACCCAGGCGTGCGTCCCGTAGGCTAAAGTGACTATGTTCTTGTCCGGATGGCTCTTTTTGACTTCTCGGGACACTTCGTTGACGAAGTTAAACATGTAGTCGCTGTGGATGCCGGTGGAGAAGTGCTCGCCGACGCCGTAGTCCTTGCCCTGCACGATTAGCTTCTGACACTCCGGGCATTTGCAGAAGGAAGCGTTGTCCATCGGCTCAATACAGAAGAACTTGTCCCCCCACTTGTACCCGAGGGGAGCGTTGGACAGCACAACCTTGTACGGGTAGCCGCCCTTGTCGAAGTAGTCGCGCGCCTCCTGTGTCACCTGTTCCACCAACGCACGGCTGGTATAGCACATCTGCGGGGGTTGATCACCTTCGTAACCTTGAGCGAACAGCTCTGGTCGTTTGCCCACGAAGTACTTGGCAGCCGCCTCGTTCTTGCTGGGTCGCCAGAACAACTCGTAGTAATGGTACAGCGAATGATTGGCCACACATTTTTCCCCGCCGTTCTTCTGCCGCAACAGGAACAGCGTGGATTGCAGTCGCCTCACCAACCAGTTGTCCCCCTGGCGACCACGGCTGTCTGAGTAGGCGGCAGACTCCCAGGGCTTGAAACCTTCCTCTCGTCTCCCCCAGATCGACACGTAGCGGTCGTAGGACTCTGCGTTTCCATCAAAAGCCTGCCGGTACCGAAACGTCGGAGCGCGACGCAGATCCCGGGGGTTCACGGTCAGCGTGGGATGACGCGGAATTACCGTGCCCGTGTCTGTCGGGTTGAACCATCGTACCCCGCAGCCGTCCCGGAGGAAATCGTGAACCGCATGCAGCGTGCCGCGCTCCTCCCAGAACCCCGGCCAGTTGAAGTTCTTCTGGCCATCACCCAGAGCATCGAGGTCGTATTTGACCTCGGCCAAGTCGCCTGCGTCCTTCCCCACCAACACAATCTCATTCGCTCCGGACCGGATTGCGTATTCCTGGAGCTGGAACGCGCCTTGCGTCAGCCCGATCGCTTGGGCGCGAGGACCATCGCCCACGTACAGTTTCACATGCACTTCCGGCGCTGACGCGTTGCCGCGCAGGATCGGGAGCGTCGCGCCGGAGATGGCCTTCACGTGCCATTGCAGCTCGAACGCGGCGAACTGCGCCGCCCTGACCGGCCGCTCATCCAGGATAATGGCCGCGGCCGGTTGCCCGTCGCGGGTCAACGTCAACTCCGCGCCTGCAACCAAACCGTGCAACCAACAGACCGCTATTGAAACGATCGCCGACAACATGCTTCTGCTCATTCTCGTCACTCTCTCCTTCGCTGTTTGTTTGTCCCCACAAACCAGGATGGGAAACCCTACTCGTAAAGGTTGAGCAATGGCCCTGCGGAATCAATGGGACGCTGTCCTGCCCCAACATGCATCTGCCGTAGGATAAAGCTCCAGCTTTGTCGCCCGGTGAAGTGAGTGGAGGTGAGTCTGCTCACTGACAAAGCTAAAACTTTATCCTACGGCAGAAAACATGGACTCTCAACCTTGACGAGTATACCTGAGACACGCTTGCTCCATCACTCTTGCCTGATGACCTCCGCCGTCTTCTGCGTCGGGTTGATTCGGACCGTGTAGGTGCGTGTTACAATCTTGATCTGCAGCAGGATCTCTTCCTGTGCGTTCTTCTGAATGCTCAGACTCGGCGCCGCGGGGTCGTGTTTGAGCAGGTTGAGTCGAGCTACGGCAGCGGCTGCCCGGAGAGGCCCTGCGCCGAAGGTGAGCTCAGAGACAACAGGAAGAAGCATGAGCAGACACCATCTATTCATCAGTAGCTCCCGCCAGATTCCTTATCCCAATCCCATCGCCAACACCTGCATGTGCGTCTGGTCGACGGGTGGCGGTTCATGCCCCCAGAATAATCGATTGCTGCGAAGGATATCCCTTTCTCTCCCCGTCCGTCAAGACGAGAACCCGCCGCTCAGACTTCTGGAAGCTTCTGTACGTTGCTGACAGGGCTGCGAACAAACCCAAAAACACGAGCGGGCCATTGTACGAGAACAGAAAACCAAGCAGTATCAGACCAATGAACAGGGACAGGACTTTGCAATTCACTGTGAAGGCAGCAACGGCAGACCGAGCACCAATGATGAGGAAGGGGGTCCCGGGCGCCGTCTCACCCAGAATGAAGAAGTGGCAAGCATATCGGCCGGCCATCAATCAATGACCTTGTCAGTGAAGGGGAGGTTGTCATGCGTGCGAGGAGAATTGGATTATGGTTCATAATTGTCGGGGTGGTAGCTGCAACGTGTTTGGCAGTGCCCCGATCCTGGATGCAATTCCGGGTTGTTCAGGTGGCGCGCCCCTTCATGAAGGCCACTGAGGAACTGGAAAGATCGGCCAGACAAGCAATCTCCGAACGAGAACACACAGCGGAGGCCGACTACATACTGTATCTGTCTACGGTCGTAGCGGCCCAGGCCATGGTGGCTGCAACTAAAGCGACATACGGTCGCATTCCTGCCGCTCTGACAGAGAGGCAGGCTGCGGGTGTCGCGAAATCACTCAATAGAGCCACAGGGACGGCTATCTCTCCCGCGGGCTTGGTGGAACTCATCCAGAAAGCAAAGGGTTGTCGCACAGATGAGGAGTGGACTCGCGAGGAAAAGGCGATAGCGGAGTATTGCTCGGTAAAAACCATCACGGTCATTAAACGCGTCCAAAAACGATATGCTGTAAGGGAGTATTTCTGTGCGGAACGATGACTTTTCGGTCAATATCCTTCACTCCAGGGGGTTGGAGGGTCACATCTTCATCTGTCATTTAACTGCCGATCCTTGCTGCGAAAAGGCCGAGGGCAGGCTCATCTCTCTCACCTCGTTGCCTCATCAGCAATCTTTGATGCAGACTGGTTGCGATCCCTCTGCAGGCCTGATATACTGACGCCGATGAAAGTAAATGACTACGGTTACTTTGAATAGACGGAATCAAGTGACACTCCCTAAAGCCGTTCGACAGAGTCTGGGGCTGCGTCCTGGCGCTCCTGTAATAGCGGAGGTGGTGGGCGACGCGGCTGAGGAGCAGCAGCGACGCGGCGATGATCGGCAGGTCGGTCATCAGCGGAGCGACGGCCACCTTCACACCTTCCTTGAGTCCGTGCCTCAAGGTTTGCGTGATGACGAGCGTCGACAACGGCCCCGGCGAGAACCCCGCCGTCAACCCCATCACGATACCGGCAAGAAGTGAAGAGAG
>MNXM01000229.1 GCA_001872605.1 Armatimonadetes bacterium CG2_30_59_28 | reverse complement strand
GAAGAGGTTGCGCGGCGTCCGGGTTGTAGCGCGAACCTAACCTTCCCCCGGAACAAGTCCGGGGGGATTGCCATTACCGAATCAAACTATCAAATAGCATAACCCCCCCCTACCTTTTCGGGAACTATGGGACAGTATTTTTGACCACCTACTTAGTTACCTCAGTGCAATGTGATTGTGGGAACGAGGCATTGTGACCTGGATGCTCAGAACCTCAGCTCACGCACACGTTTCAAGTAGTAGCGATAGACGTCCAGCGACGTTCCGGGAGTAATGAGGTGATCCGGCATGAGGATGAATCCGCCATCCATGATGATAGGCAGTCGTCGCTCGATCTCTGCATCGATGGCTTCCGGCCCTTGCTCCAGCGCCAGTTTATTGAACCCCCCAATAATCCGCATTTCCCTGCCGTATTTTCTCCGATACTCCATCGGGTCGGCATTCCATGTGCCTATCTCGATGGGGAAGTGAACGTTCACCCCCGCGTCCAGCCACGGCTTAACCAACTGCGCGACATCACCGTCTGAATCGATCCCCAGCAGACTCACTCCATATTCCTCGAGCTTGCTGCGGATCTTCGTGTATCCCGAAGCGACGCAACGAGCGAAGACTCGCGGGCTGACAAGCGGACCGCTCTTCCCGCAGATGTCCTCCCATCCAAACCCCATATCGGGTTTTCCCTTCATCCGAGGCGCAACCTGATCAATGCCCCAACAGGTGAGTTCTGCCAACGTATCCACCATATCCGCGTAGACATCCGGCTCATCGTACATCAGGTACGACATGTTCTCCACGCCCATCCAGTTGCGGATCCACCCCATCATCGACGCGGTTCCGATGGCGATGGCGTAGCCTGAGCTTTCCGCCTTCTCGATCTGCTCATCCAGATTCTCGGGGATGCGCGCCGCGTCCGGCTGGAGACGCTTTTTGTATTCCGGCCACTCCTCTGCTCCCTTCAGCGTGTAGTCGGTGTACTGAGGGATGCAACTCCTGTTCTTCCAGTCCTTCTGAACCACTCCGTCCCGATCCCGGAAGATTCGGTACTCATCGGTATCTTCGAGAATCTCCTCATCAAACGCCGGATACAGGCTTACGTTCACTCCCACAAAGGTCCAGTGTGGTTCGGCGTTCAGGAATTGACGCTCATCCGCGTCCGCTGGCATCCCTTCACGAATCCAACGTTCGCGAGTTTCCTGCCACCCGGCCCAGTGGATCACCGGCAGCCGGTCAAACTCGCCATAGTGCATGATATTCAGCCACAGCTCGCGATTCGTCACAAAGTCCTCCTGTCTGAAAGATAATGTTCACTTGCTCGGAACACGCTTTCTTTCTATAATGCCGTTGCCAAATCGCACACCATGGAACTGCTCCCCATCTTCCTTGTGATCTCCTCGACCGCCATGCACGCCGGCTGGAATCTCCTGGCGCGTCGGCGCCGGGAAGAATCAGTCTTCATGGGTAGGATGCTGATTGTCATTACTCTCGTTGGGTGTGTCCCCGCGACGATCAGCGAAGCAATCACGCGTTCGTTGACACCGCTGGCCTGGTGGTGTCTGCTCGGGTCCGGAGTGTGTTGCGGCATTTACTACCATGGACTTGCGAAAGCCTATGGGGCCGCGGACTTCACCACCGTCTACCCGGTTACGCGAGCAACGCCGGTGATCCTGCTTGCGCTGGTCGATGTCCTTCGGGCGCGTAACCCCACTGGCGCAGGATTCGCGGGGATGGGCGCGGTGGCCGTCGGTTGTCTGCTTACGCCGCTGTCGACATTCAGGGACTGCAGCGTCAGGCACTACTTCAACAGAGCATCCCTCTGGATGCTACTCGCGGCCTCCGGCACGGCAGGCTACTCCCTCCTCGACAAGATCGGCGCGGAATCGGTGGCGTCCGGTCCCGCCACCGCGGCGCGCTACGGCTACTTCTTCTATGTTGTCTCGGGGATCACGCTCCTGCTGCTTACGCCGCGCCGGAGACCGGTGAAGCAACCCGCGAGCGCTGTCGGCTGGGGAGGGCCCGCCGCCGGAGCGGCGCTGAACTTCGCTTCTTACTGGCTCATCCTCTGGGCCTATCAGTTGACTGAGCGTGTCAGTTACATCGTCGCATTCCGGCAATTCGGCATTGTCATCGGGGTCGTTCTGGCGTTCATCCTCTTCCGCGAAAAAGGCATCGCCGTCCGCCTCACCGGGGCGCTGCTCATCACTGCTGGACTGGTCGTCATCGGCGCCTGGGGACGGTGACTGAGAGTTCATCGATCAGTACGGATTCAACCGGCGGTGGACTGCAACTTCCCCGATGTCGAGGCCTGCTGGAAGTTGCGTTAGCTCAACGACCATTCTCCCCATGTCGGCGGCGCTCACCATGCCCTTACGCGCCTCCTCGGTCGGGGCATTTCCACCTGCTACCTCAAAAATTTCCGTATCGGTACCGCATGGATTCAGAACGTTGACCCGGATCTTGCGCTCCGTGAGTTCTTTCGCAAGCACCCGGCTGAACATGATCGCCGCCGCCTTGGAGCTGCAATAGGCCGCCAGCGTGGCCATCGGCAAATGCCCCGCCACGGAAGCGACATTGATGATCTGCGCCTTCTCGGATTTCTCAAGCAGCGGAATCGCCTTCTGGCACATCAGTATCAACGCCCGCACGTTGAGGTTGTAGATTTGGTCTAGTTTCTCCACCGGCATGTCTGCCACGGTCGTGATCCAACTGGTGCCCGCGTTATTCACGAGCAGGTCCAAACCGCCCAGCTTCTCCGCCGCCGCGGCCATCACGGCTTCGGGCGCGCCGGCGACGGTGATATCCGCAACATGAGCGACGATATTGGAGTTCTCCTGTTCCAGGGCCTTCAGACGATTCTCCCGTCGCGCCACGGCGAGCACCTTCCATCCCTCCTGCGCCAACTGCTTCGCTGCTTCCCGGCCGATGCCACTGCTGGCACCTGTAACGATTGCATTGCCTGTCAAGGTCTACCTCCTCAAAGTGTGTTCAATCTCAGGTGTGGATTCTAAGGCTTCGGTCTGCACGCGTCAACCACTGCTTCTTGTCGGAACCTGATAGATTTAGTATGCTACTTGTGTTGTCCAGCGCTCGGAGGCTCGAATTTGCCCAATCGGTATGACCACTCCACCAAAGCCATCATCGTGCTGCTATCGGGATGCGGCATCCTCTACTGCCTGTGGCATGCTCCCATCGATGTGCCGCATGAATGGGCTGAGTGGATCATCGTCAATATCGTGGCGTTGTTCGCCATCCCGATGCTTACCATCGTGTGTTTCATGGACGACGGACCAAAGGAATTCGGGTTCCGCTGGGGCGACACCGGGAAATCCTGGAAGTGGATCGGTGCGATGCTGCTTTTCATGTCTCCCTTTTTCGTCATGGCATCCATGGACCAAGGTTTCAGGGACTTCTACCCAAGGTATCTTCCGGCGCGAGAATCGGCGGTGGGTTTCGTTGTGCTGGTCGTGACGATCGGCGTCTACATGTTCTGCTGGGAATACTTCTTTCGCGGGTTCATGCTGTTTGGCATGGCCCCGGCGTTCGGAAGAATCGCGATTGTTTTGCAGGCGATCCCTTTCGGATTGTCGCACTTTGGGAATCCCGCGCCAGAAGTACTGGGGTCATTCATTGCCGGGATTGCCCTCGGGGAATTGTCGTGGAGGTTCAAATCATTTGTCCCCAGCTTCATCGTCCACTGGACGGCATACGTAGCCTTCAATCTATTGGTGGTTCTGCAGAACCGGTAGGAGTGTGCAACGATAGGAATTCGTGCTGTGAAAGTCGCGGAATTGCGTTGTCTCCTCTCGCTCCTTTTACTGATGTCGGGGTGCGCGCGGGGTCCCGGCGGTGGCGTAATTCCACCAACAGCGGTGAACCGACTCATCGTTCGCGCAACTTTCGACGCGCCGGTCGACGACAGGCTCTACTACTTCGTCGCCCTTGACGATGATGACACCTCTGCGGACGGCCCACTGCCTCTGCGGCGACCGGCACCAAACGGCTGGGGAACCGGAAGCTTTACCACGTTCGTGCAGTACCATCTCGGTCAGTATCAGGTTTTCCAGCACGTCGTGAACCCGGACGACAGCGTCACAGACACCCCCATCAACCAACCATTCACTTTCACGCTTCCCGCCGGGGACAACCAGTTAATTTTTACTCTCGACATGGACAACTATTGGGCCGATGACGTGGACTTTCTCGATATCAACTTCATCACGACGGACGAGATCATCACCGATTCCGGTCTGAACATCGATAAGACCTACGACGGACTCGGTCCCACGGGAAACGACTACATCACCATCCCCGTCAAGGCGAACGCTACGTTCCAGAATAATGATGCTCTCAGCCGGGAGTTCGCCGGCGACGTGGCCATCCCTGCCATCGATATCACTGACTGGCGAATCGAGATTGAGCGCGGATAGTGGCAGAGTGGTTAGTGGTTGGTGGTTGGTGGAACATATTTGACGCAGCGATTCCTGCTGCCGCCCTTCTGCCACCACAAACCATCAGCCATTCGTTCAGAACATGTATCCACTTTCGCCGTGAACGGCAACGTCCAACCCTTCTTCCTCGTCCTCTTCTGACACGCGCAGACCCATTGCCTTATCCAGCACCTTCAACAGCACCAAGGTCGCGATCGCAGCATAGACCCACGTAGCGGCTACACCGACGAACTGCACCCAGAGCTGCGAGGGATTGCCGTAGAAGAGCCCATTAGCGCCCGCGTCGTTCACCATGGTGGTTGCCAGCAAACCGGTGGCAAGAGCGCCCCAGGTTCCTCCGATACCGTGCACACCGAACGCGTCAAGCGAGTCGTCGTATCCCAGCCTCTCCTTCTTCGTGACAAAAAAGCAGCAAACCAGAGCGACCGACACCCCAATGCCAATCGCCCCCATCGGCGTAACAAAACCTGCCGCAGGCGTGATGCCCACGAGACCTGCCACCGCGCCGGATGCAAAACCAAGAGCGGTAGGTTTGCCGCGCAGTTTCCACTCTGCGAACATCCACGTCAATGCCGCCGCCGCCGCGGCCGTGTTGGTGGTGACAAAGGCAACCACGGCAACCGGGCCAGCGGAAAGAGCGCTTCCGGCGTTGAACCCAAACCACCCGAACCACAGGAGTCCGGTGCCGAGCAACGTCATCGTTAGGTTGTGAGGCAGCGACGGTTCATGCTCCAGGTTCCGTCGTCTGCCGAGAACCAGCGCTGCCACCAGGGCCGATACACCGGAGCTGATGTGGACAACTGTTCCTCCTGCAAAGTCCAACGCGCCGAGTTTCGCCAGCCATCCGCCGCCCCACACCCAATGGCAGATAGGGTCATACACGAAGGTTGCCCACAGCACCATGAACACAATATACGCGGAGAACTTCTTGCGTTCAGCGAACGCGCCGGAGATCAAGGCTGGGGTGATAACGGCGAACATGCCCTGGTAAACCATGAACAACTGGTGCGGAATTGTTGCGGCATACGGTCCCGCGTCAAGGCCGACGCCCCGCAGCCCGATCCACTCCAACCCGCCGAAGAAGAAGCCCGATCCGGGGCCGAAGGCGAGGCTGTAGCCCCAGAGAATCCACTGTAGACTGATGAGCGCCACCGCGATGAAGCTCTGCATGATCGTTCCGAGGACGTTCTTGCGCCGGACCATCCCCCCGTAAAACAGCGCAAGCCCAGGGGTCATGAGCATGACGAGGGCGGCACACGCAAGGATGAATGCCGTGTCGCCCGCATCGATTGCCGACGGCCCCTGAGCAGAACTCGGCGAAGCGGCGACAGCAATTCCGACGGCAAGCATCCACCCCGCGCACAAGCGCCGTCGGATGGGAGAAACGACTTTATCTTTCAATCTACTGGACGACCTCCTTCGTGGATGGGCAAAGGCTGTTGTGAATTCTAACGGGTATCTGTTTCGGAAAGATTTCTACGGAGTAAAATGGGCATGAAGCATTTGACCAGCCTCCCAGCGGACGGCTGTCCCGCGCATGGGGACAACTTGACTCGCTCTCTCCCATTGGTTATAATCCGCCTTGTTTGACTGAGTAGCCAGTTGCATCGGTATCAACCAGAATTCAGCGCGATTCAGCAGGAGGTAACAGTATGTTCCGGATAGTGAAGAAGCCCTTTTTCGCAACGTCGGCCCGCATCACATTACTCACGTTTATTGCGAGCGTGTTGGCGCAACCGGCCTTTGTAACCACGGCATCGTCTGACGGCAGCAAGGGGGAACAACGTTCCGTTGCGGTGGTGGATTTTCACAACGTCAGTACGCACGCAGACCCCGTTATTGCAGAGGTCGCTGGGAATTCCACGATCCTTTCCCTGCTGGAAATCCCCGGGCTTTCAGTGGTATCAGGCGAGAAGGTGAAGAATGCCGCCGCGAAGGTGGACCTCTCCGATCCCGTGTTCGGTCTTCAACTGTCGCAGGTTGGGTCGGCGGTGGGAACAGACTGGGTTCTCGGCGGGAAGATCACGAGAGCGGAGGCGAATGCTGCCAAAAGAACCGTATCTGTAGATCTCGAACTGAACGTCTATGAATCAGCCACAGGCAACCTAGCGCTGAAGTCGAGAGCCTTGGGCGCTGCAAAGGGCGTGGAGAACGACACGTCAGCTTGGAACGAAGCCGCCAGGAACGCAGGTCGGCAGGCGGTGCAGCATCTGAGCGAGAGCCTCCACATGAAAGGAATTGTCATCACCAAGCCGAAGAGCGGACACGTTCGGATCAACATCGGGACTCAGCAGATGATTCGACCGGGAGCGGAAGTACTCTTTATCAACCAAGGGCAGCAAACGGCGTCGGGGATGGTCGTCAATGCCGATCTGGTGGAATCGCTCGTAGAGGTCACGCCGCCGGAGGCGGCCAATGCCGTTATTGTTGGAGACACAGTCAGAGTTACCTACAATCCCTCCAAGACCTTTGCGCTGGACGATACCGAGCCTGACAAAGCGAAAAAGAGCAGGAACAAGTCAACGACAAACCTGGTGGTCGGTATACTGCTCGTGGTTGCAGCAGCGGCTCTGATAGGAGGAGGAGGAGGAGGAGGCAAAAGCGTTCCGCCGGGAACTGCGATTGGTCCTCCGGCCAACCTGGCGCTGAGGTTCACCGACACCAACATTCCCGGATGGGACGTCATCGGTGTGCGCACCACCGTTCGCGCCAACGTTACTGATGCAAACGGGAGACCGGTTGCCGATGGGACTCCCGTCACATTCACCACCGAGGAGACCAAAGGTCAGATTCTCGATCCTGTCGTTGAGACTGTGCAGGGAGCGGCAACGGCGACCTTTGAATCAAACGCTCCCAAGGGGAACGGGCTCCCGGAGGGCGTTCCTGCTTCTGGCATCTGCGCGATCACTGCTTCGGTCAAGGGCGTGGGCGGGGCGACCATCACCAAGACTACGAACATTGTTCTCAGCGGCGATCCTCGCATCGTCTCGGTGACCCCTTCGCCCGCCACGACCAGCGCCGGCGGGTCTTCGTTGATTACGGCGATTGTCACGGATGTGAACGGTAACCCCGTAGACTCCGAAAAGACAATCTCCTTCAATACCGGCAAGGGATCGATGAGCCCAACCACGCGGACGACGGATGACAAGTCCACGGTCTTCACATCCACGCTCAAGAATGATGATGCCGACCCGCCTACGGCGGGCACGGCCGTCGTAACCGTGCAGATGGATGGCACGGATGCTGTCTCGACAACCGTGACCTTTACGTAGATCGACCGCTCAGATACATCTCGACGGTAACAGCATAACGGGGACAGTCTTTCGACTGTCCCCGTTCTCACGATTGCGCTCTGTTTGCTTTCTTTGTGTCCCGTCACCAAGCGGGCGACGCCCCAGCGGGACGGGACTAGCGCATCCGTTCGTAAATTCTTCCCCATTAGACGCCGGATCGCTTCAGCGTCCGGTAGCTCACACAACTGACTACCGAGCGCCAAGAAAGGACATCTTTTCTCCCCTTTCAACCCGT
>MNXM01000286.1 GCA_001872605.1 Armatimonadetes bacterium CG2_30_59_28 | reverse complement strand
TTGGCATTCCCAGCCGTGATGGTGAAGCCATCCAGTAGCGGCGCGCCGTGCGACTCCACCACGTGATACGAGTTGTCGCTGCTGCCCGCGGCGCCGATGTCGCCGCTCAGGATGGTCTCGTTCACCGCCGGGTCGCGCGTACCACCACCGTTGGGATAGCCGCCCAGCAGCGTCCGTCCGTCGTCGAGTTTGAAGAACGCCATCCGGTCGGTGCCGGTCGTCGGCTTGTACGTGCCCTGGGCGACGTGGATCGTGTCGCCGTCGGTGGCTGCGGTCAGAGCGGACTGCAAAGTGGTGAAGGCATCGGCCCAACTGCTGCCGTTGTTCGCGCCAGTGGCCGATGCGTCTACGTAGCGGTTGCCCGCCGCGGCCGGGCTGACACCCGTTAGCATGAGCAGCAGGACTGCTCCTGCCGCCGCCAGAAATGGAAAACTTGTTCTTGTTCGCATTGTTCTCTCTCTCCTTATCAGATTCTTTCTACCCGCCGTTTCGGTCGGCGGGACCGGATTCCCGCAAGCGCGGGGTTAGAGCGCCCTTCCGGTGTGCTCCCCAAACGTTCACGTTGCCGTGGACTCCCTTCCTTTCGTCCGCTTTTCCGTGGTTTGTGGAGAAGACGACTGGCCGGGGCATTTCTTCCCTTGCGAATCCTACGAGCATGATATTAGTGCAATGCAGGAAAGCCCACAAGGAGAAACGGAGCCAAGTGGGACGAATCCGCCAGATTCAGGGACGAATCGGCCCCAAACCAGTAATCAGTGATCACCATTCACCATCTTCCTGAACCGCTGCGACGCGCTGCGGCCGAGGCGGAGGGGATGGGAGTTCTCACCGAGAAACAGGTCTGTCTCTCGTTGATGAGCTTGCCACTGCCGGACGTGATGCCTGTTGATGATGGTGCGCCGGTCAAGCTCCACGAAGTCCTCTTTGGGCAAGATCGCTCCCCACTCCGCGAGGGATCTCCGGACGGTCTGACAGTTGCCAGCAACGTCGATAACGTCGGTGTAGTTGCCGTCTGACATGATGACGGCAATGCTCTCCAGGGGAGCAAACAGGGAGCGACCGTTGGTGGAGAGAAGGACAACATCCGAATACGTGAGCTGCCCGGGTTGTATGGGTGCGACGCGGCCGAGGACCCGTTGAATCGTGATATCGAGCCTGGCAGCCTCGATCGGTTTCAGGAGGTAGTCCACCGCATTGACTTCAAACGCCCTGATGGCGTACTGATCGTAGGCCGTGACAAAGACGACGTGGGGCGGATTCTCCAGAGACTCCAAGAGATCGAACCCCGACTCTCCCGGCATGTGAACGTCCAGGAAAACAACGTCCGTTTTTTTCGCCTGAAGACGCTTCCGGGCTTCGGGGGCATTTCTGGCCATACCGACGACTTCCACCTGCGGGTAGGCCGCCAGCATCCGCTTCAGGTTCTCGCGGGCCAGCCGTTCGTCGTCTACGATAACCGCATTGAGTTTGGTCATTTCCGATTACCTCCCGCAGAAAACGCGGAATCACGCAGAAAATCCTTCGCTCTGGCCCAAATCAAATTCTGCGTTCTTCTGCGTATTCTGCGGGCCTTTCCGCCAGCTTCTTTGAGATGGAAAATCTTTCGTATTCGACTTTGGGATGATGACCGAAGTTGACCAGAAGTCCGACCTTCATCCCGGTGGCGTGAAGGTAGTTGAGAATCTGCGCCCGGTGTTCATCCACCAACTCGGAAACCGCTTTGATCTCCACGATGATCTTCTCAAAACACACGAAGTCCGCTTCGTAGGTTTTCTGCAAAGGGCGTCCCTTGTATTCAAGTTTCAATGGCCTCTTGGGAACGTGTACGATGCCCTGCAGTTCAAATTCCATCGCAAGACATTCCTGGTAGACTGGCTCCAGAAACCCACAGCCCTTCTCCTTGTAGACCTCGAAACAAGCCCCCAGGATTCGGTACGTTTCTTCCTTATACAGAAACTCGCTCATCTTTCACCCCCGAGTTATTCTCCCGCAGAAGACGCGGAATCACGCAGAAAATCCTTTGCTCTGGCCCAAATCAAATTCTGCGTCCTTCTGCGTTTTCCGCGGGCAAGTGTATCCTTCCAACGATCCAGTTGTCTACTTCCCCGACATTGAAGGTGTGCCGTTCCGGGTAGAGCAACTCAAGGCGTTTGCGCAGGTTTTCGAGTCCGAGTCGGGTTTGTTTCTTTGAGGGGCCGGTTCCCGGTTCGACCCATTTGCCGCTGTTCGCCACTTCGAGGTGCAATTCGTCGTTCGCAACCACAGCCGAAATCTTCAGGCGCAACGGTCGCGCGCTGGTTTCCATCCCGTACTTGATCGCGTTCTCTACCAGTGGCTGCAACAAGAGAATGGGAACGTCGCACGTTCGCGCTTCCGAGGACGCTCCGACTTGGACCTCGAGGTTGTCTTCAAACCGCACCTTCTCAACCTGGAGATAGCTCTCGATGGCCTCAAGCTCCAGTTGCAGGGGAACGACCGATTCCTCCCGCCATTGCAGGGAGAAACGCAGATATCGGGCAAGCTCCCTCACAAGTTGGTGAACGCGCTCCGGCGCCTCGTGGGCGAGAGCATCAATGGAGTTGACGACATTGAACAGGAAATGCGGGTTGATCTGGTAACGAAGCGTCTGCAGACGGGATTCCACAAGCAGGCGCTCGGCTTCTTCCATGCGCCGCCGATCCTGCTCCGCTTGCTCAAGGTCATGACGATTCTGTTCGAGAGTTTCTGCCAGAGAGTTGAGCCCCCGGGCAAGGCTGCCAATCTCGTCGCGAGACGCGACGGGCAGGCGACGATCGAAATGGCCGGCCTCAAGGTTCCGGGTAAGGTTCTGACAGTCCTCAATGCGGCGCGCCAGCGGATTGGCAATGAGATACACGGCACACCACACAAGCACGAGGAGAATGCCGGCGACAAGAAAAGTGACGCGCTGGATAGCAGTGATCGGAGCGAGGACCTCCCGCAATGGCATCTCCACAACGAGCACCAGCCCCGCCTCGTGCAGTCGCCGGTAGGCAGCCATCCGGATTCCCCGCCGCGCCTGGTATTTGACAATCCCGTGGTCCTTCGTGAGCATCTCGCCAACCGCCGGAATATCGTGGGGCATGTTCGGCAGATTGACGAGTTAACCCCGGGGCGCCTGTCCGTGCAGTTGCTGCAAGGTCAAACCCGGGTCAATAATGTATGCTCTCCCGGCCTTCCCGATGGGCAGAGGTTGCATCAGGCGGTCGTTGATCCTTCCGAGGTCGAGAGCGGCCCGGAGCACGGGCCCGCCCCGTCTCTCGGAAGGGACCGGGGTGTACAGAGCGACGCAGACTCGTTGCCCTGAGTCACCGAGGTACGCCGGTGAGACGATCTGCTCTCCTGCGAGGACCGCGGCAAAGCTTGGATACCGGGCGAGAGAATCCGCCCTCAGCAATTCAACTTCTTTGGGTCGGGAATACGAGGAAGCCAGAACCTCCCCCTCTCCGGACAACAGCGAGACAGATTCATACCTGTCCTTGCCTTGGATGCATTGGCCGAAGAACCGATTCAGCGCCTCGAGGGATTTCCGGTCACGGCGACCGTCGGCGACTTCACGCACCGAAGGTATTACGCTCCACAGTCTTGAGTCGGACTTGAAACTTGCCGCCCAGGCATCACTGTGATGACTGAAAACGCGAGCGGCATCTTCCAACCCGCGCTTCGCCAGCGTTTCCAGTTCCTGACGCGCGACGACGTATACAATCGCCGTGGAGAACAGCACGCCACACAGGATGGCCGCACCCAGCAGAAGAAGCAATCGTGTGCGCAGTTTCACAGTGGACGATTTTACGAGATGGATAGCACAGTCAAGCGGCGGGCAAAAGCGAAGTCAACCCAAAGTGAGATTGTCCGGTTTTGCGAAAGTGAAAATGTCGGGGTTACTCGTTGGTGTGATAGGGCTGCTGAAGAGAGGGGGGGGCGGAGCGGAGCCAGCGTCTCTTGGGCCATGCGCGTTCCTTCGGATGCAGGCCGTCGTCACCCTCCCGCGCTCAATTCTAAAACGCCCTCGTACGCGCAAACCATCCTCGGCGAACTGATGCGCCTGAGACACCATCCCACAGACGGGCTACGGGGTCACCGCCACTGCACCGCGTCCACCATCCGCCCGGTGCGCAGGAGCTTTAGGCAGGTCAGTTTTGTGTTGACAGGCAATTTGCCGAGGTCGAGTGCGCCGCTCTTACCGGTGACACCTTGGGGTGATACGTTCTCTCCCTTCTTGTTGACGAAGACAAGTTGCCCGCCCTTGCCATCTTTGATCTGTACTTGTCCTTGGGGATTGACTTGTAGCAGCCGGGGCAAGATCGCCACACAAGCGACGTCATCGCGTTCGAGGTAGACGCTGATATTGCCACCAACAATGGGCAGCTCTTCGCCGCGGAGGAGTTCGATGGCATGCACGGTCCCCTCACCCACGACTCCTCTCCCATGTTGCGGTAGAGGGGAGAGGGTTAGCGCCGGGCCGTCGAAGGTGTGCCCCGTCGTGTTGTACAGGTGGATCATGGTCTTGCCCGCACCGCGGAAGCGATTCGCATAAAGGTGGGGCTGCAAGGTGGGGGAAAGCGGGTACGTTTCCCGGCCCTGGTATACGTCTTCGTTCTCGTTGAGGATGTTGTTCATGTTGACCGGGTAGATGCGCTCAAAGCATTCTTCTCCATTCCAGAAGCGCTTGCGGCATTGAGGGTCGGGCCCCAGGTCGAGTTCGTAGACCTTGCACTCCGGGAAGTAGAAGCGCTGGGCGTTGCACTCCAGTGGGCGTAGGGGCGACTTCAACACTGTGAGATCGTAAGTGATGCAGCCGTCGAGGTATTGCATCATGTAGTCGTAGCCGGGATACTCAGTGGTCAGAATCAGGGCCGGCTTGACCTTGTCCATTTCGGCATGGGCCCGCTTCACGGCCTCGGCCACGCCCTTCTGCCACTGGGTGATGCCCGGCTCCTGGTAGGTGTGACGGTGGGTATTGTCGTAGCAGGCCCAGCCGCGATGGCCGTACTCATCGAGGCGAATGCCGTCGGCGCCGGTCTCCCGCATGACGCGGCCCATCGTCGTGGCTACCCACTCACGGACCTCGGCCAGTCCGTGGCAGGGGTTCCAGACTTCGTAGCCGGTGCATTTCTTGTCGTCCCTGCCAACGACGCTCCATTCCTTGCCGAACTTACGCCCAATCTCGTTGTTGCCGTCGAGGCGGAAGGGGTCGGTGTAGAGCGTCACGAGCACGCCCATGTCCTGGTAGGTGCGAACGGCTTTTCTGAAGGCGGGCAGGCCGCCGAAACGCTCGTTGTAGCCTTTGTAGTCACCGGGCTGGTTGTTCCACATCTTCTGACCGGTGACGGGGTCTTTGACAATATACGGCTCCAGCGCCTTGATCTTCGCAGGGGTCAGAACCTTGTCGAGTTGATCGAGGGGCGTGTTGAAGGGCCCCAGCGGCGACCACTCCCACCAGCTCATCAGCTCCACGCAGTCGGTCATGGGCCCGATAAAATCGGTGCGGTAGGAACCGTCTTTGAACAGAATGTCCTGGCCCCATCCGGGGGGCATCATGTTGCGGACACTTCGTAGCGCCGAGGGGTAAGGGCGGAACTTCCAGACGCGGTGCGCCCAGTCGGCGTAGCTCTGCATGGCCACATGCCAGTCACCGGGATGGACGGCGATGACCGCGGCGGCGGGCGTGAAGCTCGCCGTGTGCTGCAGGCTCGCGGCATCTCCGGGCACGGGCGCAGCGGCCTGCGCCAGCGGAGCGCGTGTACGGCGCAGGTATTCGTAGGAGAACGAAGTGCCCTCGACGTCCGCATCCAGAGAGTTGCCCCAGCGGTATTCCTGACGCACGAAGTAGTCCACCCAGACCTTCCGCTCATTCACCACCGGGCGATCCGGTACGTACTTGCGCAGCGTCAGGATTTTGTGCCACCCCTCGGTATCCTCCGCGCGAATGGACAGTCCGCAGCCAAGCGCGGGGCTGAAGACATCCATCACCTGGTACAACGCCTCGTAGTCGCCGTAGCCGTGGCGGATGAGCGTCGGCACGTCGGCGATGATTCCGCCCCCGAAGGGATAGAAATAATAGTCCTCCTCTGGATTCGCCGAGACCGCCAACCCCGACAGGTGCGGAAAGGCGAGCTTGAAGTCCACCGGCGCGTCCCCGATGTTGACGAGGTTCATCCCCATGCGCAGACCTTCCTTGTCCGCGGAAACATTCATGGTCGCGAGGAAGTGTGGGTTCATCCCGTTCGGCCCCTCCAGTTCCGCGACGAAGCCGTTGGGCGCTGGCTTGACGCTCATCAGCTTGAAGTCTTTGCTTCCGGCATAGCGCTTCCCGTTCACCTCAATCAGAAACAGCGCGACCTCGTCGGGGTGTCGCAGCATCTCGGAATTAGTGATGAGGTTCTTCAGGGAACGCAGGCGAAGATTGCCACCACGCTCGAACACGGCCTGGGTGAAGCCGCCGGTGAGCGTGACGGTCTGCGGCTGTACGCGACACTCGGGACGCTGAGGCCGTGCCCGCGGCGGGGCGGCGATGAGCGGGGTCATGTTGATGGGTTGTGGTGACGGATGGAAGCGCGACCCCTCTATAGTCACGGACTCCACCGTGGCGTTTCCCGCCGCGGTGATACGAGCGCCGGACGGCCTGAATCTGCGCCCGGCGGGAAGGTCCGCTGTGAGACCAATGATGGCGGGATCTTTTGCCGGAGTGCCCTGCGCCCCCAGCCACTCGAGTTGCACCGGCCCTCGGGCCTGCACGCTGATCCGTATCGGTGCGAGCATGTCGAAAGCGCCCGGTTCCCATTCCAGGCGTGCAGACTGCCCGGCGGCCAGTTTGCAGCCCTCAGCCGAGGGACTCATCCCGTGAGCGCCGGCATACAGGATCAGCTTTGTCGGATCGTCGAGAGGCGGGGTTTGGCCGGGACGCCACACAGCCTGCACTGTGGAGTCGCCACTGATCAGGTAAATACGAACCATGTACTCGCCGTTGCCGCCTGGGACGGTCAGCATCTCCTGGGTCCACGTCGTGCCGTCAAAGGCCACGGCGCTGTTGCCGCGTTTGCGGCTGGTATCGATGCCGAGGTACAGGTAGTCGTCGGGCGTGGCCTCGGGCTTGCCGATCTTGCCGGGGGCCTTGCGGATAATGATCTCATTGGGGCCGCGCTTCAACTCGGCCTTGGGAATCACGAGGTCGTACCAGTCAATGGGGGGCGGTCCGCTTGGAGGGAGAACCGGCGCGCCGACGTTCGTGGGGTACTCGTGCACCTGGCCGTTGATGACGACCTGGAAGGCCTCGTCCAGTCCGTTAATGTTCGGCAGCATCATGAATGAGTAGTCGTGCACCATCATGAAGACAGACAGACGAACGGTTTGAGCTTGGTCCCACACAGGCGGCGGCACCTCCGACAGGTCGAGAATCTTCCTGGCCTGGTATGAACTCGCCGACTGGTGTGTGATATTGGTGCTCATATCGCCGCCCCAGTTGTTGCCACCCCAATTGCCGGCGTCATCGTACACCATGGTGACGCGGTCATTGATCGGCTGCACGAGCGAGGGCACGGCGTGAGCGGCCACGGCGAGTGCCATGTAGATGAAACAGATTACTATGAAGCGCATCGAAAGGGCCTCCTGCGGACGGCGAATCTGCCGGTCGAAAAGTTGGACGGAATCCATGATCTGTGAGCGGTGGTTCAGTATTCGCATGGCGACGCTCCGTCGGTGGTTTGCGGGGAAGCTGGCGGAAAGTATTATACCTGAAGCCCTCCCTTCATCAAAAGAAATGTTTAAGCTTCCCTGGAGTTGTATCATAAGGAACCCAGTGCATCCTTTCGTAAATTCTTCGACATTAGACGCCGGATCGCTTCAGCGTCCGGTAGCTCACACAACTGACTACCGAGCGCCAAGAAAGGACATCTTTTCTCCCCTTTCAACCCGTGTTCGTGCCGAACACGGGTTGAAAGGGGAGAAAAGGAGGGTAGCCTCCATCGTGTAGCTGCCTGTGTGAGCTACCGGACGCTGAAGCGATC
>MNXM01000196.1 GCA_001872605.1 Armatimonadetes bacterium CG2_30_59_28 | reverse complement strand
CATTGCCCATTCGTCAAACGGCCTGGTATGTCAAGGAGCGGCCGACCTTTTCAGATGCCCTGGCCTTGGTCCGACGCCACCTATGGCAGTCCATGACTTTTTGCACGTCCACCTCAAAACACGATGTGCATAAATCCTTGCGCATTACGGTAGACCGCCTTACAGAAGGGATGTGCTATGCTTACTGATTGGATAAAGTCCAGCTTAGAGTGTGTCCCAAAAGCCTATCGGGAATGCCCGACAAGAAGGCAGAAGGCGTGCCCAGACGGCGATTTCCCAGTAGTACTTATGCGCTTTGCTCCGAAAAAGGCCCTCTGGAATCCCACCGAACTCGCTTCGGTGGATTGTTCGGTTCGCGCTACCGCGACACGCAGAGAAAACCCCCAATTCCCCCGGATTCACTCCGGGGGATGGTTAGGTTCACGCTACGTAGCGCGGTCTTAACGATCCCCCGGAGTGAATCTGGGGGAATTCAGTGCGATCTTCGCCTTGGGTAGCATGAATCCAACAATCCACCGAAACAAGTTCGGTGGGATTCGGAGCTAAGGCAATAAGCATTCCCGGTGTTCACGGGTGGATGTCGCCCCGACCCGTCGGAGGACCTCCTACAGGCTTATTGGACACACTCTGAAGATTGACTCATCCTCCATGAATCTGCAATAGTGTTGTTGGGTTCAGCACAGAGGGCACATGCACGGAGGCAGGTTGTGAACAGCATTCGAATCGCCACCATCTCGCTCCCCCACCCGACATTTGCTCCCGATGAAGTGATATCCCCCGGCCCGCAGGACATCTTTGAGCTGACAGAGCAGCTTGTTCACCAATCGGTTCTGATGGGCGCGGACTTCGTTTGCCTGCCCGAGTTGTTTGCCTATTTCAACACATCCGTGCCGATGGAAGACGCCGCGGAAAGCATCGATGGCGGCGCCGCGCACTCCTTCCTGTCATCCACGGCGAAGCGGTACCGGACGAACATCGTCGCAACGGTCAGCACGAAGCTCGATGACGGGAACTTCAACCTTGGTGTCGTGTACGAGCGCGCGGGTGTCCTCATCGGGTCCTATCGGAAGGTTCACATTCCTGAGGGAGAGCAGGGAATCTCACGCCCAGGGAACGATTATCCTGTGCTCGATGTGGAAGGTCTCCATGTCGGAATGCAGATTTGCCACGACCTGATCTTCCCGGAGGGTTGCCGCATTCTCGCCCTCAACGGTGCGGACGTCATTTTCTGGCCGAACCAGTGGGGCGGTATGCCGGAAATGGAGACAGACATCCTCATGAGGGCGAGAGCCATTGAGAATCGTGTGTGTCTGGTCTCCTCGGCCTGGGTGTTGTCAGGGGATGGCTTCTTCCGAGTCCCGAAAATCCACGGTCGAAGTTGCGTGATTGATTGGGATGGCACCGTCCTGGCGGAGGTCGGGATTCGCGTTGGCATGGCGGTTGCGACCATTGATCTCGAAGAAGTCCAGCGGCGTCGAGAAATCCGGGACCGATTACTGGAGGACGAGAGGCAGCCGAGAACCTACGGGCGCCTCGTCGTGTAGCGTCCGTGTTCCAGCAGTCCTGCATCGGTGTCGGGTCAAACCAACTCTCCCGAGTGCGCGCAAAGTAGGGAGAGACGCCCTGGAATCGGCGGCCGTCCATTCGGGCGGTTGTCACGATCTGGAGCATCTGCCCCGTGGGCAATTGAGCGACGCGCGCTTCGGATGCATGATGGACGCGATGTCATTTGAGGTGGGAATCATTGGCGGAGGCATCGTTGGCATGGCAACTGCCATGGCGCTCACCCAGCGCGGCTGCCGGTCGCTGGTGGTGTTGGAGAAGGAAGATCGCCTTGCGGCCCATCAAACCGGCAACAACAGCGGAGTCATCCACTCCGGGCTTTACTATAAGCCGGGATCGCTGAAGGCGCGCAACTGCGTGGATGGTCGAGAAGCGATGTATCGCTTCTGCGAGGAGCATTGCATCGCCCACGAGCGGTGCGGCAAGGTTGTCGTCGCGACCAGTGAGAGCGAAGTCCCCGCACTCGACGAACTGGAGCGGCGGGGCGCCGCCAACGGACTCTGGGGAATACGCAGGCTGGACGCAAGGGAATTTCGAGACCACGAACCGCACGCCGCCGGGATCGCAGCCCTCCTCGTTCCCGAAACAGGTATCGTCGACTTCGTGCAGGTCGTTGAGGTCATGTCCCGACTTGTGCAGGAAGCGGGGGGAGAGGTGCGGCTGAACTCGCGAGTGCTTTCATGCAAGACGCGGGGGCCGAACTTGACTCTGACGACTTCCGCAGGGGATTTCACCTGCCGCAACCTCATAAACTGCGCCGGGCTTCAGTGTGATCGAGTGGCGAATCTTTGCGGGGTTGATCCCGGACTGCAGATTGTCCCCTTCCGCGGTGAGTACTACCAACTCGCTGCCGAACGACAATCGCTCGTGCGGAACCTCATCTATCCCGTGCCCGACCCGCGGTTCCCCTTTCTGGGCGTTCACTTTACCCGCATGATCCATGGAGGCGTCGAGGCGGGACCCAACGCCGTGCTGTCCTTCAAACGCGAGGGGTATTCCCGATTCAGCTTCTCTGTGCGGGACGCACTGCGGTTTGCCGGATACGGTGGGTTCTGGCGCATGGCGGCGAAGTACGGGCAGACGGGTGTCAGTGAATTCCGTCGTTCACTGAGCAAGCGCGCCTTTGTTACGGCGCTTCAGAAGTTGATCCCAGAACTGGACGCGGGAGACCTCCAGCGCGGCGGCGCCGGTGTCCGCGCACAGGCAGTCCTACCGGACGGATCGCTTGCCGACGATTTCCGCATCGTCGAATCCGACCGCATGATCCACGTCCTCAACGCTCCTTCCCCCGCGGCGACCGCGTCCATCAGCATCGGCAGAACGATTGCGGATATGGCTGTCAGAACCTTTGGGCTTCGGGAATAGGCGCATGAGTGTTTCCAGAATTGCTGACCAGCTTCGGTTCATCGAGGAGATCGACAAGGTCAAGGCGGTCTTGCGGCGCACAAGACTCCTCGACAACTCTCGCTACGAGAACGACGCCGAACACGCCTGGCACCTCGCGGTGATGGCTGTTGTGCTGGCGGAACATGCGAACGTGCCGACGCTGGATGTTGGCAAAGTCATCAAGATGGTTCTCATCCACGACATCGTGGAGATCGACACAGGCGATACCTTCCTCTATGACCGCGAAGCACGCCGGGCGCGCGAATCTTCCGAGCGCGCCGCGGCGGAGCGAATCTTCGGGTTGCTGCCTGCCGATCAGCGAGATGAAATGATGGCCCTGTGGGTCGAGTTCGAGTCCCGCCAGACACCCGAGGCGAAATTCGCCGCCGCTTTGGATCGGCTGGAGCCAATCCTTCAGAACGCACGAACGGGGGCACACGCATGGAAGAAACACGGCGTAACGAAGTCTGAAGTGCTCGCGGCCAACCACCACGTCGCCGAAGGCTCCGAGGAGTTGTGGCGACTGGCCGAAGAACTGATCGAATCTGCCGGCACTGAGATTTCCCCGTAGGATAAAGCTCCAGCTTTGTCGTGTTGGATGATGTGACAACAAAGACTGACAAAGCTGGAGCTTTATCCTACGGGGAAATTGCGGGACCTGAACCAGTCACTCCAACTCAATGTCCACCACGATCATCCCCCTCCCCGGAATCCTGACGCGGAACTTGGATCCATCCGGTTGCACCGGCACTCCGGGGAAGTCCCCCATCACATTGATCCGGACGATGCTCCGTCCCGCATCGACTTGCGTCCTCAAGTAGCCGTGCCGGTCGTTGCCGAGGAAACAACGCCACTGACCGACGGACTTTTCAAGAATCTGCGTCTTGATGTTTTCAGTCCATTCGAGAACGCGAACTCCCCGCACAATGTCGGAGAGAGCGACCACGCAACCTCGGAGGAATTCCTCGGACACCTTGCGGACGGGAAGGTCCTCTATGAAGGTTGTTGGATCGCGCAAGTCTATCAGGTCCTCAGCGATGTCTTCGGCTTCAGCGGCGCCGAACCACACCTCCGATGAAGCCGTCGCGCCGTAGATCGCACAGCAGAGGGCATTGGGAGAATATACGTCCTCGAAGAAGAACTTCGGTTCAGGCAACAGCCCGGTCTTGCCGCCGACGGCCACAACCGGGCCGCCGCCGTAGTCGAGGATGCTGTGCAGTTCGTCTTCCGGGAAGAGATGGGGATTGAGTACCAGCAGAGGACCGCTGGTTGCGTCGAGGTGTTTCACATTCACGGCCGCATGCACAGGGGCCCCGCGTGCCATCAGGTGATGCAACAGCCGATGGGTCGTCCAACGACGCGTGGCAATGAAGTCATCCATCTGCGCCTCAAGGGCGCGGTCCGACCACACCAACGTCGCGCCGATAACTCGCTGCGGCGTCCCATCGAAGGCAAGGTTCCACTTCTCACGCAGCCACTGCCACTCGTGCCGCCGAATGTCGTCCGCCAGGCAAACCACCAACCCCGACGCGCACCGCTGGAGTGCTCCGTCGTCGCGATGGACGTAAAGGTTGCTGAGAGAGTAGACCTCCCGCTCCACGGCAGTCGGCGCGTGGCGCAGCACGTTCCACTGCTCCTGCGTGTCCTTCACGCCGTGGAGATACCACAGCTTCGCTTCGGGAACATACGCCTTGATGAGCAGCAACATCGCCATGAAGTCAAACAACACGGCGGCAGACGATGCTTGTCTCTCGGTTTCCGACGCTGCTGCAGCAGCCTCCACGATGAAGCCGTCCACGCCGAGGTCCACCAGTCGCCGGTAATCGATGCCGTAACGGTACTTCGCCTCGAAGGGGTCGCGCGTCCAGGCGCTGTTGAGGACAACCTTCTTCCCCTCGGCGTGCAGTGCTGCGAACACCTTCCCCCAGAAGCGCGCGATCCGTTCCGTGTAGAATTCAATCCACTCGCGCCGCAGGTTGCGCCAGATCCACTCGGCCCGTCGCTCGATGCAGTTGGGCTCTCCGTCGCAGGCGCCGCGCAGGTCATCCGGCAATGGAGTCCCCGTGATATCGGTGAACTGCCCAACCATGTCATCCGAGAAGTCCCCGTCGTAAACGGGGATGCGCGGGTGCGAATACCCATCCGCTCCGTGATAGCCGTCGAACCCGTAGTCCCGCATGACCCGAACCAACTGCTCAACGAAGAAGTCCTCGTAGTAACTCCCATCGGACAGCCGCTTCCAGGGACACACCGATGCGAGTTGCTGTCCGTTCTTGCGGACGTGAAGAACCTCGGGGTGGTCGGCAAGCCAGTCCTGCGTCACGAAGCCATCGAAGACGGACGCGTACACTTTGACGCCGCGCTGCTGAAGCTCGCACACCAATCCCCGGAGCTGGTGACTCGACCATTCCTGCCGCGAGCGTTGTTCGTTGTAGGGATGCCCCCCGTATGAGCAACAGTCGAAGGGCAGCGCGCGCTCCTGCTCCATCCCGGCATGGTTGTGCACGAAGTCCGGGTTGAAGAGCAGCAGAGACGCGGCGTCGGGGACGAAGCCCGCGTTGTCCATGAACGCCTCGACGCCGAAATCGTTAAGCTCGTTGTCGAAGCCAATCAGCTCGATCCATATCCACCGGTCTAAGTTAGAATCTACCGCGCCCATCGTCATTTCCTTTCATGATGGCAATTCTCCGCTTCCGGTCACGGCGAGATGATGGTGACGGTGAAGGCGAAGATGATGGTAAAGGAGTGGCATTCCTTTACCCCGGATGAGGTGAGTCAAACTCGTTTCATCCGGCGCCGAGTAGTCTAACTACTCGAAGATCGGATTGTCACGCTACCGGCACCATGGGAGCGTGAGTTCTCACTTCCATCTGTATGCGCCGCGTCAGCGTGTCTTCGGCTACGTCCAAGTCGTGATCCATCTGCAGCCCCAACCAGAACTGGGGTGAGTTGCCAAAGTACCGCGCCAAACGCAGAGCCGTGTCAGGCGTAACGGCACGTTCCCCTGAGACGATCTGATTGATCCGGCGTGGCGACACACAAATTTCCAGCGCAAGGCGTTTCTGGCTGAGCGCCATAGGCTTCAGAAATTCCTCCAGCAATACCTCGCCTGGATGAACAGGTTTCAACTTCTCGCTCATGGTTGCGTGCTCCTAATGGTAATCCACAATCTCGACGTTGTAGGCGTCCCCCTCGCTCCACTCGAAGCAGATTCGCCACTGGTCATTGATGCGAATACTGTATTGGCCGGTGCGGTTCCCCCTCAGCTTCTCCAACTGATTCAAAGGGGGAATGCGGAGGTCGTTGAGTGTCACCGACCGGTTGAGCATTCGCAACTTGCGGAGCGCTCTCTGCTGAATCGAGGGAGGGAACTTCCGAGAACGCTGGCGGTTGAAGATTTTCTCGGTTTCGCTGCACCTGAAGGCTCTTATCATGGAGGTGCTCTACCTCGTGAGATGCTCGTCGATGTTCCGCGTCAGACCTCTCGCTCCGTAACCTGCATACGGTGGCGTCTCTCTCGTTCCTCTGGGCATTCTACGTCAATGGCCAGTTCGGGTCAATCGCCTGTCCGCCACGCGCTGTTCGACTCTCATATATCCCCATCCACAAACCACCGCCCACACCCGTTGTCCTCCAACCACCGTAGAAGGTGATATTTCGTGAGCACATGCGCGGTCCATTCCTCGGCGAGTTCGTGGGAGTCAGCGAAGATGACGGGGATGTTCCAGCGCTCCTGAATGGCGAGGTAGGATCCGACCACGGCATTGGGATGGGCGTGCGACTGGACGACGGTGTAGGGACCGGACTTCAGGTCGGTGAGCGAGGCTTCGATAACGATGGCTTTGCGGGGCAGGCGGCTGAGTTTTTCGCAGGCTTTCAGGAACCGCGGTCGCACCGGAGGCATGACGGAGGTGATGGCATCGGAAAACGACTTGCGCTCGATGGCGATTTCGTGTTCCATTTCTTCCACCGAGTAGTCGCCCACAGGCAGGGCGTTGGTGACCGTCCCCGCGATCCACTTCGAGAGTCGGTCAAACCGGTACCCCTCCCGCTCTCTCGAATCAATCACCAAGGTCGGTTTGGGAACCTTGACCGAGTGCCCGTCGCGAATGACTCGTGTGCGCTGCGGCGGCGCGCTGACTGGATACGAAAACCGATGCACCTCTCCCATCAGGAGCGCGTCTTCGAGCTCCTGAACCGACTCGAACCCCGCGTCGGCAAAGCCCTGGACATTCTCCCGGAGCCACTCGAACACAAGGTCGGAAGTGATTGCTTGAGACACGGCTAAACTCCTCGTAGTCAGGTTGCGTTGTTCAAGATGTGAGTCTGTCCACGACTGTCGCATCACCCCCAAATCTCGAAGCGCCGGTTCCCCCCACGGATGGAACCCCTTTCATTAGAAATGGTGAGATCGGAGACATTCATATCAAATCCAGACCGGGTATACCACTCAATTGCTGACTGACGGCAGCAACCTTTCCACACGTCTGCCATAACCTCGCCAATTGTCACCCGCAAAGACATCGCTGGGGAAGAACCGCGGAGAGATGAGACTACCGTCTCGCCTCCGCACGCGGCGGGCCGTCACAACATGGTCGAGGCGCTCGCGTGCGCCTAGGAGTAAGTGGTCACGAAAGGCATGTAGGTTATGCGCACTGTCAGCAAATATCTGGGATGGATCGAGTGTGTGCCTTGGGGTCGAAGCACTCAGACACTTGCGAAAATCGCTTTGCAGCTTCAGAAGCTCCTCGTACTGTGCGAAGATAGCGTCGGCTTGGTGTCGTAGGTCTGCCCATGCCTCAACCGTCAAGTCCCCTTCCCGCGGCAAGAGGGCCAACTCATACTCCAAATGGTAATTGAGTGCTCGCGTGACTGTCTCAAGGATGTGCAAGAAGTTAGACACACCTAGGGGGTTGGGTTCTAGCAAGTGACGTTTCAGTTTGCCGAGATGCCGTTTATAGAAAGTCTGCGCGGCCCCGCGTACGTCGTTAGTACTACAACCGTATTTGTTTTACGTCTCTTGTCCGGTTATAATTGACGCCAGCATTGTAGCACAGGAGGCAGCACATGACGCAGCAGGAATTGGAGACGTGGGCAGAAGAGTTTGAGTCGTTTCACGCCCGGTTTACGCACCTTTTTGTACGGAGCGAATCCCGGGAACAGTCGAAGCAATATCTGCGGGGACTGCTGTCCCGGGTGGATCGCAAGAATACTTGGCAGATGGCTGAGGTGGTGGGAGATAAGATTCC
>MNXM01000075.1 GCA_001872605.1 Armatimonadetes bacterium CG2_30_59_28 | reverse complement strand
GCTCGATTCTCCTCTTGCGGTTCCGCACGATCTTGCGATATGATCTACTCACTTGAAAGCCCCCTTTTTTTGGTTCTTTACTCTTCGGTGCTTACACCGATTTGTCCAAGAAAAACGGGGCTTTCTCGCTTCCTCACCTCTCGAAAATATTGAATATCATGCTTGTATAAGGCCTAGAGCAGTATGTGGGGTGCCGATGGTACACGGTGTTCGATGAGGCGATCCCCTCGAAGCCGAACATCTCCGTTCCTGCGCTGGATGTCAATTACAGTCCCGCCTTCAAGTTCCGCACGATCTACCGACAGGGAGGCCACCACCGCGGCCCTTACGGTGGCGAGCAAGAATGGTGTTTGCGGAACCGCTCTGTGGCGGAAGAAGTGGGACGTCCGCCGGGCGGCAGCACCTGTCACACATACAGCGCCTACTTCAACCCGAAGGATTACTTCGACAATCATCCCGAGTATGCATCCTTTATGAACGGCAAGTACAATCTCGAGCTTCACGACCAGTTCTGCCAGACAAACCCGGACGTCCGCAAGATCGTTCTGGAGAAGTTGAGGAAAGTCATCCGTGACAACCCCAACGCCGACTACTATGAGGTTTCGACCAACGACGGCAACCGGCAGCGATGCCAGTGTCCGGGCTGTATGGAGATCGAGAAGCAAGAAGGGCGCACCGGACCGTTCATGGACTTCATCAACTTCCTGGCCGATGGAATCAAGGATGAGTTCCCCAAAGCCATCATCCGCACCTTTGCCTACAATGTCACCGCTCTTCCCACGAAGACGATGAAGTACCGCCCGAACGTCTGCGTCCGCGTCTGCATCACCGGCACGGAGCATTTGCCTTTCACCGCGCCGGAGAATGCGTTCGCCTTGCGCGACGTACAGGCGTGGCGCGAGCGAGCGACGCGGCTCTTCAAGTGGGACTACGACGGACTGGCGCACGGCCAGGTGTTCCCGGCTCCCATCTTCGACTCCTATACGGATCGGTTTAACCTATACCCGAAGCTGAACATCGAGGGTTTGTTTCTGGAATCAGAACTCATGGTAAGTCCGCGACCCTTTGTGGGAATGCGCCACTGGGTGTGGCTGCACAAGGCGGAAGACCCGTCGAGAGATGTCTGGGAACTGGTGCAGGACTTCAGCAATGGAATGTACGGCAAAGCCGCGCCGCATATCATGTCACTGCTCAAGCTGACCGAGAAACGCAAGCAGGACTATCCTTACAACCTCTATGATTTCTCCTACCTCACCGGCGCGCAGGGGCTATTCGACAAGGCGGAGAAGGCAGTCGCCGACAGCCCGAAAGCCCTGGCGCGCGTCCGGGAAGCGCGACTTGGTCTCGACCTTGCCACTCTCTACTACTGGACGAAGGCGATTACCGACCACGTCCGAAGCGGCGGCAAGGAGTCTGACTGGAAGCTCAACAAGGACACGATCATCGCGCGCGTGGAGCCGCTGCTGCTTGCGGTACAGAAGGAAGGTCGGTGGCTGAGTTGTGGCGTTCCTCACTGGAACGCACAGCAGAAGCAGCAGGCGGAGGAGAAGTGGCTGACCAAGTTCCAGCAGACGGTCGTGCAACCGGTGGTCAACTGCGGACGTGCTGCAAAGAACGTCATGCCGCTGCCGCCGGAATTGGAGACCGTCCCGGCAGACCGAATCGTGGACCTGCCTGCGCCGGTCATCGGTTTCTGCGATGGACGCGGCCCCTTCTATGAACAGGTCGACGACCGCATACCGGTTCCAGACCCACAGTCGACGGCGGGAAACGCCGTCTTCATCAGCAATGAGCGCATGAAAGCCTTTGGCGGTGTGCTGCCCTTCCACCTCGGCATCTACGACTCCACCGGCCGCGTCGGCGGCGGTGCGCGGATCAATCCGGACGACATCAAGGGCGAAGGATACCGTCTCTACAAGATGGGACGCTTCCGCCTGAGCGATACCGCCTACATCTACCTGACCGGCAGTTGGCAGATTCAGATACGCCCCCTGATTCCCTTCCTGAACCCGGACAACCCGGACCATCCGTGGGACATCTACCTCTCGCTAAAGACCAGCGGCCCCGGTCTGCCGTTCGGGGACAAAACAGGCAAAGACGGCATCTTCCTGGATCGGATGATCCTCGTGCGCGTCGATGAGGAGCGCAAACTCACGCGCGGCGAGGTTCGAGCCGCTGAGAAGGGAGAGAACCTTCTTGCGTCAGGCGACTTCGACCGCAACGAAAAGCCGGACCCGAAGACGGGACTGCCCCGCGGTCTGCGCGTCAGCGCAGGCGAAGGGGCAACGGTGGCCCTTGACGCGGAGACCAAGGCATCGGGAACGCACAGTCTCCGCATTACACGATCCGGCGACGCGGGGGCGGCAACCGTCAGTTTTGCCGATCCCGTTCCCGTTGTTCCCGGAGCGACCTATCTCCTGTCAGCGAAGGTGATGTTTACAGACCGGCATATCAGCTTCGCTTTCGGCTGTCTGGATGAGAAAAAGAACGGCCTGCCTCACCAACCCGACAACCTGGTGAAGATGGAGCCGGTCACGCGATACCTGGGGATAGGCTCCACGTACTTCAATGTTCCGTACGCCTGCCAGGAGAAGCCCAATAGCTTCAATCCCATCGAGATGGCACTCGTCATCCCGGCACAGGCACATTACCTCAACGTCTCTCTGGGATATGGCCACGCCATTGGGGCGGCGTGGTTTGATGACGTACAGGTGAGACAGATTCTCGCGTGAAATTCCGATGTCGACAGATGGCAGGTTATTTCGCGATTCGTGTTAGAAAGCGTCAAATATGGGTATACCCAATACGTCATGCCGAATTAGGCAAACACACCAAAGGAAGTGATGCACAATGAAACGACGTGGGTTCACCCTGATCGAGCTGCTGGTGGTGATTGCGATCATCGCCATCCTGGCGGCGATCCTGTTCCCCGTGTTTGCCAAAGCGCGGGAGAAAGCGAGGACGTCGAGTTGCCAGAGTAATCTGAAGCAACTGGGGATTGCCATGCTCATGTATGTGCAGGACTATGACGAAGTGTTCCCCGTCAGTCACTATTGGATCGGCACCGACGCGCCCACGTGGCGAGTGCGCATCTTCCCGTATGTCAAGAATGCCCAAGCGTTTGCATGTCCCAGTGCAGCAGACTTGAGCACCTTTACAGGAACTGTCTGGCTGGACAATGCACAGGCCGCCGGCTACTCGGAACCCTATGCTCACAACTATGGGAACGGAGGAGTTTCGCGCGGAATGGCGTCGGGGCCATCGATGGCTGAAATAGCTGTACCGGCTGACACGGTTCTGCTCCAGGACGGCAGCGGCGGATTCGTGGACGGGGATCCTGAACTCGACACCGCTCACGGTTACGTCCGCACCGACGCAGCCGGCAGGCGTCACACAGACGGTGCCAACTACTCATTCGTGGACGGTCACGTCAAATGGATGCGTCCCACGAACGTCACCTGCACGGCAGCGAAGTGCATGTGAACAATTGCGGAACAGGGCTAAACCCCGGATGTCGTGTGGATCACCTACACCCGCCAGACTCCTCCGACGCCAATACCGCGATCGGAGGAGTTTCTGCTCTTCTAAGCCTTGCTGACCTGCTATAATCTCTCCCCGCTACGGAGATCCAGTCAACACGGAGAACAGCCATCAGGAAAAAGGTCGACAAAACTGCTTCCCCCCTCACCCTTCGCGCGCTGCTGCTCAGCGCCTTCTCCGTCATCGTTTTCACCGTTGCGGGGAATGTTTCCGTATTGCGGCGCTACGAAATTCTCGGCACAGGATATCTGCCGCGCGGAGTGGTCTTCTACCTGCTGCTGCTCACCGGGTACAACATTATCATCCGTCGATTTCTTCCCCGCGCCGGGCTGCGCCGGGAGGAAATTCTGGTGGTCTTCTGCGCCTTGTTGGCAATGAACACGATCCCCGCTCAGGACTTCGCGCAGCACTTCTACCTGAACCTGACGGCGATGGTGCAGTACACCGGGCCGGACTCACAAATTGAGCACCTCAACATCCCCGAGCAGTTTCGGCTTGGAATGCTGCCCGGCACCCGTCAGTCCGACCCGGCCGTGAAATGGATATACACGGGCCTGCCCGACGGCGCCAGTATTCCCTATCGCGCCTGGCTGCTTCCGTACCTCATCTGGACTCCCTACATCTTCCTTCTCTACTGGCTGCTTCTGTGGTGCGCCGCTCTGATCTCGTTCCGTTGGGAGGAACACGAGCGACTTCTGTTCCCACTCGTGCAGATTCCGCTTGAGACTGCAGAGAAGCCGGAAGGCGAGTTGTCCGAGGTTCTCCGTAACAAGACCATGTGGACGACGTTCGCGTTGATCACCGCTCTGTACACACTGATATTCCTGCGCGCCTACTACCCCTTCCTTCCCGAAATCAAAATCAGCAAGACGACCGAGCAGCTCTTCTCTGAGGGGCCCCTTCCGAACCTTCAACTACATGTTGCTCGAGTTCCGCCCCGAGATGATCGGCATCGCGTACCTGCTCACCACCGAAGTCGCCTTCAGCCTCTGGTTCTGCTTCTTCCTCCGCCACTTTGAGATCATCTGTCGAACGACGCGCGGACTGACCACTCCCCACCAGGTGTTTCTTCAGTTCCAGGCGGCGGGCGGCTATCTGGTGCTCGCATTTTTTCTTTTGTGGAATGCCCGAAGCCATCTGCAAAAGTGCTGGAAAATTGCCTGGAGCGAGGATGAAGATGCAGGCTTCTATCGCATGTGCTTTCTCGGCATTGTCACAGGATACCTCGGCGTCGTTGCATGGTGTTCTCTCATCGGCATTTCATTGCACTGGGTGCTCCTGCAGTTCACGCTCTTCCTCGTTGCCAGTCTGGTCGCCAGCCGAATCATCTGCGAAGCAGGGGTGTTCCTCTACTCCAGCCCCCTGTTCGGGCTGGGAACAGTGGTCTTCCAAGGGTTCAGCCGAGGGATGTCGCCGAAGGATGTAACCCTCCTCACCGCCAGCACGTGGGTCGATGTTCGCAACAGCTCAGCGATGGCCATGCCGTTCATGATGCAGGCTCTGAAGATGGGATCCTCCATCGGCCTGAAACGGTCGCAGACTTCGTGGCTGATCTTCGGCGCCATCGCCCTTGCGGTGTTGACCTGCCATATCTCGGTGCCATACATTCTGTATCACAACGGAATCGGCAAGCTGTCGCATTGGCCACAAGGGTCCGGACTGGGGGCGGTCAACAGCATCGCCGGTTTCATCAACGATCCGGTGGGCATGGACAGTGAAAGATGGACAGGACTGTTCACCGGCGGCGCGTTTGCCTGGTTCCTGGTCGAGATGCGTCAGCGGTTCATCTGGTGGCCACTACACCCTCTTGGCTTTGTCGCAGCTCTGTGGGGGTGGCCCATCGACCGCTACTGGCTGTCCATCTTCCTGGGTTGGCTAATGAAAGTCACTGTGCTACGATTTGGCGGCTATCGCGCATACAGGGCGCTGCGGCCAGTCGCATTTGGGTTGATTCTCGGTCTGAGTTTTGTCATGACCATATGGATGATCCTGCACTACAAATGGGACGCGCCGGCAGCGATCTTTGACTGAAACGTCTCGGGAATTCCAGGAACCGGGGGATGAAGGTGTCAGGTGTCAGGTGGCGAAGTCAAATCCGCAAGTGGGTGTTGCGGGAATGGAGGATTTAGGAATGTTGACTGGTCTGGTTGTTACCGTGGGAATATCTCGCGCCGATATTGTCGGCACTACAAACCGTGAGATACAGGCGGCGGCGGACCGCGTCGCCGCACGTGGCGGCGGGGAGGTGCGCCTGGGAGCGGGGGTGTACACGATGGAAGACTCTCTCCACCTGCGGAGCAAAGTGAGAATCGTTGGGCAAGGCGAGAAGACCGTGCTCCGGAAATGTCCCAGTGTAAGCTCTCCCCTCTCCGCGGACCTGGGCTACGGTCACTTCGACGTTTCACTTGCCGAGCCGGACAGGTTTCGCGTCGGCATGGGAGTGCACATCCAGGACGACCGCAGCGGAGGGTTCTATGGCACAGTGGCAACACTCACATGGAGAGACGGCGATCGCTTCGGGATCAGCCGCATGTTGAACCACGACTATGGCCGCCATGCCAACGCCATTGTGCAATCGGTCTTCCCCATCATCAGCGGCTATCGCCTCAAGGACGCCGCGGTCAAGAACCTGACCGTCGACGGTAACAAGGATGCAAGCGCCTACCTCAACGGCTGCCGCGGCGGCGGAGTGTTCTTGTTGCAGGCGCACAACGTCAAACTCAACAGACTCCGCGTGCGAAACGACAACGGCGACGGCATCAGTTTCCAGCAGTGCCGCTCAACTCACATCGAAAACTGCCTGCTGGAGGAGAACGCGGGATTGGGTCTGCACCCCGGAAGCGGATCCGTGGGGGCTGTGATGCGAGGAAATACCTGCCGCAACAACGGCTCCGATGGCATCTTCTACTGCCTGCGGGTTTCCTACTCGCTCTGCGAGAACAATACCATCGAAAGCAACGGAGGTTACGGCATTTCCATCGGTGGGCGCGACACGGATCACCTCATCCGCAAGAACACCATCCGCGGCAACGGGAAGGCGGGCGTCTACTTTCGCGAGGGCGACCTTGCCATGGGGGGCAGCCGAAACCAGATCGAGGCGAATATCATCGAGGGCAACTGCCAGAAGGAGGGCGACGCGGAGATACAGATCGACGGGGAATCGCGTGATATTCACATCCTGAGGAACATCATCACTCCGGGAACGCGTGGCACGACGGCATCGGCAGTGCTGGTGGGCCCCAAGTGCGAGCGCGTCGTCATCTTCGGCAACGAGGTGAAGGGCGACCACGTGACCGCCATCAACAACAAAGCGCCCGACGGAGCCGTCACCACCACAGCGCCTGACAAGCCCCTCGCCGTCGGCCCCACCAAAGCTCCCAACGAGGCCGCCGCGCATCTGGGGAACGAGTGAGCGCGTTCCCTCAACTCCCATTCCAGAACATGCTGTTCTCCGGCTTATCGGAGGTTGCGTTCTTCAGGTAGCCGTCCGACAACCACTTAACATGGCCGTCGGAATAGGCGATGTTGGACCCGTTGCTGTGCCGCGGAACGTTGCGGGGCCAGTATGCAGGCTGTCCCCCGGCTTCAAACCAGTCCTTCCCATCCATCAACATCCAACGTTCCGCGGGCGCCTTGTTGTCCGCGAGAGCGATGCCCAGCATACTGGCGTTGTGGATGTAGGAGGTTGCCCCCAGCGCCTGAGATGAATTGGGTGGATTCCAACCCCACCCGCCGCACCACGCCTGTCCACCTGCCACCGTGTCACTGGGGCACAAGTAGAGTTGCAGGTTGTTGCAGTACGGATAAATGAAATGTGGCCACGTCCAGTAGCGAGGAAGTCCGGCATCATACTGAGCATACTGGGGTACTTCTCGTCGTAGTCCTGAATGTACATCAACTCCGAAAGCGCCAGTTGTTTCAGATTCGATTGACAACTGGCCTGCCTCGCCTTCTCCCGTGCCCGCGCAAATACGGGGAACAGAATCGCCGCCAATATCGCGATGATCGCGATCACCACCAGTAACTCGATCAAGGTGAAGCCTCTGCGTTGCGCAAACACTTTCATCATGTTCCTCCTTCTGACGCGTCCTGTGAATCTGTTTGCAGTTATGCCCCATCTTCTCCCTGCTTAAACTCGTTGGGGGTATGGTTGCCGCGGAGACTTTCGAGCCTCAGCGAGTTACCCAGCCCCCGGCGAACATAGGGACACTCAAATCGATCATGCAACCCGTTCGACGTAGACAGAATACGCGCCTCATGTCTCGCCAGATTCGTTGATATACCACGCGTCAAGCTGGGTGGTGCTGGTCCGGTCGATGTGCATCTGGAATGCAGTCTCGAGGTCGCCCACTTGCATGAAACACACTATAGCACCTCTCCCACGTAAGTAGGTGGTCAAAAATACTGTCCCATAGTTCCCGAAAAGGTAGTGGGGGGTTATGCTATTTGATAGTTTGATTCGGTAATGGCAATCCCCCCGGACTTGTTCCGGGGGAATGTTAGGTTCGCGCTACAACCCGGACGCCGCG
>MNXM01000172.1 GCA_001872605.1 Armatimonadetes bacterium CG2_30_59_28 | reverse complement strand
CTTCCCCGGGAGCACTCCTCAAGATCCGGAGACAGATTCTTCAACTGGCGACGGTCCCCTCTGGCTGACGTTAAGAACGAGGTCTTAACGGTCAAAGACACCCGCCAACCCCACACCGACACGGCTGTAACCTGGGGAGAGCGGCAGCACGGCTTCTGAAGAATCGAGAGGCACTGTACGCGGGGAATCACCGGCAAGACCGGCTCCCGCGACGCTCCTCCAACCCCTGACTCGTAAACCCAGGGGTCCGGACGGCTGGATCGACACTGCCCGACAGGTAGGCGGTGGATTTAGGGCATTGAAACCCGTTCCTGTTTCGCGTATACTATGCGACAGGGATCCATCTCTCGTGTCTTTAATAAAGCTCCTGGAGGTGAAGGTAATCATGTCAGGTTCTCTGCGTGCGGGTGCGGCGCAAGTCGATATCACTCCGAAGGCTGGAACGCATCTCGCTGGCAGTGGCATGGGAGAGCACCGACCGGCACAGACAGTGGTGGATCCCCTGTACGCCAAAGCCGTGGTCTTCGAGGCTGGAGTAAAGAAGATTTGCATCGTTAGCCTGGATGTGACCATCGTCACTGAGGCTTACACGCAACACATTCGTGACGCGGCAGCCAACCGGTTCGGGTTCGCTCCGGACGCGGTGATGGTTCACGCCATTCAGACGCACTCGGCGCCCAGTTGCGGGCACTTCATGCTCGACCCCGACTTCCCTCTGGAGCTGCCATCTGAGAAGGAATATCTGCGTGGCGGGGAGACCGCGTATGGCGACTTCGCCGCCGCGGGGGCGGTGGATGCCATCGGCAAGGCTGTGAGCGCGTTGGAGCCGGTGCAGATCGGGTGGGGCAGTGGGATTCGCGCAGACCTCGCTTCCAACCGACGCGGTATCAACCGCGAGGGCAAAGCCGTCATGCCCTTCCCCGCTGGACGGAAAGCGCAGCCTCTCGGCCCCACATACCTGCGGTACATGGAGGGCCCCATCGATCCGGAGGTGGGTATTCTCTGCGCCCGTAACGCCGATATGGAAATCGTGGCGATGATTTTGCACTACACGTGTCACCCGGTGAACCTCTTTGTCAGCGACCGCCTCGCAGTGACCGCCGACTGGCCGGGCGCGTGGGCTGCCACTGTGCAGGCGATGCTGGGGACGAGGGTTACGCCGCTCGTGCTCAACGGCTGTTGCGGGAATATCAACCCGTGGGATCCCTTTGATCCTGACTACGATTTTGACCACCGACGTGTCGGCAACCAACTCGCGACAACAGCGGAGAGGGTGATTCGACAGATGACCTTTGCGGATGCGACACACATCGATTGGCGACTGGGTCACGTGCCACTCGATTATCGTGACATCCCTGCAGGAAGACGCGATGCCGTCGAACAGATTCTGAGTGACAATCCCCACCCAAAATACTGCGAAGACCATCCGGAACGGATCGATCCCACGTGGTTCCTTGCCGCGTCGACGAAGAGCATTCACTACTGCCGGAATCGCCATCCGCAATTTCCCTACGAAGTGCAGGCCCTCCGGGTCGGCGACGCCGCCATCGTCGGTCTGTCCGGCGAACCGTTCGTCGAAGGACAGCTTGCCATCAAGGTGAGCTCGCCAACGTCCCCAACCTTTGTGGCGCATTGCACTTCTCACTACGTTGGCTATCTGCCTACCCGTGACGCCTACTCCCGCGGTGGGCACGAGGCGAACCCCGAATGCACCTACTGGGCGAAATTTGCGCCGGGATCGCTGGAGGAGGTCGTGGAAAACGCAGTGGACTTGCTGGGGGAGCTGTTTGCCTGACAGGGAAGGTGGAGGACATCGTGCAGGAGTGTTGTATCGGACAGGCTTGCTGTCTTGCGCGCCAACCACTACAGTGATCAGAACCTGAAGGGAGTCGTGAAATGCCATTAAAAGTTGGAGTCGTGGGGCTGCGTGGAATTGGTAACAGCCATGCGGATTGCCATGCGAAAGATGAGCTTGCGGATTTGGTTGCCGTCTGCGACATTATCAAAGAACGCGCCGACGAAGCGGCCAATAAGCACAACGTGAAGGCGTATTATAGCCTCACGGACATGCTCGCCGATCAGGAGTTGGACATCGTGGATGTCTGCACCGGTGGGAATGAGAATGGCAGTTGGCACTATGCGCCGACGATGGAAGCGCTGGAAGCAGGCAAGCACGTTCTCGTGGAGAAACCTCTGTCGAACTGCATCCACGAAGCGCGTGAGATGGTCGCCTGCGCCGACGAAATGGGCGTCTATTTTGGCTGCAATCTGAACCACTATTTCACCCCGCCAGCGGAACGGGCAAAAAAGTACATGGACGACGGACAGGTGGGAGAGCTTGTCTACTGTCTGCACCGCATGGGATTCCCCGGAGGGGAATTGACCTACGGGCGCGCCCGCGCGTCACGCGTGGACGGCTTTCCCTATTTCCACATGAAAGCGTTCCTGACCCATCCCTTTAGCGTCATGCGTTATTTCTGTGGCGACATCACCCACGTGCAGTGTTTTGCGGGTCAGCCAAGTTTCCGCCGGAAGGCGGGGGATGTACTGGTGTCCGTCAACAGCATCCACGTCCAGTTCGTGAATGATTCCGTCGGGTACCTTTTCAGTCAGCGGGGCGACGCGACGTTCGGTCTCGGCGGCTGGTGGAGCATCGAGGTGGGTGGAACACTGGGCACGTTCTGTATCGAGAACTGCATTGAGAAAGTTACATATTGGCCGGTTCCGGGAACGGAGGGCGCCGCGCAACCGGAGAAATTGGTGCTGGGAACCTCGCCCGATCCCACAGTGACCGAGAGTGGCATTACGGACTTCGGTGAGACGTTTCCGCTGCGCCTTCACGCGTTCCTCAAGGATGTCACCAACGAAGTACCGCGCGACCGCCTGCGCGCGTCAGGACGGGACGCCCTGGCGGCGTTGGAGTACACCTGGGCAGCGATGGAGTCCTACGAACAAGGCGGCATCCTCGTTCGCCCCCACCCATTGCCGGAGCTGAAAGGGGATCCTGAAAAGGAAAACGATTGAGGAGGTCAACGAGCAGGATTCAGCCGGGGTCTGGGGAAGCTGAAAGGAAGTCGTCGAGGCCGGTTTCCTCCAGCATTTCCTTGATGGACTTCCGCAGCAACGGAAGATCGCGTTCGATGACCAACCACACTCTCTCCAGATCGATCCCCAAATAGTCATGAACGAGGACGTTACGGAAACCCGCGATCTTGTGCCAATCGACCGCCGGAGGGTTCTCTTTTAGCAAATCCGACAGGCGCTGGGTAGCTTCTGACAGGGTTTGTAGATTGCGCAAAACCGCATCCTGCACCAAAGAAGATGCAAGGAATTCTTCCCTGTCTGTTCCTTGAAGGTAGGATTCGATCCTTTGCAGACATTCACCGATGTGAATGAGATAGAGGCGGTCGTCTTTCATAGCGATTGAGCTTCAGCCAGGACTCTGTCACGAATGTACCAGTGCAACCCTTTTTCGGTGAGGACATCGACCTTGCGTCCGAGCAGGTTTTGCAGGTCCATCAGCAGCCCTCCGAGGTCAAACAAACTTCGTTCCGGTTCGAGATCGACCAGGAGATCCACATCACTATCCGGGCCTTCGCGCCCCGTTGCCAGAGAGCCAAACACGCGAACATTGTAAGCTCCATGTTTGGCTGCGAGCCGTAATATTTCTTCTCTGTGATTCTGCAGTTTCTCTTTGGCTTTCATGGCGACTTTTTATAATTCCCCAAGAATCTTCCTCTCAACCGGGAAGGGCATGTGTTCGTCGTCGGGCTGTTCGAGCACGAGCACGACAACGTTGATTTTTGAAGGAAAGCTTTGAAAAGAGTATAACATACGGCTTGGGCGGGCGAAAGCATATTGAGGTCGTCTTCGTTATTGACAATCAACGGCGACGGGAGTATGTTTTCAGCCGCTGCAACCAAACAAGGTTTGGGAAGGAGGAATGCCAGCCGGTGAGGACAAACCTCGTCAGGTGTGCGGAAAGTGTAGGGATTCCCGATCCCTACGGATCCCTTTGGGACGCGTCGGGACCGTACCGATCCTGCCGCGTTTCTCTGTCGCCCTCCAGCGAAGCGGAGACGATGCGGGAACGGCAAATCGAGTTCAGACAAGGAGACTATTCAATGGAGAAACACGTTTGGAGAAGGCTGTTTGTTGTTGGTTTCGTGGTGGTTGCGGTTTTGAGCCAACTTCGTCCCGGAGCGGCGCAGACGCCAGTGCCCGGGACGGTGAAGACCAACCCGAAAGATGGCGCGGCAATGGTGTGGGTTCCGGCAGGCGAGTTCCTCATGGGGAACGACAAGGCGGACATCGACGCGGCGTGGAAAAAGTTCGGCTGGAAAGACGAGTGGAAGCGATACGCCAACGACGAATCTCCGCGACACAAGGTGAAGGTTTCGGGATTCTGGATGTATCAGCATGAGGTGACCGTGGCGCAGTTCCGCAAGTTTGTGGAAGCAACGGGTTACAAGACGGAAGCGGAGAAAAACGTGCGCGTTGACGGCGGCTTCGTCGTCGACGTGGAAGCCATGAAAGCGAGCAACGTGAAAGGCGCGGACTGGCGGCATCCCAACGGGCCGTGGTCCACGGCGGAGGACAACCACCCGGTGGTGCACGTGTCGTGGAACGACGCGGTTGCTTACTGCGAGTGGGCCTGCCCGCCAGGTGATGGGCGGGCCGGTATGCGCCTGCCCACGGAGGCGGAGTGGGAACACGCCGCCAGGGGCGGTAACACCGGATTGGACGGCAAACCCCACCACGTGTACGTCTGGGGCGACGAGCTGGCAAAAGGCAAAGGGAAGTATGGCAACGTCGCGGATGCCACGCTGGGAAAGAAGAACAGCAAATGGGTCATCTTCGAGGGCTATGACGACGGCTACCTGTTCACCGCCCCGGTCGGATCGTTCGACCCGAATGGCTTTGGACTGTACGACATGGTCGGGAATGTGAACGAATGGTGCTCCGACTGGTATGCTGAGGATTACTACGCCAAGTCGCCCTCGGAGAATCCGAAAGGTGCAGCGGGTGGCGAATATCGCGTCCTGCGCGGCGGTTCCTGGCTCGACCTTCCGAACGCCGTGCGCGTAGCCCTCCGCGACTGGAACTACCCATGGTTCGCGCGGCTCGGGCGACGGCTTTCGTGCCGTGAGGACTCCATAGAAGATTTACCCTTTATTCTTTGACGCTTTTAGTCTTTATCCTTATCCTGCCCGGAGGGCAGGATCGAAATTTCCGAGGAAAGAGGTGGAGTTTTGCGGCAGCCGCGTGAGCCGGTGTCGGCGGTACAGCGGACGTATGACTTCATGGTGTGGTTGTTTCCGCAGGTAATGAAGTACCCACGCGACCTGAAGTTTACTTTGGGAGACCATATCCAGCGGTTGACGCTCTCGATTCTGGAGGATCTGGTGGAGGCGAGCTACACGAGCGAGAAGCTGGGTTTGTTGCATCGGGCGAACCGGCGCATTGAGGTGTTGCGATTTCTTCTGCGCTTTTCCCAGGAGATGCGTTGTCTGTCGCAGGCTCAATTCGAGCACGCGATGAAACTGCTGCACAACGTAGGCGCCGAGGTCGGCGGGTGGGCGAAACAGCAGCGAGGGAAGGAGTCGGGATGAAACGGTATGGCAACCTGTGGCCGAGGTTGGTGTCGTGGGAGAACCTGATACTGGCGTCCAAGAGAGCTGAGAAGGGCAAGCGATGGACACGAGCGGCCCTTGCGTTCAACCAGCGTCGGGAGTGGGAATTGCTGCGGCTGCAGAAGGAGCTTTCGGAAGGGAGCTATCAGCCTGGCCCGTACCGCACCTTTGAGGTGCATGACACCAAACCCCGCATCATCAGCGCCGCGCCATATCCGGACCGGGTGGTGCACCATGCTCTGTGTAACGTGCTGGAACCGATCTTCGAGAAGACGTTTATCTTCGACACGTACGCCTGCCGTGTGGGGAAGGGGACGCATCGGGCGCTGGATCGGTTCACGGAGTACGCTCGAAGGTATCGGTTTGTGTTGCAGTGTGACGTGCAGAAATACTTCCCGAGCATCGACCACGACATCCTGTATGCGATGCTGTGCCGGAAGCTGAAGGACGAAAAAGTGCTGGCGCTGACACGGCGCATCATCGCGCACAGCAATCCGCAACAGCCGGTCCTCCAGTATTTCCCGGGGGACAACCTGTTTACGCCGCACGAGCGCAGGCGCGGAATTCCTATCGGCAATCTTACGAGCCAGTTCTTTGCGAATCTGTATCTCGACGGCCTGGATCATTTCGCAAAGGAATCGCTCAAGTGTCCGGGATACGTCCGTTACTGCGACGACATCGCTGTTTTCTATGACGACAAGAGCCGGCTTTGGGAGATCAAGCGCGAGATGGACAATTACCTCGCGAGCCTGCGACTGCGGTTCCACGAGCGGAAATGCACCGTTGCGCCAGTGCAGTGCGGCGGGGATTTCCTCGGGTTCCGCGTGTTCCCGGACCATCGGCGTCTGCGGAGGAGCAATGCCGACCGATTCATTGCACGTGCGAAAAGATTGCAGAGGCAGTATGCAATTGCAAAGATAGGGGTTACAGACGTGAAGCAGTCGGTAGGCTCGTGGATTGCACACGCCAGTCACGGAGACACCTACAGGCTGCGAAGCAGTCTTCTGAGCGAGAGGGTTTTCCAGCGGGGGTAGAGCCCCGTCGGGGGCAGGTTCACCATGCGCGGCGGTTCCTGGAACAACAATCCGAACAACGTGCGCGTAGCAAACCGCAACAGGAACAACCCATGGAAACGCAACACGAACAACGGCTTTCGTGCCGTGAGGACGCCTCAGGAATATTTCGGATTGCCGAATTCGGATTCTGGAATGATTTCTGTCGAGAGTCCGGTTCATTGCGGTGGATCGGAGAGTGACAGAGGAGTCCATTCAACGTGTGAGCCTGCGCCCGTCCCGACGTAACGTCGGGGAAATACAAAAAAGCCTGGCGGCGGCTGGTAGCCATCTGTGTGAGTGACCGCTCCGACGATGTCGGAGGGGTGTCTCGCGGAGGCGAAGGCTGTCGCCGGGTATCACCATTCAGAACGCGGTCAGATTCATCTGACTTCAAGGAGCCAATCAAATGTCAGCAATCCCCATTGCGTTGGAGTTGTATTCTGTTCGTCACAACCTCCAGGAAGACCTGCACGGCACACTGAAGGCGGTGGCAGACATGGGCTACGCGGGGGTGGAGTTCGCTGGCTCCCCGCAGCACACGGCGGTGGAACTCAAACCCATCCTCGATGACCTCGGCCTCGTGTGCTGTAGTTGGCACACGCCGATTGACCTCGTGAAGGACGACAAATTCGCGACCACGGTTGAGTTCAACAGGATTCTCGGCAACCGCAGCATCATCATCCCCGGTCTGCCAAAGGAATGCACGGAGTCGAAGGACGCTTGGCTGAAATCGGCTGCGTTCTTCAACGAATTGTCAGAGAAGCTGGCACTCGAAGGCATGTTCGCCGGCTACCACAACCACTGGACGGAGTGGACGCCGCTGGATGGCGTGATTCCGTGGGACATCTTCTTCGGCAACACTCGCAATGAAGTGGTCATGCAGTTAGACACCGGCAACGCCCTGCGCGGAGGAGCGGAATCGGTCCCGATTCTGGAGCGCTACCCGGGGCGCGCACGCTCGGTGCACCTCAAACCGTTCCGTCAAGTCGCGGCTGGCGAAGATTCCAACACGGGTTTCCGTCCGATGATCGGGGAAGACGACATTCCGTGGAAGCAGGTTTTCAGCCTCTGTGAGACAACGGGCAATACGGAGTGGTACATCGTTGAGTACGAAAGCGACGCCTTTCCTCCGCTGGAAGCAGTGGACCGCTGTCTGAAGGCGCTAAAGGCGATGGGGCAGTGAGCGACGACAACCCGCAAACATCGATCGAATGTCAGACGGCCGGTTCAGCGGAGAGTGTCGTGTTCGGTCCCCGTGGAGGTTTGGGCAAGACGCAAGAACTCATCCACTGTTAGACCTGCCTCACGAATGATGGCTCGTAGTGCATCCTTTCGTAAATTCTTCGACATTAGACGCCGGATCGCTTCAGCGTCCGGTAGCTCACACAACTGACTACTACCGAGCGCCAAGAAAGGACCTCTTTTCTCCCCTTTCAACTCGTCCCGAGCGCTCGGG
>MNXM01000235.1 GCA_001872605.1 Armatimonadetes bacterium CG2_30_59_28 | reverse complement strand
AGTTTCCCTGCTGGTCAATGCCACCTCCCGGCTTGCCCACTGGCTTTCCCAGACCGTCAACGCACGCTGCCCGGTTCCCTTGGACGGCTATCCGCAACCGGACTTGACGGTGACCTTCACCGTCTGGCTGTTGTTGGCTGTGTTCGTTTCGCCGGTAACGGTGGAAACGGTGCCGGTGATCGGGTAGTCGCCCGCCTTCTGCTTGCGCGGGACCTTGATCTTGATGGTTCCCGAGGTCTGCTGGCCTGCGCCCAATGATGCAATGGTCTTCGGCTGACCGACGGGCTGACCATTGTACGTCAACCGGAAGGTCAGGTTCGTCTCCGTTACGTTGCCGTTGTTCTTCACCGTGTAGGAGAAGGTCACCCTCTGCCCGCGGGATACGGACGTGGGGGAAGCGGAGAAGGCGGTGAGGGCGACGTCGTGAGTAGTCGCGGGAGGCGCACTGATCGTGAAGCCGATGCGCCGCGTATCACCCCTTTTGTTTACGGGGTGCATCCTGGAATTACGGAGATTGCCGTAGGATAAAGCTCCAGCTTTGTCAGTGGCAGACCTCTTTCCCGCAATTCCAATGTGCATCTGACAAAGCTGGAGCTTTATCCTACGGCAATCTCCGTAATTCCAGGATGCACCCCGTAAACAAAAGGGGTGATACGCGGCGCATCGGCTTCACGATCAGTGCGCCTCCCGCGACTACTCACGACGTCGCCCTCACCGCCTTCTCCGCTTCCCCCACGTCCGTATCCCGCGGGCAGAGGGTGACCTTCTCCTACACGGTGAAGAACAACGGCAACGTAACGGAGACGAACCTGACCTTCCGGTTGACGTACAATGGTCAGCCCGTCGGTCAGCCGAAGACCATTGCATCATTGGGCGCAGGCCAGCAGACCTCGGGAACCATCAAGATCAAGGTCCCGCGCAAGCAGAAGGCGGGCGACTACCCGATCACCGGCACCGTTTCCACCGTTACCGGCGAAACGAACACAGCCAACAACAGCCAGACGGTGAAGGTCACCGTCAAGTCCGGTTGCGGATAGCCGTCCAAGGGAACCGGGCAGCGTGCGTTGACGGTCTGGGAAAGCCAGTGGGCAAGCCGGGAGGTGGCATTGACCAGCAGGGAAACTCCACTGATCACCGGGGGGATGCCATTGAGCAACCGGGACTGGTCCTTGAACAGCCGGGAGGTTCCGTTGATGTCCGGGCGATGCCATTGAGCAATCGGGAGATGGTAGGAGATGGTATTGGACTGGAAATGTGCGTTCCGGGGTGCAGTTTGCGTCCCATAGGATGAGATTTTTCGTAAGGAGGGCTGGAAATGCATGTTGCAATAGTTTTTGTGTTGAAGCGGATGCTTGCCACGGAGGCGTTCCAGACGCTCATGGCGGCGACATGGGTGTGGGCGAAGAAGACGGTGGCGCAGTGGGGAACGGACAGGGCGGCTCTGCTCGCCAAGCAGGAAGCGCTGGTGAGTCTCGAACGGGAAGTAATTACCAATCGGGCCACCATGGACAATGCCGTGCAGTCGTTGCATGAGGATACCTCGCAGGCGCTGGGTATGATGCGGGGCTTCTATCGGGACAATCCGGTCATCTTGAGTCAGTTGACCAGCCTGTCCGCCAGCGGGCAGAGGAAGTCGGCCATCCTGAAGGAAGCGTTGGACCTGCAGAGTCAGTGGGAGTAGCTGCCGGAAGCGGACAGGGATCGCGTGTGCCTGTTTACCCTTGCAGCGTTCACGGCGCTGCTGACGCGGGAGCGCCAGTGTCGCACCGAGTTCAACGACATGATCGGCAACGCTTGGCAGGATTGCGTGGCGTGGTACATGTCGGCATTGAAGGTGTTCCCGGAAGACACGCCGGAAGGGCAGAACCTGCGCGTTAGTATCCCGACGGACCTCCCGGAAGCCGCGGCTGGAACGGGCAGCGGCGGCACGCCCGAGGCCCCAATTCCCGGCGACAATCCGTAGACGATAGCAGATAGCGGACCTGCCTGCCGGTGGCTGGCAGGTAGCGTATGGCCGGGCCCGCATTTTAGTCCGTAGGACTTGGTCTGTTACAGCCAGATGGCTTCAGCCCCTGGAACGAGGGCGGCCCCCTATCTCACACCAGCCCCTTTAGAGGGGCTTGTGGAGCGTTGGCTTAAGCCGGTTGGGTAAGCCCCCCGTGAACGGGGCTACGGTGATTTTATCGTGACAGCGTACATCCCGCGTCCACCCGAATGGAAGACCGCCTGGCAGAGAGCTGAGGGGAATAAGGGCAAGTAGGCTGGTGACTCAATGGGAAACTGGGCAAGCATCGGGTTTGTGGTCCTCGGCATTGTTGTTTATGGTCTCCTCTTCCACCTCAACCGGCACCAGAGGGTGCCGTGGGGAAGTATCTGCATCGCGTCTGTCGGTGTTCTGCGCGCCCTCACGCAGTTCGTGATCCGCCCATCAATGGGCAACGGAGCCTTGGCGGCCGTTTTGGTTCTCGTTGCAGTTTTTTTTGTGTATGTCACGGTGTTTTATACACGAACCCCTCCGCATTCACCTACGCTTGGGCCGGGGAGTCCCTTTCCTGACGTGCCTCTGCACAACCTCGTTGGAGAGAAGTCGGAGATATCTGATTTGCAGGGAGAGTCGGGCGCGCTGGTGGTCTTCTTTCGGGGGAGCGGATGTCCTGCCTGCCGCCGGGAGTTACAGCTGTTGCAGAGCTGCCTGCCAGACATCCAACGACGCGGTCTGGCGCTGGTCGCCATCAGCGTGGAAGCGCCCGAGGTCAGCGCAAGGTTGCGGGAGCAATTGGGGCTTGGGTTCCATGTCCTTTGCGACACCGAATTCCAGTTGACTGACGCTCTTGCGCTTCGCCACGAGCGAGGTTATCTGGGGAAAGACGTGGCAACGCCCACCCATTTTCTGGTGGATGCGAGAGGGATCATCCGGTGGGTGCATCGTGCGGATCACACGTTGATTCGACCGTCATTGAATGAAATCTTGAGCGCCATCGATGATGCGTTGCCGCCGGGAGGGGTCAGTCTCGCAGCCGATCCGGGATGACATCGTGCGCGGTCAGGTCGTCCAGCGTTTCACGGCGAACGATCACTTCGGCATCGCCATCATGCACGAGGATTACAGCAGGCTTGGTGAACCGATTGTAGTTGCTCGCCATCGCATAGTTGTAGGCGCCGGTACATTGTACCGCCAGGATATCGCCGGTTTGGGGCGAAGCCAGCGCAATATCCATGATGAGGTTGTCGGTCTCGCAGTGCTTTCCGGCTACTGTCACGGTGACGTCGGGGATCTGTTCCGCTCTATTGGCGATCATCGCCGAGTACTCCGCCTCGTATAACGCAGGCCTCGGATTGTCGGAGAGACCTCCATCGACGGAGATATAGGTCCGGACATTGGGAATTCTCTTGATGGGGCCCACCGTGTAGAGAGTTGTGCCCGCCTCTCCCACAATCGAGCGACCCGGCTCGATCATGATCTTCGGCAGCGGCTGCTTGATCTCGCCGAAATTCTCCGTGAGCCGCGCAAAGAGCGTTTCCGCAAACGCGTCGATGGATGGAGGGTCGTGGCGTTCGAGATACCGAATGCCGAGACCCCCGCCGAGGTTGAGTTCATCGATTGGGCATCCCGTCGATGCAGTCGCCTGCCGGATGAACTGCGGCATCATGTTCGCGGCAAGCTCGAAAGCCTCCGTGTCGAGCAACTGTGACCCAACGTGGCAGTGGAGTCCCCGGAGTCGGACGTTGGCGCACTCCAGAGCAATCTTCACTCCCTGCAGCGCCTGTCCGGTGTCAATGCCAAGACCGAATTTCGTGTCGATTTTGCCGGTCTGAATATACTTGTGGGTGTGAGGATCCACCGCCGGTGTCACTCGTAGCAGGATGTTGGCCGTTCCTCCCCGCTCAGCGGCCAGCGAGTTGAGAGCGTTCAGTTCGGCAATGCTGTCGACGATGGTGCGCCCGACCCCGTTGTCGAGTGCCATCTCGAGTTCCCTGAGGGACTTGAAGTTCCCGTGCATACACACGCGATCTGGGGGGAAACCGGCTGTGAGTGCCGTGTGCAACTCACCGGCGGAGGCCACATCCAGGCCGAGACCTTCCTGGTCGATCAGGCGGCACATGGCGGTGGTGAGAAAGGCCTTGCCTGCGAAGAGCACCTCTGAGTTGGCATGATTTCTCTCGAAGGCTCGTCGATAGGCACGGCAGCGTTCCCTGATGGAGGCTTCATCCATCGCGTACAGAGGCGTCCCGAATTTCCGAGCAAGTTCTACGGCGTCGCAGCCGCCAATTTCGAGATGTCCTGCAGCATTGATACGCTGGGTTCCGAGTAACATGATAGACCTCACTACTGGAAATAAAAAACGCTCACTTCCGGGGCGACAAGCCGTTGGAAGGAGCGACCGTTTTTCTGCCAACAACGTTTGGCAGTTTATCACAGGATCCCGGAAAAATCAACGACCTCCGCGGCGTCAGGGATGGAGTCCATTGCCCCGAGTCGGGTGACGCAGAGAGCTGCGGCGCGGCACGCCATCGCCATCCGTTCATCGAGAGGAAATCCTCGCGCCAATCCGGTCACAGAGTACCCGATGTCGGTGTCGCCGGCCGCGGTGGTGTCCACGGGTTCCACGGGACACGCTGGCACGTGCCACTCGTCGTTACCCACGCGACACGTTACCCCGCCTTCACCGAGGGTGAGCATGAGCTCCGCCCACGGCAACGCTTTCGCAAGACGCGGCAAGATGTCGGCGGCAGTATCGGCTCCCGCCAGCGCCATCCCTTCCGTCTCGTTGAAAATCAGCGCGTCCACAGCATCGAGGGGGTAGCGTGCCACCTCGTCTGTAAATGGCGCGGGGTTGAGGCAGACCATCATGCCTTGTTCCCGGGCGGCATGGATCAGACAGGGGATGTCGTTGATCTCGTTCTGGAGCAGGAGCAGGTCTCCTTTTGCGAATTTTGCGACGACAGAATGGATCATCTCCCGTGGGATGCTTCGATTCACTTCCGGCAAGAGGACGATGGAATTCTGTCCGGCTTTGTCGACCTGGATGATTGCATGTCCCGTGGGTCCGGCGGCCACATTGATGAACCGCGTGTCGACACCAACGTCGCTCAGTTTTTCGATGAGCCACACCCCGTCCGTGCCAACCAGACCTGCATGACAGACCTCCGCACCCGCTCGCGCCAGCGCTACCGATTGATTCGCTCCCTTGCCTCCCGCGGACACCGCGTACGACTCGCTCGTAATCGTCTCCCCCGGCCGCGCAATGCAGGCGACGCGGTAGACGTGGTCGATATTGAGTGAGCCGAAGTTGAGGATTCTCAAGTTCGCGTCCTGCTGTCACTTCGTCGGTGTTGCAGTAACCATTCGTATAGCTCCGGATTATTGTATGCCTCCGTCCACGAGTCATGCGCCGCGTCCGGGTATACGGTGAAGCGGACGTTGCCTCCGCAGGCGTTGAGGGAGTCGACCATTTTCTCTGACTCGCGCAGCGGAACTACGTCGTCTTTTGCTCCGTGGAACACCCACGCAGGAATGTGCGCGATCTCGTGGGCGCGCAGGGGGTTCCCGCCGCCGCACACGGGAGCGATGGCCGCGAAGCGCCCGGGATACTGAAGCGCGAGTGCCCAAGTGCCGTACCCACCCATGCTCAGTCCGGTCACATATACACGAGCGGGATCGACAGGGTGGCGCGCAAGGATATCCTGCAACAGAACATCGAGTACTTCCATCCGCCACCAGGTGTCCTGAGGGCACTGGGGTGAAACAACGACAAAGGGGAAGCGATGCCCTTCCTCGATGAGTCTGGGAAGACCGTGACGCTTCACCAATCCCAAGTCTTCCCCGCGTTCCCCTGCTCCGTGCAGAAACAGGATGCAGGGCCAAATCTTGTCCCGGTTGCCTTCGCAGTGATCGGGAAGATACAGCAGAAAGTTGGCGTGCGCGCGGATGAGCATTTCCCTATCCAGCGTGCAGGCGCGTTGCGGAGAGTTCATAGGCGACCTTCCTCTTCTCCCGTCTTCCACGTATCCAACTAACCATTCTCACTTCCCCCCTGTCGGTACAGATGGCAGAAGGGCGCAAGCTCCGGGAGACCATCGTCCCACGTCAGCCGAGCGAGGTAGAGTCCGCGGGTTCGATCGCTGCGATCGTGCCAAAGGTCGGTCAGGTCGCGGGAGCATGAACTGATGAACCACTGCTCATCGGCCTCGAAAACCTTAGCCGCATGGGCAATGGAGAACCGAATGTCCCTCATTTTTGTGAAACTCAGCGGGTCGTCCGAAACGACCAGTCGCGTTGCGTTGCGATGTTTGTAGAACAGATAGTAACGGCCGTTGCGGGCCACGACGCATGGCGACTCCATCGAGGCGGTAGACTCCTCCCAGGCCATTTCACGGATCATCACCGGACCCGCGTCCTGCCAGGACAACAGGTTGTCCGACACCGCCGCGCCGATGGCAACCAGGTTCGCATTGGTGCCTTTCATCCAGGTGACATAGTACATGATATACCCAAATTCTGGATGGGGGAGGATATGCGGGTCACGGCAGCACGCCCACACGCCTGAACCTGGCCGGTATTCGGCCCAGTGAATCGAGGGACGAAAGATGGGGTTTGCAGGGAACTTCACCCATGAGTACAGATCGCGCGAAGTCGCCAGGCAGAGCGACTCCGCTTGCCGCTGCTGGTTGATCCCTGCATAGAAGAGGTGATAGACGCCATTGCGCTCGACCACAAAGGGAGCGAAGATATGGTGCGGTTCATGCAGGGATTCCGGCTGAACACTGAGGACGTCGGGATGGGGTATCCAAGTGAGAAGACCCCGGCTGCTGGCGTGCCCGAACGTGATTTCGGAACCCTCGTCGTAGCATCCCTTGCCCACCGGGCCCACGATGTGAAACAGGTGGAACGTCCCGTCCTTTGCGGTGACAAAACAGTGGTCATTTACATACCGCGGCGCACTGTCATACACGAGGTGAAAGCACGATGCCTCCTGTTCGTTTTCAAGTTCCTTGCCGAGCTCCAACATCGATGAACGCTCCCATCCGGGTGTGCTGTGTCTGTCATACTCAGCCGAGAAGATTCTCGCAGGAATTGACCGCGAGCGCAAGCCCCGGTCGTTGCTCGGCAGACGGGTTCAAGCGGTTGGTTGTGAGAGACAGGATAACGTTTACTGGAAAGCTGTTCAGACGCGCGGTGAATTTGTGCCCGCAGCGTGCCTTGTCAATCTCCACTCGCCTGTGTTATTATCATGTTGCTTTCACATCATGCAGATACAGCGCTTTGATGCCCTGCTGCGTTCGTGACGTCTGATGAAGTTTTGAGCCAACACTCAATACAAGGGAGCCAAACCTTCGTGAACTTCCTGACGCACGCGTCTCGAGTTCCGGGAGGCACCCACCTGCGCAAGCGGGTTCAAAAACCTGACGACACACGGCGATGGCGGGGCATTTATTTTCTGGGCATCCTATATCCAGCGACAGGCTGAACAGCCCACAATGATTGGACGCTCACGCGGGCCGCTGAGGCGCTCTCCGCGTTTACTTCCGCACATCGGCATTGAGTGATGGCGCATGTCCCTTTTTGACGACACCCCAGAGACGACAACATTCCCCATAGCGGCCCCTCTGTCTTCGCGAATGCGGCCACAGACGCTGGATGAGTTTGTCGGGCAACAGGATATCCTCGGTCCCGGGAAAATGCTCCGCGCTGCCATCGAGAGGGACGAACTCTCCTCGGCTATCTTCTACGGGCCGGCCGGTTGCGGCAAGAGCACTCTGGCCCACATCATCGCACGCCGCACCCGGGCGCGGTATGAGACCTTCAGTGCGGTGACCTCCGGTATCGCAGAAGTGCGGAAAGTAATGGAACAGGCCCGGGTCCGACTGACGGGGAACGGACAGCGCACCGTACTTTTCATTGATGAGATACACCGGTTCAACCGGGCACAGCAGGATGCCTTTCTTCCGTTTGTGGAAGCGGGGACCATCATCCTGCTGGGAGCCACAACTGAGAACCCCTATTTTAGCGTCAATTCTCCGCTGTTGTCGCGGGCGCGAGTCTTCCAGTTCGTCCCACTTGCGGCTGATGATCTGAGGCAGATTATCCATCGCGCGCTATCCGACGAAGAGCGCGGTCTGGGGCGCACCCCCGCTCAACTGGAACCGGATGCGATGGAACACCTCATCGTCCATACCAACGGCGATGCTCGTCGGGCGCTCAATGCGCTGGAAATGGCGGTGGTACATGTTGCTGGCTTGCAGCTTGCCGACTCACCGCGAGAGGAGGATCGTCTGCGAATCTCCCTCCAGCACGTCGCGGATTCTCTGCAGCGACGAGCGCTTGCGTACGATGCCCACGGAGACATGCACTACGACACGGTTTCGGCTTTCATCAAGAGCCTGCGCGGTTCCGACGCCGACGCGGCGCTTTACTGGCTGGCGAAGATGGTGAAGGCTGGAGAAGATCCCAGGCTGATTGCGCGCCGCATGGTGATTCTTGCGTCGGAAGATGTTGGCAATGCCGACCCTCTCGCCCTGGTCGTTGCCACCGCAACGGCCCATGCGGTAGAATATGTTGGCATGCCGGAAGCCCGGTTGAATCTGGCTCAAGCGGCGACGTATCTTGCGCTGGCCCCGAAGAGCAATGCTTCCTACGTCGGATTGCAGCGGGCGCTTGAGGATGTTGAGAGGCGACCGGCGGCATCGATTCCGAAGCACCTGCGGGACGCCTCGTATCGAGGCGCAGCCCAATTGGGGCACGGAGAGGGCTATCGTTACCCTCACGATGCGCCTGCTCATTTTGTGGTTCAGGAATACATGCCTCCCGGGGTCAAGAGCGGTCCGTACTATGAACCCATCGACATTGGCCAGGAGAAGAAATTGAAGGAACGAATGGCGACGCTGCAGCGCATTGCCAACTCGGGCGTGAGGGGTGAACCGTGAATCTCACAATCAAAACTCGTGTGCATCAGGAAGCTGTTGCCGTTATCGAGGTGGCGGGAGAGCTGGAAAGCGCGAACTGTGACGACCTGCGAGAAGAGATCGCCGCTCAGGTCAGCGATGCGCGAACCCTCTTGATTGTTGACCTCCGAGAGGTGAGCTTCATCGATAGCACAGGATTGGGTGCACTCGTGGGAGGTCTCAAAAGGACCCGGGAGAAAGGCGGCAGGCTCGATATCGTCTGCCATCAGAGCAGACTGCTGAGGATTCTGGAGATCAGCGGCCTTGTCAGGGCCTTTGCCATCTACGAAACCCTTGAGGAGGCCCTGCAAGCCGCGGAGGACAGTGTGCCCTGCTCAACGGAGGTGGAGAATTGAGCTCGGACACTTTGAAGGAGCCCCAGGTCGTATCGGTTGCCACCACAGGACAGCGCGCAGCATCCGCAGGTTTGGCGGGGGGCCGCTGTCGCGAAGATACTGTGATTGAGATTCGCATTCCGTCGGATCTCTCTTTTGTGCGGGTCGTTCGTCTGGCGGTGTCCGGTGTGGCGAGCATGATGCCGTTCACATACGATGAGGTCGAGGACATCAAGCTTGCCGTTTCCGAAGCCTGCAATAATGCTATTCAACACGCACATGACGGCACCGGCGCAAACGAGGTGATCGTCCGAGTCGTCCCCCGGGAAGACGCGCTGACCATCCTGGTGCAGGATCGGGGCAGAGGAATCCCGCTGGAGCGGCGCAGGAAAGCCACGGTGCCTCCTGAGGAAGTTTCCGAGCAAGGACTTGGGCTATTCCTGATCGAGGCTCTGATGGACGGAGTGGAGTACGATACCTCCTCCGATTCCGGGACCAGCCTCCGCATGGTTAAGCACACCAACGAAGACATCAATGTCGAGCTTGCAGTTCGCACAGAACTGGATTCCACACCCAATCCGGGGAGTCGTGCGGGAGCGTGAGCAAGTTGACGAGGTCGCCCCGAGGCAGTGGACGTGGCCGCGCCGATTCGGAATGCCCTCCTTCCGCGTTCCCCGCGCCTGCCACCACGGATGACCCTCAGCAGTTTAATGACCTGCATCTCCAGTGGCAGCGAACAAAGGACCCCTCCCTTCGGTCTGCTCTGATTGAGCAGCACGTTAGCCTTGTGCACTTCCTTGCCCGTAAGTTCCGCGACCGCGGTGAATCGATCGAGGATCTGGCGCAGCAGGGATTTGTGGGGCTCGTCGACGCGTTCGATCGTTTCGACCCGAAGAGGCACGTAAAATTCACCACCTATGCTACTCCGATGATCGTTGGGGAAATCAAGCGCTACTTCCGGGACAAGGGACGACGCGCGAGCGTTCCGCGTCGGCTGCAGGAGTTGAGTTATCAACTTGGGAATGTGGTGGAAGAACTGACGCAGGCTTTACAGCGTTCCCCGACGGTTCCTGAGATTGCGAGGGCGCTGGGGGTCTCGGAGGAGAGTGTCGTGGAGATTATGGAAACCGGTCGGGCGTGCGATGTGGTTTCCCTCGACGCGGGCTTCGGCCCAGATGATGAACATGTGGGGACACATTCTTTTCTCGATTACATTGGTCTGTTGGACGAGGGCATCGAGGCCATCGACGCCCGCTCCCACCTTGATGAAGCCTTTCGAGTATTGGATCGACGTGAGCGGACCGTTGTAACACTCCTCTTCTTCGAGGATATGTCCCAATCAGAGATCGCACAGAAACTGGGAGTTTCGCAAATGCAGGTATCCCGAATCAAGCGGGCCGCCATGCTGCGTCTGCGAGAGTTCATTCAAGAGGTGAGGCACTGATGGACGAAAAAACGACTCCACTCTCCGCTGACGAAGAGTGGATCGCCTCCGAAGACCGGCGACTCCTCCGCTTGGTGGGATATGGGCTGCTCGCTGCTTTCTTCATCTGGATCGCATGGCGTGTGCGGGAGATTCTACCACTCTTTCTGCTGGGACTGTTCCTGGCATATCTCTTTGACCCCCTTCTGGACCGATTGCAGCGACGCGGATGGTCGCGCGGGAAGGCGGTGTGGCTCGTCTTTCTCGTCTTCTTCCTGTTGTTCACCATCGTAGCGGTATTCGTAATCCCGACGACCATTCGCCAGGTAGAGATGGCCATCAGGAGCGTTCCCGCATATCAGGAACAGGTCATGGACCTGGTCGCCACGGGAGAGGATTTCCTCGACCGGTACGAGGTGCCTCCGCAGATTCTCGATGCGCTGCAAGAAGCAAAGATGAAATTCCGTGAGGTCGTGCCGCACCTGGCCGAAAGGGCCGCGCAGTGGATCGGCGGCGCTATTTCGAGCCTGTTCCTCCTGGCACTGCTCCCCGTTATCACTTTCTACTTTATGAACGAGTTCGACCCCATCCGCCTCAAATTATTGTCCCTCTTTCCTGCCGACTACCAGGACGACGTGGTCAACATGAGCCGTGCGGTGAACGAGATGCTCGCCAAGTACGTGCGAGGTCAGACGGTGGTCTCCTTCCTGGTGTCGGTTACAACCTTCGGAGTCCTCTCGATTTTTACGTGGCTTTTCGGCATGAAGTACGCGCTCACGTTGTCCGTGCTGGCAGGGATAACGTGCCTGATTCCGTACCTGGGAGCCGGGATCAACGCCGTTGCCGTGGGGGCGGCCGCTTACTTGACGGCCGATCATGCACCGTGGACCTGTGTGATTCTGTCCGTACTCGCAATGGCGCTGCTCAATCAACTGTTCGATAACCTGATTACCCCGAAGCTGGTGGGAGGCAAGGTGGGGATGCACCCTCTCGTGGTATTGTTCGCGCTGATGGCGGGAGGACAAATATACGGGATTCTCGGAATGCTGATAGCCGTCCCTGTTGCCGGAACGCTGAAGGTACTGTTGTTGCATCTCTTCCCGAAATTGAGAACACCGGTGGGCGAACTGGAGCAGCTTGACCGCCATTACTCACCGGTGCGTGAGGCGCGACCCCCTCGCCGGTTAAGGGCACGCAAGCCACGTCGGGGGAGAACGGAGAGCGAAGACTCCCGTAAGACCAATTCTGAACCACCGGCCGTCGCCGGCGCGGCCGCCGATGTAGGCCCTGCAAAGCAGTCCGAGTAACTGAAATGGAGTCTGAATGACAACCACGGAAATTCGCACGAAGTTTATCGACTTCTTCGTTCAGAGAGATCATCGCGTTATTCCCAGCGCGCTGCTCAACCCTGAGACCTATGGTGACAAGACAACGATGCTCACCTCTGCGGGAATGCAGCCATTGGTGCCTTTCTTTAAAGCCGAGAGCGCTCCCCCTCATTCTCGAATCGTGAGTTGTCAAAAGTGCTGTCGGGCAGATGACGTCGAGGAGGTTGGGCGCACCTGGCGACACGCGACGTTTTTCGAAATGCTCGGCAACTTCTCCTTTGGCGACTATTTCAAGAAGGAAGCCATCGAGTGGGGATATGAGTTTGTCACCGACGTGCTGGAGATCCCGCGCGAAGTGCTGTGGTTCTCAGTCTATCAGGAGGACGACGAGGCGGAGGCGATATGGAAGAACCATATCGGCATTCCTGCGGATCGCGTCCTGCGATTCGGGAGGAAAGACAACTGGTGGGGGCCGGTGGGTGACCGCGGACCGTGTGGGCCGGATTCCGAAATTTTCTACGACCGCGGACCGGAGTTCGGTTGTGGGCATACCGACTGCAAGCCCGGTTGCGACTGCGACCGCTACGGTGAGATCTGGAACCTGGTCTTCCAGCAGTACGATCAACAGCAAGGCGGGGAACTGATTCCGCTTCCGTCGCCGGGGATTGATACCGGCATGGGCTTGGAGCGCGTCGCAGCAATCCTGCAGGGGCAGCAAACCATCTTTGACGGTGACGGGCTGAAACCGATCGTGGAGTACATCGTTCAGATTGCGCGAGAACAAGACCCCACCTGTGGCATCAACTACGGGCGCGAGGGAGAGACGGATGTCGCCATCCGCATCATTACCGATCATGCGCGCGCTCTCGCCTTCCTTGCCGCCGATGGCATCATGCCCTCCAACGAAGGTCGTGGTTATGTCATGCGGCGCATCCTGCGTCGTGCCTATGTCTTCGGCAAAGGACTCGGGCTGACACAGCCTTTTCTCTATCGGGTTATGCCTGTCGTGTCTCGAACCATGGGCGATATCTATCCAGAACTCGTCTCCAAACAGGAGACCATGACCAAGGTCGTGCGACGGGAAGAAGAGCGGTTCCGGGAGACGCTGCAGCAGGGGTTGGAGTTGCTGGAGGGGATCATTGCTCACCTAAAGGCGCGGAAGGAGTCAACCATTCCGGGGAAAGACGTGTTCCGCCTCTACGATACGTTTGGCTTTCCCAGGGAATTGACTGCTGAGATCGCGTCGCAGCAAGGCTTCACACTGGACGAACACGGGTTCGCGGAAGCCATGGAGCAGCAGCGCGCCCAGGCGCGCCGATCGCACTCCGCAGTCAAGGCGACAGCGAGAGGCGGAATGACAACTTCTACTCCCACGTTGTTTCGGGGATATTCGGAATCGGCAATAGAGACGACCATTGTGGAGGTGGTCGAGAGGGAAGACGAAACCTGGCTTGTGCTGGAAGCGACGCCTTTTTACGCGGAAGCCGGCGGACAGATTGGCGATCAGGGCAAAATCACTGCCACGGGATTCCGGGCGCGGGTGGTCGATACTCAGCGGGAGGGATCAGTAATACTCCACAGAGCTGAGGACTTGGAGGGAACGCCGACTTCGGGGATGCAGGTGCATGCCGGCGTTCACGGCTTGCGGCGAGATGCGGTGCAACGCGCCCACACGGGCACCCATCTCCTGCACGCGGCTCTGCACAAGGTCCTCGGCGACCATGCGACACAGTCGGGTTCACTGGTGGAACCCGACCGGCTGCGTTTCGACTTTGCGCACTTCTCCGCGCTCACGGATGATGAGCTTGTCGCCGTCGAACAGGAGGTCAACCAACACATCCTTCAGAATGTGCCGGTCACTCCTGTGGAAACCAGCCTGGAGGATGCCCGCAATATGGGAGCGATGGCCCTCTTTGGCGAGAAGTACGGCGACCAGGTGCGCGTCATCCGCATCGGCGAAGAGACCGTCGTGAGCCTGGAGTTGTGTGGAGGGACCCACGTCCGTCGGACGGGCGACATCGGCGTGTGCAAGATCGTCACCGAATCCAGCATTGGCTCAAACCTCCGCAGGATTGAGGCAATCACTGGCGAGGCAGTTGTCGCACACCTGAGGCAAGTTGAGGACCAGTTGCTCGCAGCAGCGCACAAGCTCAACACATTGCCGGAGCAACTGCTCACCAGTATCGACCGACTCCAAGAGCAGGTCAAGTCGTTGCAAAAGCAAATGGACGCCCTGCAGCAGAAGTCGGCTGCATCGCGAGTCGGGGATATCATTTCCGCAGCCGCAGAAGTTGACGGGATTCACGTCGTTGCTGAATCGTTGGAGGGGATGACGCAGGAATCCCTGAGCTCGATGGCGGATCAAATCGTCGAGAAGCTGGATCCCGCGGTCGTCCTGCTTGCCAGTGTGACGGAAGGCAAGGTGCTCCTTGTCAGCAAAGCATCCCCGCAGGCCGTCTCCCGCGGCGCGCACGCGGGCAACCTGATCCGTGAAATCGCTAAGCTGTGCGGAGGAGGAGGGGGAGGTCGTCCCGACTTCGCCCAAGCGGGAGGGAAGGAGCCAGACAAAGTGCCAGACGCGCTGTCACGCGTCCCAGACATGATTCGATCCAAAGTCAAGTCGTCTGCATGAACCTCTACCGACACCTCTTTCCCAGCGTCTGCCTGTGCATTGTCACCGCCACGGTGTCGGTGGTCTGGTCGGGGCCGTCCACGGCGAAGTCTCCTCCGAAGCTGGTGATGATCATCGTCTCGTCTTCCCGCCTTTCGGACTGGTACGAGCATTCCCCCGTATTGGAGCGGCTTCTCACCGATGGCGCGCCGGGGTTGGTCAATTTTTTCCCATCCCGTCTCACCCGTGCGACGGCTTGGATGACCGCCATTGGCACTGGCCGACCGGACTCCCAATTCCTGCCGGAACCTCCGGAAACAACACCGCTCACGCGACTTCTGAAGCGACACGATGTGAAACTGTGCGTGCGTCCTTTCCATTCCGACGGAATGCTGTGCCAGTATGCTTTCGGAACCAATATCCCCCGCGCTGAAGGAGCGGCACAGACGGACATGGAAGTGGTGGAGATTGGCTGGTGGTTCACGCAGGCAGTGGGAAGAGACTTATTGTGGCGCGATGTCGATGCTGAGATACTGAGATTAGTTCAATGCCCCAACCCAACCAACACAACAGTCCTTGTCATCGGCATGTCTCGAACAGAGTCTCTGTTTCCCCTCTTGTATGCAACTCCAGACGATCGCTATCGAACGGTTTCCTCCCAGTCTACGCGCTGGCAAGGACTGGTATCTGTCGTCGACATCGCCCCCACGATCCTTTCCTTTTTCAACATCCCGCTGTCCGAAGCGCGAGAGGCTGGCATGATCGGGATGCCGATTCAGTCCGTACCGGCGCCGCGGTTCCCTCGCGAGTCGCCCGTTGAGTACGTCAAACGACTGGACCAGTGGACGAGCCGCACGCACGCGGCGTCCCCACTCACCAACACGCTGTTCGCTGCTTATGTCTGGTCTGTGATTCTGATCGGGTTCCTGATACTGCAGATAACGCGAGAGCGGCGCTCACGAATCGACATCGCTCTGGCCGGTCTGTTGGCAGCGACATACCTCATTTCCCTCAGCTTCATTCCCCTCGGGTATCTGAACTACCTGCTGTCCGGGCGGATGAGCCTGCTGGCGACGGCGGCCGCCATCGGGCTATCACTCCTGATGATGCTCCCGGCAACCCGGGGAGGTAGGAACGGGGTGGAGTTCTGGGTGCGTGCGACTTCACTGCTTATTCTGTTGGACATCTTCCTCCACTTCTCACGTTTCTCACCCCTCTCCTTCGCCCTCGTGACCGGTAGTCGGTTCTATGGAATGGGAAACGAGTATGCTTCTGTCCTCATATCTTCGTTGCTACTGTCCGTTGGGCTGTCTCGCGCCGGGAAGGACAACGCCGCGCCGGCGATGACTGTGGTTCTCTTTGCCTGCGTCTCGCTTTTCGCCACACTGACATTGGGGCACTCGTCACTCGGTGCGAACTTCGGCGGCAGCGTCACGGCCGCCGCGGCCTTGGGAACATCGACCATCGCCCTCATCTGCCCGCGCTGGACGTGGAAGCAAACAGCCACTGCATTGGTGATCGTTCTGCTGGCGGCTGCGGCCAGCGGTCTCGACTTCGTGCACCCCTACCAGCAGCAGTCTCACATCGGTCGCACCTTCCAGCTCGCGCTCCCCGAGATCTGGGGAACGGCGCAACGCAAACTCGCCATGAATCAGCGATTCATTGCCACAACGCCCGGCAGTCTCATTCTCTTGCCGATCCTGATCTCGCTGTCTGCGTGGATCTACTCTTCCAGGAGATTCCCGCGTAGCCTCGATGAGCGCTTCCCGCTGCTGAGACGCGCCCTGTTCGGCGCGCCCGTCGGGATGGTCGCGGGCTTTCTGATAAACGATTCCGGCGTCGTCGTGCTCGCAATCATGGCTGCGACGTACCTGACGGTCCTTTACAGTCTCCTGTTCGGTCACCGCGGTTCTCCTTCCCCGGATACTGCCCCTTCGGAGGTGACGCCCTGATGGACACGCAGCGCATCCTTGCCCTCGATGTGGGTGAAAAGCGAATCGGTGTCGCAGTGAGCGACCCGTTGCGCATGATTGCGTCTCCCCACTCCGTCCTCCAGCGCAAACCGGGACGGAAGGGAACCGAGGAGGTCATTCGGCAGATCGGCGAACTGGTCAGTTCGCTGGACGTGAGTGATGTGGTCATTGGACTCCCGCTCAGAACGGATGGCAAGACCGGTGAGGCGGAGAAACAGGTACGGGAGTTTGCGGAACTGCTGCGGGTAACTGTAACGGCGAGGATTGCGCTGGTTGACGAACGATTCACCACGCGCCAGGCAACTCACGCTCTGTTGGAGGGGGATGTGTCCCGCGCGGAGAGGAAACACGTCGTGGACAAGGTAGCGGCAGCAATCATCCTGCAGCAATATCTGGATGGACATCGGAGCGGCAGCGCATGAAAGAAGAAGCCGCGGGTGGCGCGACGAAGGTCCATCTCTTCGTCCGTCGATATGTCCTTTGGGCAGTCTTCTCTGTCGTCGCGATTGCCCTTGCCATCGCGATCTATCTGTGCGCCAATGTACTGCGCGTCGCGACCATCGATCCCGATTCACGCTACGTGATCGTTCCCCAGGGAGCGACACTAACGCAAATTGTCGGCGAGTTGCACAGCCGGCGGATTGTCAGCAACCCGACGGCTCTCCTGCTTGTAGCCAGAGTCACCGGCATTGGCACCCGTCTGAAAGCCGGTGGATACCGCCTCGCCCAGCGCATGAGCCCCTATCAGGTTCTGCAGAAGATTGAGACTGGCAAGATCGATCTGGTGCGAATCACGATACCGGAAGGATTCACCATCGCCCAGGTCGCGAGAAAGCTGGAGGAGAAGCGGCTGTGCAACGCCGCGCGTTTTGAGTTTGCGGCCTACCAGCCCACGGGGAAGGTGAATCTGCCACCGTGGGCCCCGGCGGGCAGTTTGGAGGGCTTCCTCCTTCCCGACACCTACTATCTGCCCATGGATGAGTCGGAGGCGGAGGCGAAGGCCATACTGCGGATGCTGACAACTTTCGAGAAGATCGTTCTTCGTCCCCTGAGTGCGGAGATAGACCGGAGCAGTTTGAGTCTGAAGGAGCTTGTCACTTTGGCCTCACTGGTGGAGCGGGAAGCGAAAATCCCACGGGAACGATCACTGATTGCGGGAGTACTGACGAAACGGCTAAAGAAGGGAATGCGGCTGGAGTGTGACGCCACCGTGCAATACGCTCGGCGCATTCACAAAGAGCGTTTGCTATTTTCAGATCTGGCCATCGATTCGCCGTACAACACCTACCTTCACGCTGGCTTGCCACCGGGGCCCATCGCCAACCCGGGGCTTGCCTCCATCGAGGCAGCGCTGCGTCCGGCGATCACCGATCGGCTCTTTTACGTCGCCAAGCCTGACGGAAGTCACGTCTTCAGTCGAACTTTTGCCGAACACCAGAGGGCAATTCGCAGAATCCGCGCCAACAAAAGGACGCAACGCAAACCATGAGCCTGCTGAAACTTTTCTGTCCCGTTGCCAGAGTTGATTCCGTGCTCGATGTGCCCGTCGCGTGGATCTACTCCCGCGGGTTCCGGGGCGTCGTTCTCGACGTGGACAACACCATCGTGCCGTGGAACACCGACGACCTTTCTCCGGAAATTGCACAGTGGGTTGAGAGCCTGAAGCGAGCCGGGCTTAGTGTGTGTATCGTCTCCAACTCGGGGGGTGTGCGACGCGTCGAGGAACTGGCCAAGCGATTGGGCATCGACTGTGTGACCCTCGCAGTAAAACCCAGCAAGCGCGCGTTCCGTATGGCGCTGGAAAAGATGAACGTAACTCCGTCGGAGACGATCGGTATCGGCGATCAGATGTTCACGGATGTCCTCGGCGGGAATCGCATGGGGCTGTCAACGGTCCTCGTCCGCCCCATGGTGAAGCGGGACTTCATTCTAACAAAGTTCGTACGCCTGGTGGAACGTGTGATGCTGAAAGTGCTCGAGAAGAGGGGCATGATGGTGTCGCGTCTGGAGTACCCGAACGACGAATAGGAAGGGACTCTCGATCTCTGCGCACGGCGACCAGAGATGCGTCTACGGAGGAACCTCATTGCTTCGCCCACTTGCTTCATCAACTCGGCGCGAGCTTCCGAATCCGGTCTCTCCACTGCCTCGCGGTAGCGTTGGTCGAGACTACCCCGAAAATGAATCACGCGCGGATTGCTGGACAATCCAGCAGGCAGCTTTGCAGTCTCGTCACACAAAAGCCAGCCACCAGAACTGACGAAGGCCACAAGCCTTGCTGCGGCTGTGTCCGGAAGGCAATTGGTGTCAACGACCACCAGCACCTTCACTGCGCCGAAGGTGCCGCGCTCGGCGATGACCTGTTCATGCGCGATGTCACACTCGCCGAAGACGCGGAGGAATAGTTGATACGCGTAAGCTGGGGCGAACTTGGTCCCGCCACTCATCCATTGCGTCTGTGGAAAGTAGAGAGCCACAGACGAGGGAGCTTTCCGGGTCCGCAGCAGGAGAGACCCGGCCTCGCGAATCTTCTTCAACTCTCGACCGAGGCAATCCCACCGCTCCGGTCGCGCGCCGCTGCCTGTGCTGAATGCCACGTTGATGAACGAATTCAGGTAACGACACCCCTGACCGACCGCCGTCCACGCGCATTCGGCGCTCGCATCGATCGGGTTGATCTGCATCGGGTAGTTGCGGTCGTCCAGCTCGTTGTAGAAGCCTGCGGGCTTGCCGGTATGCTCGGCGATGACGCGCTGCACGGCAAAGCAGTCGTGGGCCGTCACCATCCGAATCCTCTGCGATGCGGGGTAGAAGTAAGGATACACATCGAAATCCATGTAGTCCGCTGCCTTCGACCAGCCGTAAGCGTCTTCCACCTCGAGACTGTTGTCATAGTAGCCGAAAGCTGTGGACATGTAGGTCAGCAGCAAACCAAAGGGGATGCGAGCCTCATCCGCGATTTGCCGAATCGTCTGGTAACCGGTGGCGACGTAATCCGCAATGAACTGGTTGAGTTGTCGCTGACCTTCGCGGTCGTTTGCAGGTATCTCGGACCGCTTCCTCAACAGCCTGCCGAAACGTTGCTGAAACTCCCGTTGGCAGAGGTCGCAGTGGTCGAGTGTCACATCGGTCGCGGTCGGCTCGTCCAGTATCTTGATGCACAGCGCTCGTTCATATCGCTTTCCGGCCTCCAGCTTCGGCACGATCTGCTTTGCCAGTTCCTCACGGTAGCTCGGCGAGAAGACACACAAGGTGGGTGGACGTTCCTTGTTCAGGTCGGTGAGTTGCTCATACTCGAACATGACTGCCATGCCGCGAGATTGAGCGTACCGCACCGCATAGTCTCGCAGACGCGCCTCATTCGTCAGCGGTTGCCGACCGAGGTCCCGCACGCCACCCAAGGCGACCGTGTTGAACCCGTGCTCCCACAGATCGTCCACTCGCTCACGCAACCCGCGCTCGTCAAGTAGCTGACCACCGCCCTCCGTACCGATCCATGAGATGATCGGGTAGAACTTGGCGCGGTCCAGCGGCTGAGCGGGAGGGAAGTCGGCATTGAGAGGCGCGTAACCGGGGAGATTGCGCGCGGTGGGTTGCTGTCCGGAAAGCCACTGGCACGTGCGCGCCAGCAAGGTGCGATACTCACCCGTCGTGAAGAAGCAGTTGTCTGTAGTGTTTCCGACTTCGGGATACCCGTCGAGCAAGGCAACTCGACCCCGATGATATGCGCCTGTCGTCAGAATGGGAACCGAGGCGTCTTCTTCCGCACCGGGATTGGTTGCCAGGTTAGTCCTTTCGTTCCCTTCTGTGATCTCCACGTCATCCACAAGTATCTTCGTTCCTAAGGGAAAGTCAGGAGGACCTCCGCTCACGTAGAAAGCCAAAGCAAACCGGCGAGTGGCTGCCGCGGTCGTGAAGCTTCCCTCGTAACGCTGCCAGGCGTGGGGGGGCTTCACGACTCCCAGCGTCGTTCCGAGTTCTTCGCGGTCATCAGCCCTTGCCTCGTCGGTCTTCCAGCTCACAGCATGAACCTTCACTCCCGGCGCGTCTCCCTTCAGCCAGAAAGCGAAGTGGTAAGTCATGCTTGGCTTCGCGGTGTAGGCGCGAGAACCGTCGTAGCCATTGGAGTCGCCCTGCATCAACTTGAGACCAATGAAGGTCGGCTTCCCGGTCGCCGGGTCCACGTAGAACTTCCGAGTCGTCAGCATCGCGCTGTGCTTGCCCGAGTGAGCGTCATCGGAAAGAGATAACACCCCATCGTCCCAATTGCCACCGGTATACATGCCCCATCCGGTCGGCGTTGCCACACCCGCGCGGAGCAGCAAAGTGGAGTCGGGCTTAACCTTGAGGGCATGACCTTTTGTGACTCGTTCCAGCTCTTTCGCGAACCCGTTTGTTATGAGGTGGGGGGTCGCGGACTGCGGCGGGGCATTCACCGTCACCATCTCGCGCCCTTCATCAAACGTCACCGGTAGCAACTCCGTTAGAGGCGGCGGGAAGACTTTAGCTGCGCCCAACGTTGTTGGTCCACCCGCGAACAGCAATCCACCTCCACTCGCCACGTAGTCACATAGCCACTCCACCTGCTGTCGTGTCAACACGTAGGGATCAACGTCCACCAAAGCAACGACGTCGTAGCCGAATAACTCCTTCTCCGTCGCGGGAAAACCAAAGATGGGAAAGTGCAGACCGCGGAACAAGCGACGATCCACCTTGACCTTCATCGCCTCAAGCGCCTCCCGCACGAAGTAGAAACTCGCGGCGGAATGAGTAATCACCAACGCGCGGCGCAAGCTGCCGGTCGGGCGAGGCGTGATCCGCGGTTGGTAACTCCAATCGTCGGGAGCTTTTGCGTGGAGGCAGATCTCGGACACCCAGAACTCGCCGTCATACGCCTGCCCCTGAACGCCGCCGAACCGGAAGGTGAGCTCCTTGATGGAGTTGAAGTAGTTGGAATAGATATTGATGGGCGGTCCCGTCTTCCCGAACGCAATGGTTGCTTCCTGCCACACACCCGACCTGACTCCGCGTGGTGAGGCAAAGGGAATATCAGTGAAGGTTGTTGGACTGGTGCGGAAGCGGCAGACGAGACCTCGCTCCGATTCCAGTCCTCTCGTGGAAGTCAGTTTGTAGCGGAACGTCAAGCGTTCCCACTTGAAAAGACCGGAAAGGTTGGGCAGCGGCTTGGTGAGCCAGACGGCAGGGGTGGAGGCGTCCGCGGGAATATGAATCGGCGCTCGCATCGCGGGCTTGCCAGCCAGTGCGTTGGGTTCGATAGTGACTCCCTTCGCGCCGAAGCCGCCCTTGTAATAGTCAGGCGACCCGCTGAGCTGCCAGCCGTTCGGCTGGTTTGAGGCGAAATCGTCCACGACATACGGTGCAGCTTGCGCGCTGATTGCGAGCATCATTAAGAGCCCTACCATCCACGCAGTCCTGAAGATTTGCATAATGCACGTATCCTTCCCTGCATTCCATCAAATCAGTGAGTGCCGCATCCTACCATTGCGAGAGAGAGGCGTCAATGTAAGGGGACGCTTGCCTGGCGTTGACACACACCGACACGAATGATAGGATGCAGCCGCTAAAGGAGGAATGAGAAGAAGTGATGACCACACTCGTTGATCGGATTACAGTCAACCCGCAGATTTGCCACGGGAAGCCTGTCATTCGGGGCTTGCGTTATCCCGTGGAAACGTTCCTGGAACTGATGAGCTCTGGAATGACGATCGACGAAATCCTCGCGGATTACGCGGACCTGGAGCGTGAGGATCTGCTGGCTGTTCTGTTATTCGCGACACGATTGAGTCAGGTTAAACGGATGGATCCAGTCGTTTCATGAGATTCCTCATTGATGCTCAACTGCCTCGGCGACTGGCACGGTGTTTGCGGGATGCCGGTCACGACGTTCGACATACCCTCGACCGGCCAAAATCCAACCAAACTACCGACGCAGAGATCAATGACGTTGCCGAACTTCAACAGCGTGTGGTCATTACCAAAGATGCCGATTTCGTGAACTCGTTCCTTCTGTCCCGTGAACCGCCGCAGCTTCTCCTCGTCTCGACTGGCAATATCTCGAATGTTGACCTCGAAGCGTTGTTCATGTCGCAAATGGCGACCATCGTCACGAGATTCGAGACTTATGATTACATTGAACTGACGCGTAGCGCCCTTGTTTTTCATGTGTAGGACGTTGCGTGCCAGGTTGCGAACTCGATAACTCCCGCTCAATATCAGAGCTTACGCTTGTCCTGACTTTGTGATCGCCGTCCTACAAGTTCTTGATCCCCCACTTCCTCCCGAGGTAATCCAGAATCGCGTCTTCCTCCTCTTCCGCCAGACAGCGGTCGTAGACGAGAACTTCAGCGACATCTCCGTCGAGGAATTGATGTTCTCCAACCGTCGAACCACCCAGAACCAATCCGGCGAGCACACAGCCGTTCCGTCGTTTGACGGAAAACACTTGCGCCTCGTAAGCCTCGGGTTTGCCACCGCCCGGTCGCACGATGATCCAGTTCGGCGCTTCCCACTCGATCCCCTTTCCGCCGTAAGCCCCGAGGATTCGCTGCCACGGAGCGCCAGCGCCCTCGCGTCCCCGTGAAACGACGAAGGTCGTCACCGGGGTTGCTCCAGGGCGGAACGTCCCCAGCTTCAGGCTGGCCACACCTCCAAAGTGTATGACCGGCTTCCCCTCGATCGCGTCCCGCTGCAACGCGCAAGCTTTTGCGCCGCCTCCGGGGCTTGCGTCATGTCCTTTCAGTGACTTATCTTTCCACCGGCGCAGGTTGCCGGCCACGTCTACCTCGACGCTCTTCACATCCGCGGCGTCCAGCCAGAGCTGAAGACCGTCGAGGATCATGCTGGATTCGGTGACCGGCTTCCTCGGCTCGAAGCGCAAGTCCATCGGCGGCGAGGCGATGAACGCTTCATCTTTCCAGTCCGCGCCCGCTGTCCAGTACTTGTCGCCGGATTCGTAGGCGCCGACGTCCGGAGCCTTCCCGTTGTAACCGTCGGTAATCCCCGGCACTACGATCCCCGCGTCAATGGCGCCGGATGCAGCCGCGGGCACCGCCCGCGAATCCATCGGAAAGCAACCGTTGTGGTGCACGTCCGGCGCCAACTCTCCCTGGACGAATACCTGCGGGTCGCTCTGTTTCAAACGACCGATGATCAGGTTGTTGATGATGCGCGTGCCCTTCTGCGTCGGAATCCTTCCCGAGTAGGTGTAAACGCCAAAGGGGGTGAGGTTCTTCGTGAGGGTGTTGTTGCAGATCAGGTGGTTGGTGGCGTCGCTATTCAAACGAATTCCGTTGCCGTTGTTGTTCCAGACCACGTTGTGGTGCACGATGAAGTTCTTGCAGAAGTTGTCGAGATAGATGCCGTTGGTGCTGTCGCCCAGATTGTCGTGCACCCAGTTCCAGGCGATGATGCTCCCCTCACCATCCGTGCCCCAGGCGTAGGTCGCGCCCGAATCGTTGTTGAGCATATTCGCGTGGTGAATATCGTTGTATTCCACGCGAATCTTCTTCGCGCCGCCGTGCTGAACGATGTCTCTCCCCGCCCGGTAGAGGCTGCACTGCCGCACCACCGCACCCGTCCCGGACAACTCCAGCGCGCCCCGACTCGTGCCAAGGTAGTTCGCATCGTGCACGATGCTGTTCGTGATACGGTTGTTCTCTCCTGCCAACCGCAGAGCGGTTGTCGCTGAGTAGACGATGCTGCACCGCCGCCATTCGTTGTTCCGACCCGTGACCACGTTCTTGATCGGCGGCATCTTGTAGCCGTCAATCTCACGGAGATGCTCGGGGTAGCGCAGGTGACAGTCCTCAATCACGCAATCGTGAGCGTCGGTCATGGAGATGGCCGCCGCGAAGATTCGCAGCCCTCGCACCTCGATATTCCCGAGACCGCTCAGATCGAAGGCGAGGTCGCGCTGCTTGACCTCGACCGCATGCGCCGCGGGTGATTCGCCACCGACCGACCACAGATAGATGATCCCCTTTGCAGAATCCAAATACCATTCGCCGGGACTGTCGAGTCCCGCGAGGCTGCCGAAGAGAATGAACGGGTTGCCCGGCTGTGGCCGGTAGGGATCTTTCTCGTGGTAGGGATCGGCCTTCTCGCGGCGGAGGGTGCGGTCGAAGCGAAAGCCCTTGCCCGGAGCGTAATCAACGATACGGCGTGTGGAGTTTGTCCAGCGACTCCCCGGCCAGAGGAGGACCAGCGCGCCGCTCCAATCTCCCGGAGGCAGACTTGGATCGGCGAGAGTATCGTAGTCGGTACCTGGCCCTGCCTCGGCCCGATTCATCCGCATGACGTCTTCCGGCGGCGAATTCGGCCACCGCGCCTCCTGCATCATCTTCCCGTCTACGAAAAGCTGAATGAACCGGCGGTCGGTCGTCGCTTTGTAGATGCTGCCATTGTGAACGGACCAGTCACTCGACAGCGCGTCCGCTCCACTAACGGTCACGGTCTCATTCCCGAACGCCGCGAACCGCAGCGGCTTGCCCGGGTCACCCGAGACTTTCGGTCGCACCGTCTCACGATGTACGCCGCCGCGAATCATACACGTATCCCCCGGCTGCATCACCTCCGCGGCGTGTTGAATCGTTCGGAATGGCTGCGCCTTTGTACCGGGGTCGGTGTCGCTGCCATTTGTCGCGACAGTGAACTCCATCGCCCGTGTGGAAGATTGCATCCAGCAGACAACTAACAGTGCGGCGAGCAGGCGACTTCCTCCACAGAGAATCAGTCGGACTTTAGTATCAACCATCGTTTGTCATCCTCACTACTGCAAAGCCTGTGGCAGCGTGCCGCATATTGGTCCATCCTTCAGTGCGAAGATTCCCCGAGAGGTCAAGGACTCACCACAATCACTCGTCCCTGCCGCCGGACGAGCGGCATGGTGAGAGCCTTCCCCTCAACCTTCATCTTCTCGTCTCTGAGCACGTCAGCGGCGCCAGTGATGCTCTTCAGACCGAGACGCTTCAGGTCGAGGGTGACCTTCGCCTCGATGGCGTCGCCGGTGTTCATGACGGCGAGGACCGCTCCGGACTTGCCGACATAGGACGATACCAGAACCTGCGGATCTGTTCGCGCGCCACTGTCCTGCCAGTAGGGCAGGAAACGAGCGTCGGCAATCCCAAAGGCGTCGAGCGCGTCGTAGAGGCGATTCCACACCTTTGCATCCGACCGGATCGGCCAAGCGTTCACGTCATGCAGCATCAGATAGCCTGCCAGGTTGGGCGTGCCAATCGGGAGGTTCGGGTCGCGCAGTTCGGGCAGAAAGAAGTCTACAGGTCCGTAGTTGCGTCCCATGAACTCGGCCCGGAACTTGTCCGGCGGCAACAGGTCGAGGTAGTCATCCTTCAGCTTCCCGGTGCGGTATTGTTCACCATCGAGAATCGTGTCGGTGAAGGACAGCATCGGGATGTTGACCTCGGACGACATGTGCACCATGAGCAGCGGGTTGGGTCGCCTTTCCCGGAACAGGGAATAGACCCGTTTGAGAATCTCTCGATAGGCGCGGATAGGGCGCGTGGGGTGCAGAGCGCCTTTCTCGTCCTTCCAGCCGCAGGGGCTAGTCTGGCACGGCGAGGGACCCCAGCAATCAATGTAGATGCCGTCCACCTGGTAGCGGTCAATCATCTCGTTGATCCGGTAAAGGATGAAGTCCTGCCAGTCGCGAACCGCGGGACAGGTTCCCATCGAGGAGTAACCCATCTTCGCCACGTCGCCGGGCGTAACTACGCGCGCTGGATCGAACCAGCGAGAACCGTAGTATTGCCACTCCGGAATGCCCGCCGACGCGTAGTTCAAGTTAATGTAGGGCACGGTCAGACAGCCTTTGTCATGGGCCTCCTTCACACGCGCAGTGAACTTCTGCGGATCCACCGGCTCCGTGTAGCCGTACCACTTCATGTTGCCGTTCGGCCACACGATGTCGAAGGTCGGCCGCACTGCGGGAGTCATACGCCAGCGACGCGCGTCCTTCGGTTGCGGACGGGCGGGTGTCGCCATCATGCCAAAGCCATACTCCAGCTTCGATGTCACGTCGGTCGGCTCGGCGATCAGCCGGACGATCACCTTCACGTGGTCGCCTTCGGGGACAACCTGAAGGTCAGGTCTCTCCTTGGAGTGACGCCAGTTGCGGTCGGTCTCGGCATACCACGACAGGCCGCGGTCTTCGTTGCCCAGCCAGAAGAAGTGCGTCCAGTCGGACGACCATCCGTCCGGCTTGATGCTGCCCGCGGGACTGTCAATCCACTTCCTCGTGTCGGCGTGCATCAGCGTCGCCTGAGTCTTCGGCATGGTCCATGTGAGCCGCAACTCGTCCACGCGTAGCGGCTGTGCGGCTTCGAGGCTGAGGTCTGTCCACGTGAACCCGTCGAATTCGATCTCGTGGTGGACGGCGACACGGAAGCCGTTTGCCTCAGCCTGACCTGTCATGACGGCTTTCGACGCGGTTGAGCTTTCGAGGTGGCACGGTGCGTTCAAAGGGACCGACTTCCCGCCGATGACTGCTTCGAGCGTCACCGGCTCTGCCAGCAGATCGGCCTCCGAAGACTTCACCTGCTTGAGGAACGAGCTGAAGTCGTAGCGTCGCCCCCAGCACTCGACAGAGGGCACATTGGGATAAGGTTTCAAAGGAGTCCACGGCGGAAGCACCTTGTCGGTGGTGCCCAATGTGTTGCCGCTCCAGACCGGCGGGCCCGGTTTGGTGAAAGGTGACACAGCGTGAGCCACTTCAACACCCTTGTCATCGAGGAGGAGTGTTCGGAGTTCATACTCGCCCTGCGGGACATTGGCAACGGACAGTTCGCAGTTCCCTACATCCTTCGGAAAAGCTGTCAGATCCGCGTGGGCTACGACTTCAGTTTTCCCCTTCGGCACCAGTTCGACGTGCGCCGTTCGACCGGTTCCCAGATCACCCACCAGACCAGCGGCGTCACAGGTGACGTGAAGGATCGCGGTGACGGGATCCGCGGTCAATTGGACGAGAATCTGAGGTTTGTACTGCACCGGCTCACCACGCGCGGAACGAGCGATGCTCTCGGCGTCGAGAGGGACGGAATAAAGCTTGACCTCATCAACGAGCGTCTGCTTCTTGCGAGCAACGTGCCACGGGTGATCTCCCACGCGAAAGGTGTCGGCGAGTTTGTCGGGAATCAGAGGACTGTCCACGAAACCTGCGCGCTGTCCGTCTACATAGACCTCAAGCCGCGCCGCACGCCAGGTTCCCGCGAGGTGATGCCACTCGCCCGGTTTCCAATGAATCTGAGGCCCCGACGCGGTGCGGTAGTGTCCGGGTTCTGTGCCCATCAGTGTCAGAATGCCCCCCTGGTAGTACCGGTAAAGTACAAGCCACCCCGGGTCCAGCGCCTCCAGAAACACGTGGAACTCGTCTTCCTCACCGGTCCAATCAATAGGGCAGACCCACATCTCCACCGTGCCCGCCGCCGCGCGAAGGTTACCCGCCGTCGCATACTGGGCCGCCGCCCCTCCCTCGCCGCAGAGCAACGCCTGACCGACCTTGCCGGGGCGATACTCGACGGGTCCTTCCACTTTCACCGGCTTACCCTCGCCGCGCGCTTGCGCATCAATAGTGCTGTCGAAGGAAGCGCGGAAGGTCAGCGGAGGGGTGAGGTCCGCTGCGTGTGTTGCGAGAGCGAGTAGACATAAGCAAGCCAAAACAAACAGAGCGCGCATGGTGTAGCCTTCTTTCATGGTTGTTGGAACATGGTCATCGTACGCCGCATTGCCTTCACTCTTCCGGGCGCCAATCATCCGGCAACCGGAGTTGCCAGACATCATTGACCAGCGGCCAGACGTTGCCCGCGACGACCCAGATCTTGTCATCCAACACGTAGGCGGAGTGCTCGTGCCGTTCCGACCAGATCGTCGGGGTCTTCAGTTCCTTCCAGTTGACGCCGTCGGCGGTGTACCAGACGTCGTTCCAGTTCTTTGATGGATCGTTCGACCAACCGCCGAGCACCCACATGCAGTTCCTGTATTCGACAGCGGAGAACCAGATGCGCGGGGGCCACGCGGCGTGGTCGGTGACTTGGGTCCAGTTCACTCCGTCCGAGGAACTCCAGACATCGTTGAGCCCCGTGTATGATGGCAGGTAGTTGCCTCCGCCGAAGATCCAGATTTTGTCGTCAAAGGCGAGGGCGCAGTGGTAGGCGCGGGCGGCCCAGGGCGCGATGTCCGTGGCCAACGCCCACTTCGCTCCATCCGCCGAGCACCAGACGTCGTTGCGGAGGTGACTCTCGTCGCCGAAGAAGTATTGCTCGATGCCGCCGAGGATCCACATCTTCCCTTTGAACGCAACTCCCGCGGCGCCGAGGCGCGGACTCCAGCCTGCGTTGTCTGTCACGCAATCCCATTGCGCCCCGTCGGTGGAGGACCACACCTGGTTGCTGGCCGAGGCTTCGGGCAGGCGACCTGCGTACCATCCTCCCATGAACCACATCTTGCCGTTGTGCACGAGAGTCGTCGGCAGGTCGCCGTGCTTCCAGCCGGCGACGTGGGTAACTTCTGTCCAGTTGCGACCATCAGCCGAGCTCCACACATCACGCGGACCGAGGCTGTTGGAGTCGAACCAGCCTCCCAGCAGCCACATCCTGCCGTTGTGGACGACCTCGCCACTTGAGTCCCGCGGCGCCCACGCCGCATGTTCCGTCACCTTCACCCAATCCAGAGTTTGAATCTGTGTCATCAGTGCCTCCCAATAACTGTACCAGAACCTTCACACCCCGCACCGCTGCCCGCTTGCACGCGTCCTTCACCTGCTTCGCAGGATCTGTTTGGCTGAAATTCCAGCATAAGCCTCACCTGCCTTCCAGGCCGTATTCTCTGCGGAAGCGTTCGGGGTCCGTTCGCAGGAAGTGTTTGGGAGGGTTCCCCTGTAAGAGCATCAACTCCTCAAGATCAAAAATCGCATAGTGTTCCCCGGCGATGAAGAGGACTTTGTGGATATCGTGAAAAATGCCTATTGACTCAACTCCTAATCGCCTTTTCCTGGGGTGAAACCTTGTCGTTGGATGAGATTAGTGTAAGTTACTGTCTGTGTCGAGACACAGGCTTGCACCAGACGGTCAAAGATTTCCTTTTCCCGGAACCGACGGTT
>MNXM01000241.1 GCA_001872605.1 Armatimonadetes bacterium CG2_30_59_28 | reverse complement strand
CGTCGTGACTTTTCAGTCGGCCGACGGCAGACGGGAGACACGGAGTGCCAACGAGCTTGGAGGCTCAGGCTCCACCTACTCCACCTACCAGTTCGCCGCTCCGGTAATCTCCTCACCCCGAGATGGCGATGAAATCGGCAACACGATCACGGTCCGAGGCCGAACCGAACCCAACGCCAAAGTCAGCATTGAGCTTTTCTACCAGCGTCGCGGTTCCACCGGCAAGGGGGGTCACAAAGGGCCTGTCGTCGTGATCGCAGACCAGTACGGGGACTTTGAGACAAAGCCCATCGCTCTCAAAGCTTCGCCGTCACTCAAGAACACCATTGACGGCACCCTTCGTATCACAGCAACGCTACCCGACGGCACAAAGTCCGAAGAAGCCGTCGTCAAGGTCGTTCGCAGCGTACAAACGGAAGGATAACCGATAACCATACCCAGGTTGGAGAAGCCAGTCGGCGCCTCATCAGTGAAGCGGATCATCTCTGGTGAGGAGGTCGCGACCTACTCAATACCTTACGTCATGGCTGACAAAGTCAGGCAACGCAGAAATCTGGTTCGCAAAGGAAGAAGGTAACTATGAAGACGATTTTGAAAGGGATGCACCCTCTCAGCAGGGCAGGGATGCTGTCAGGATTGTTGTCAGTGGCCATCACTTCAGGTATGGCAGCGACGCAGGTCGAGTTGAACGGGCGTCGGCTGGACCTCAGTGTGCCTCCGACACAGGTCAGTGGCAGAACCATGGTGCCGATGCGCGACATTTTTGAGTCCCTTGGTACAGCGGTGCAATGGAACGAGGCGACGCGAACGGCCACGGCGGATAAGGGGGAAAACAATGTGCAAATCGGCATTGGAAGCTCGCGCGCGATGGTCAATGGACGAACCGTCCTCCTTGATGTCCCGGCAATGATCATCCACGGGGCAACGATGGTGCCGCTGCGATTCGTCAGCGAGTCCCTCGGGGCCGATGTCAAGTGGTCGTCCGCCACCCAGACGGTTTTCATCACCACTGACCAAGGTTCGGCCTCTGTCTAACGCGTTCGCCGCCCCGGTGATCTCCTCGCCCCGTGAGGGCGACGAAATCGGTAACACGATCACAGTCCGAGGCCGCACCGAACCCAACGCCACAGCCAGCATTGAGCTCTTCTACGCGCGTCGCGGTTCCACCGGCAAGCAGGAGCACATGGGGCCTGTTGTCGTGACAGCGGACCGATACGGGGACTTCGAGACAAAGCCCATCGCTCTCAAAGCTTCGCCGTCACTCAGAAGCACTATCGATGGGACCCTCCGTGTCACAGCGACGCGACCTAACGGCACGAAGTCCGAGGAAGCCGTCGTCAGGGTTGTTCGCAGTCCGAGTAATGGTGGAGGGTAACGACCTGGGTGGGTTAGAAGTTGCACACGCTCGTTTCGTCAGGATGGGAAGTTAATCTTCAGTGAATCCCATGAAAGGAGGTACATGACACTATGAAAAGCAATCGAAGTTGGATGTTCGGAGTTCTGATTCTCTTTGCTGGCGCCGCCTGTCTTTCGATGGTCAGCCAGGCTCCGGCCGGAGAGCGAGGCAAGGGGCGCAGATCGGTTCCCGGCACGGTGACCAACGTGAACACCGATGACCGCAGAATCTCGCTTGAGATAGGGACAACGAAGACTCCAAACACGCAGACGTACAACATCGCCCAGGACGCGAAGATCATCGTCAAGGGACGGACCGCCACCTTGAGTGATGTGAAGAGAGGCATGCACGCTACCCTTGCCCTCAAGAGGGAGAGCAATCTCGTGGTCAAGATCCGCGCCCACGAAGCCGGAAGGTAACAGCATGGCGTCTGGAATCACAAGGCTGCCCGGAGGTCCCTGGAAAAGATGGGACCTCCGGGCAGAGCAAAAACAAGGCGAGGAGAATCAGGGCGAGGCCGCCAAACCCATTCAATACCTCACTACCGGTGAGGCGATAAGCTCAGAAAAAGGACGTGACATAACATGACAGACTACAACATACGAGAGACACGAATTGTGCGAGACGGGACAAACGACGACTCCAGGATGTGGGCCGCGGTGGCGACCGTATTGGGAGTGGCGGTCATAGCGTTTGTGGTTGGTTACTTCTCCTGGTGGAAACCGAGTCACACCACCATCATTCAGAACCCGACCCCAACCGTGGTTGAAAGGACAATAACCCCGCCGACATACGTTCCCGTGCCCGTGCCGGGAATGTCGGGACAGACCGGGGCAACCGGACAGGCCGGATCAACCGGGCAGACTGGATCAACTGGACAGACTGGCTCGACCGGACAGTCCGGCGCGACTGGACAGACTGGAGCGACCGGACAAACAGGAGAGACTGGACAGACTGGAGCGACCGGACAGACAGGAACATCGGGAAGTGCGGACGATTCAGGACAGTAGGCACGTGCCAAGACAGTAGAGGAGATGCAGTGGTGGCAGGTGCGGAATGCACTCGCCACCACCGAATCGAAAGCAAATCGAATGGAGAATTCTATCATGTTGTGGACGCTCGCTGTAATTCGGTTGGCTCTGTGGGTGCTGGGGATAGTGAGCAGTCACGTGATGGGCGGGTTCATTCACATCCTGCTGGTCATTGCCGTTGTCGTAGTGTTAGTCAACGTAATCCAGGGACGAAGAGCAGTATGAACCCGTGCGTTGCAGTCACATGGAGGAACCTGGAATTGGACGTAACGGAGATGAATGACGTGAGTGCGAAGCGGTTCAGTGCGGATCCCGGCATTACGACAGCTCAACCCACAGAAAGGAGGTGAGCACAATGGCGGAAAATGATGCTGCAAAGCAAATCGAGAGCCTGAAAGAAGACATTGCGAAACTGAAGACGGATATGACGGCGCTGATCCATGATTTCACTCAAGCGGGGAAGGACGAAGTTGGCGCCACAAAGGCAAAGGCCAACGCCGAAGTGAAGAAGGCGGTTAAGGCGGTGGAAAAGACGATTGAAGAGAAACCTCTCATTAGCTTGGTGAGCGCTCTGGCAATCGGATTTTTGATCGGCAAGTTACTGGACAGGAAATGAAACCGTGGAGACGCTGACGGAGTTTATCATTCGGTTGGTGGAGTTGATGGAGGCCGAGGCGCGTTCCCTCAGAGCCGGCTTCTTGCGCTTGGGCGTCGGCATGGTGGTGCTTCTGGTCGCTGGCGCTCTCCTGATCTCAGGCGTAGGGTTGTTAAGCTGGGCGTCATACCTCCAACTTACTCCATTTACGAGCCCTGCGGGCGCGGCCGGCATCGTAGGGGTTGGGTTGCTGCTTCTGGCCGGAGGATTAATATGGGTGGCTGCAAAACGGATCGTCAAGTGACCGTCGAGGAGGCCAAAGCGGGCCTTCGTGAAACCGCCTCGCGTGTAAAGTTGTCCGGTTGGATTCGCGAAAATCCCTGGGAGGCTGTGGCGGTGGGCGCGGTGACCGGGTTGTTGTTGGGTTCCTCCGAACAGGCTCGGAAGACTACGTGCAACGGACTCTCCTGGTTGCTGCCACGAATGCGTTAGTCATCTTAAGAAAGGTGGAATCTGTGACATGAAGAACTTACGAGAGAAGACGAGGTTTCTGACCTCGCGATTTGCGCTGGCGGCTCTGGTAGTGGCAGCGTTCATGGCTGGATGTGGGAAAAGCGAGCGGAACGTACCCTCGGGGACGTCTGGCATCCCAAATGAGGAGCCCCTTGTCGAGTTGACGTATCCCCAGTCCGATCCGGACGGACACTACGTAGCGTTGAGTGAGCCGGGTACTTACGCCATCGAGGGAACCGTGGCTTCTCGGGAGCCTGTGCGGAAGGTCTCGGTCAACGGTGTGGAGGTCGTGCCTTACCGCGTTGAAGACTACCCCTCCTACAATACGCCGGAGAACATAGATGTTTACCGATTTCGGGCCCCGCTTATCTGGCAGCCCGAAACGAGGTGGGCTGTTCGAGTTACCGATCCCCCTCTCGCACAAGAGTACCTCTACAGCCCCGACACGAACGCCACAGTTTCGTACTGGCAGCAGGCAGCAAAGTCCGCTCCTAGCGATGCAGGGCTTCTGTACCAACTCGGGAACTCGCTGTTTGGAAAGAGCGCCAACGATGTCATCCGCCCTCTCACCACCGCCCTCCTGGGGAAGGAGCAGCCCCCGTGGTCCCTTTACCAGTTGGGCAAGGCCTACCTAACGGCGGGAAAACCAGCGGAGGCCCTGAATCCGCTGAACAGGGCCAGTGCCGCGTATCCGACCTTTGCCGACGCTCAATATGACCGCGGCGTGGCCTACTACGACCTGAAGCGCTACGATCAGGCGGCCGCGAATCTAACGACAGCCTCGAAGCTCGTGCCCGATTGGGCGGAGCCGCTGGTCGCGCTGGGCCAGACCTACTATGCGCAGAATAAGTTGCAGAAGGCAACCGACGCCTATACCCACGCGGGAACGATTTGGCCAACTTGGTCTGTTCCCGAGTACTCTCTGGCGATGGTGCGGTTGGATGAGGGACGCATGAAGGATGCCACCATGCACCTGGACCGGGCGGAAGAGCTTGGGCCATGGAGGGCGACCCATCACGAGCAACTGGCTGAGAAGCTGTTTGCGAAGGGAAACAACGTCGCCGCGTGGAGGCAGGTTCAGATCGCGCAGAAGCTGGGCGGTGAGCCGTCTCAGGACTTCCTCAACCGGTTGGGACGGAAGATGCCGGAGCCGCCCGGGAAACCGATGTGGTGGACGGACAAGAGCAAGGACGGCAAAGATGCCAGGAAAGAGCCGCCGGGACAGGCGAAGGAAAAGAAGGAAAAGAAGCTCAAGAGCGACCCTCATGAGTCGCCCAATTCCCCGGCTGCCAAGCAGCCCCCCGGACAGGCGCGCAAGACAAATCCCGGGACAAACGGGAGCGACCGCAGAGAGAATAGCCCTGGAACGCACGGGAACAACGACAAACATGGGAGCGACCGGAAAGACAACGGCCACGGGACAGACGGGAACAACGAGACACGTGGGAGCGACCGGGAAGACAGTGGCCACGGGACAGACCGGCACATGGGAAATACAGGCAAATCAGGACATTAGACGCTTGCCAAGGCGGGCGAGAAGATTCCCTGCTGGTGCGGGACGCACTCGCCACTACCGAATCAAAAGCGTTTCGAAAGGAGGGTTCTTACATGTTGTGGACGATCGCTGTGATTCTGTTGGTTCTGTGGGTCTATGAGGGCTGGTGTGATCGGAAGAAAGTGGCGGGTATTCCCGCTCACGACGCCAACAGGTAGAAAGACAAAACTAATCATGCAACAGGAGGTAAACGAAACGATGAGAACGATATTGAAGGCAGGATTTCTCTTGCTCCTAACAGGGGCCCTTTTCATGCCGGCACGAGGCAATCAATCGAGGTACGGCAAACAAGTCCGCGGCGAGATCACCTCGGCGAATCCATTGGGCAGAACGGTGCAGATCGATTCAGCGGGTACGTATCAAATCGGCAATGACGCTCAGATCCTGGTCAATGGCAAAGTATCGCCCTTTGATGCGCTGGAGGCGGGGATGGCAGCCACCCTTCTTCTCGACCCCCGCGGAAGCAATGTCATCAAGATCATGGCTCGACCACTGCGCGACGGCGAGGTTGTTAAGCCTGCAATAACCTACCCGGAAGACCGGAACAAGCATCGGGGCCATAGGAAGATCAGGGGAATCGTTACGGGCGTCGGGGCCGATACCATCTCCATCAATGAGTATGGAAGCCGGCCTGCAAGGACCGTCCCAGTCGCCAACGACGCCGCCATCAAAGTCAACGGCGGCACAGGCTCTCTCCACGATGTCAAGACAGGGATGAAAGCAACCGTGACCCTCGACCCGAACCGGGACGTCGCTGTGAAAATCCAAGCCAACACCAGCAACGAGCTACCCGAAGAAGAAGGGACGGGAGAGAAGGGCAAAGGACACGACAAAGCCGCCAGGCTGGATAAGCCGGACAAAAACGAGGGACTGGGCCGCAGAGCGATACCGGGGATTGTTGTCGGCGTGGGTACCCACACGATCATCCTCAACCAGCATGGAAGCGTGCCAGCGAAGACGCTCCAAGTCGCAGACAACGCCGATATCAGAGTGAACGGTACCAAAGCTAATCTCCGGGAAGTCAAGGAAGGAATGAATGCCACTGTAATCCTTGACTATAACCGGGACGTTGCTGTGAAAATCCAAGCCAACGCCCATCCCGCTCCCAACACCGGAAAGGTAAAACCCGAAAGGGAGAATAAGGGAGACAAAGGCAAAGGACACGAGAAAGACAACGACGATAACAAGGGTCATGAGGACGAGGACGACTGAACCTACTTGGACGCGGAGCAACAGGCCCAAGGTAGTTTCATGAAAGACTCTGGAATGGAAGCAACTGAGAGGAGCAATTCAAATGCGAAGTAGTCTGGTTACAAAGTGGGTCATCGGTCTCATAGTAGCGGCGAGCATGACTTGTCATGCGGGGCTGTTTGACGTGAGCATCAATGATCAGAAGAAGATCGGCGCTCAGGCGGCGAGTCAGATCGAGAGCAAGGCCGTGATCGTGGGAAGAAACGGCAACACCTACGGGAACATCGGCGGCAAATCGGTGGACGTAATTGTCGCCGAGGTAGGGAACAATCTCGTGTCCGTCCTGGGGTCAAACCCGTGGAACTTCAGCTTCAAAGTCATTCAAAATAAAGAGGTGAACGCTTTCGCGTTGCCCGGCGGACCGATCTATGTCTACACCGGTTTGCTCAGCGCCTTCAAGCTCGAGTCCAGCAACCCGAGCGAAGGGATTAACATGCTGGCCGGAGTTCTTGGCCACGAGATGATCCACGTCACCAACCAGCATTGGGCGAAACAGTACAAGAAGGACCAGGAGCGCGGCCTGGGGTTGGCGATCATTCTGGGAGCCACCGGCGCGAGCAATTCAGTACAGCAAGTCGCGGGGATTCTCAACTTCGTTCAGGCGCAGAAATACTCCCGCGCCGATGAATATCAGGCGGATGATGGGAGCGTCAGGCTGCTGAACCAGGCCCGTGGGTTCGGATACGACCCGCAGGGGGTTGTTGACATGCTCCAGGTATTGGACAAGGTCAGCCAGGGCACACCCCAATCGCTGAGTTGGCTGAGCGACCATCCGTCCGCAGTCGACCGCATCAAACGCGCGGAGAAGAATGTGGCAGAGCTGCCCCTGACGGGGCAGGGGACGATGGCGCCGGTCGTGTGGGATGCCAACGCTGGCACCGTGACTATGGCCCCGTACTACCCGCAGGGATCTTCCACGGGAAGCATCACCAGAGTCAATCTGGGTACGAACGAATTGACAATCCAAGGCGCCGGAGGAAGTCGGACGATACCGATGGATCAGTCGGTTCGCATTACGCGGCAGCAGATTGGCCGCGCGTCTCAAGTCGTTGCGCTGAGCGACCTGGGATTGGGGGACGATGTCCGCGTCACGCAAACCCGTAACGCCGGGAACGCACAAACGGTTGAGGCGACGTACCGCTCGGTTTCAGGGACCATCAAGTCCCTCAGCAGTAGCCGCCTCACGCTGCAACCCAATACCATTTACGGTGTGGCGTCAAACGCAGTGTTCACCGATGTCAGGGGAAGCCAGATACCCCTGTCCAATCTGCGAACGGGCCAGCAAGTCACATCAAGGCTGAACCCGACCTCAAATGAAGTGTGGGAAATCAGTCAGGGCGCTCTCAAGACGCCGCTGATCACTTCCATCACCCATAGTGGGACCGCCGATTTGCGCGCTGGCGATGTCTTCAAGGCAACGATGACAGCGTCTTCCGGTGGCTATGCCAAGTTCGACCTCGAAGGGATCGCCACGGGTGTTCGCATGACAGAATCGGCGACACGCGGCACCTACACACGAAAACTGACGATCCCGAACCGTTCGCTTCCCAACCAGTCGCGCGTCGTCGTGACTTTCCAGTCGGCCGACGGCAAACGAGAGACGCGAACTGCCAACGAGCTTGGAGGCTCAGGCTCCACCTACTCCACCTACCTGTTCGCCGCTCCGGTAATCTCCTCACCCCGAGATGGCGATGAAATCGGCAACACGATCACGGTCCGAGGCCGAACCGAACCCAACGCCAAAGTCAGCATTGAGCTCTTCTACCAGCGTCGCGGTTCCACAGGTAAGCAGGGCCA
>MNXM01000242.1 GCA_001872605.1 Armatimonadetes bacterium CG2_30_59_28 | reverse complement strand
CCCGCACCGAGAGCCGCGCAAGTCCTCATGTCCCTATGGCTCCGAAGCGAGGACTCAAACTCCCATCGGTTCCACCCAAAAAGTGGTCGCAAGTTGTCAAAGTGCCTTGCATCTCACTGTACAAACAGTTATAATCTGTTCCACGTGCTTAATCCTCACTCCTCCCTCGCGAAGTCTACGGCGTCGCGAGGGAGGCAAAACCATCAACAGAAAAATAACGCAACACTATTGGCGTTACATAATGATCGTGATCATCGCGGTGATGCGCTTGGGCAACAGCGTGCCACGAACGCGCAGGAGGCCATTCCGTTAATACCGCTGCGAGCAATACAGCTTTCGTGAGGTTGCCACCATAAACGTTCGCGCACTTCCCGTTCTTCTGCTGGGGCTCATCCTGTGCCTCGTTATTGCCGTTGGCGAGCCGTATGGCGTGGGCGTGGTTCGCGGGTCACCCCTGTGCGCCGACTACTCCACCGGCGCGGCGCTGTTCCTGCTCTTCATCATTACCACCGGCAACCTCCTGCTCGGTAGATTCCTACCGCGCTTCGCGTTGTCCCGACCGGAACTGGCAATCATCTACGCCATGATGCTCGTGGCCTGCGCCATCCCCTCGTGGGGGTTCGTGATGAACCTCATCGCGATGATGGCCGGAATCACCTACTACGCTGACGAGTCCAACCAGTGGACCAGTCTCCTCCACTCGCATCTAAAGAGACACCTTATTCTCGACGACCCACACGCGGTGCGCATGTTCTTCGAGGGAGCCCGGCATGGGCAGGGGATTCCCTGGCACTGGTGGCTCGGCCCGCTGGCATGGTGGTTCTCGTTCGCGATCGTGTTCTTCATCGTCCAGATTTGTGTCGTCGCGCTCGTCCGGCGGCAGTGGGTGGACCACGAACGCCTGCAGTTCCCCCTGATTCAGTTGCCGATGGAGATGATCCAGGTGGATTCTCACGGGAACTGTCCTCTCTACTGCAATGTCTGGATGTGGGTTGGGTTTGGCGTCCCGCTGGCGATCAACAGCCTGAATGCTCTCAACGCGAAGTTCCCCGCTGTTCCTTCCGTAGAGTTGAGCTGGAGTTACCGTTTCCTGAGGGAGAATGCGTCACTACCGTTCACGATGCGGTTTGAGGTGCTGGGACTGTCCTACCTGCTCAGCACAGACGTATCGCTCAGCCTGTGGCTGTTCGCCGTGCTACGGACCTGCGAGGTAGGACTGTATCGCCTGCTCGCACTGAGCACGGAGGCTCCGGAGATTTATTCCGACCCCGGCACCCCGCCCGTGGCTTACCAGGGATTGGGTGCGATGGTGGCCCTGGTGGCGCTGGTCTTCTATCGCGCGTGGCCTTCCATCAGGGCGGCGTGGTCTAACAGTGAGAATGGAGACATACTCAGTCTGGAAGAGCGACAGCAGGTACGGCTGGCGCTGGTCGGGTCCATGGCCGGACTGGGTTTCCTCTGCTGGTGGTTGCGCCAAAGTGGAATGAGTCTGGCCGTGGCGTGCGTCACGCTGTTCTTCACGATCATCGTGTTCACCGGACTGACTCGCGTGGTCGCACAGGCGGGGATGGCCTATGGCCGTCCGCCGGTCGCAGTCCCCGCGGCAACCCTCAGCGCGCTCGGAACGAACACGGTGGGGCGCAACGGACTGGCCGCCCTGGGACTGACCTTCACCTGGGGAGGAGACGTGCGGACTTCGGTCATGGCATCCGCCGCCAACGGTGTCCGGCTGTCCGAGTCCTCGCAACTGCGACGGCGATGGGTCTATCTCTCGCTGGTCCTCGCCAGCGTTGCTGCACTCGCTGGCTCCACGGTATCCTACATCGCTCTCGCGTGCAAAGAAGGTGGCGTCACCCTGGGAGGCTGGGCCACACACGGACTCACTCAGGCAAACGTCGGCTGGGTAACCAACGCGATGAATACACCCTCGGAAATGAGGGTGGATCGCTTCGCCTTCATGGGAGTCGGCGCGGGAACGTATTTCCTCCTGTCGTTCCTGAGGGACCGCTTCTTCTGGTTTCCCATCCACCCTATCGGTCTGGCGCTGGGTCTCGCCGGGCCGTTCCTCTGGAACTGGTTTCCCATCTTCGTGGCGTGGGCATTCAAGATCGTCGTGCTGCGCTACTGGGGGAACAAGGGCTACTCGCAGACGAGTCCGTTCTTCCTGGGTCTCATCCTGGGAAACTTCGTCTCCGCCGGGCTGTGGCTGATTCTGTCCGCCGCAACTGGAATCCCGGGGAGAAGCTTTACGGGGGGGTAGCCGCCTTGTTGAGCGCGTTGAGGTGATGACATGAAGAACATTTTGATGCTGGATGACAACCCGTCGAGGCAAGCCGGCTTCCGGCGGAGATTCCCGGACGACAAGGTTGTGGTCGTCGAGACGGCCGCGGATGCCATCCGCATGCTCGCCCAGATACAGTGGGATGTTGCGTACCTCGACCACGACCTCGGGGGAAGGACACTGGTCGATTCGAGTGAACCGGATACCGGATTTCAGGTCGCCCGGTGGCTGTCGGAGAACCCGAAGTATATCCCGAAGCGGGTCTTCCTGCACTCACTTAATTCGGTGGGAAGAGCCAACATGAGTCGGGTGCTGCCCCAAGCCGAAGACGCCCTGTTCGCGTGGATGGAGAAATGACCTGCACGATCAGGAAACAATGCGCTTACTCCGCGTACCCACAGCCATTTGCCGTATCGTCTCCAGCAAATCCCCCCGCGACGGCATGCAGGTGTCTTCCAGCACCGGGCTGTAGGGCATGGGGACGTGGGCGTTACCGATGACGCGTGGCGTCGCCTGCAGCGCGTCGAAGGCAGTTTCTACGACTTGGCGCACGATCTCGGCGCCCATGCTCGCAACGACGGTCGCCTCCTGCACCACGAGCAGCTTCCCTGTCTTCTGAACGGAGTTGACGATGAGGTTGATGTCGAGCGGCATCAGTGTGCGGGGATCGATGACCTCCACGTCAATGCCCTCGGCTTCGAGTGTCTGAGCAGCCTCCAGCACTTTCAGAAGAAAGTAGGAGGTGGAGACAACCGTCAGGTCTTTGCCTTCACGGCGGACGATGCCCTCGCCGATGGGAACCACGTATTCACCCTCGGGTACTTCTCCCTTCTCTCCATAGAGTAGACGATGCTCCAGGAACATGACAGGCTCGTCATCGCGGATAGCGCTCTTCAGCAGCCCTTTTGCGTCATAGGGAGTGGACGGCATTACCACCTTCAGTCCCGGGGTATGCACGAACCAGGACTCAAGATTCTGCGAGTGCTGGGCGGCTTCCCGCGTTCCGGAGCCTTGCTCTCCACGGATGACCAGCGGCACCTTCACCGCGCCACCGGACATGAGGGGCAGCTTTGCCGCCTGGTTGATGACCTGATCCATGGCGGTGGTGATGAAGTCGATGTACATGATCTCGACGACAGGACGCAAACCCGACATGGCCGCGCCGACGGCCAGTCCGATGAATCCACATTCCGAGATAGGCGTCTGCCGCACCCGCATGGGGCCGAACTTGCTGAGCAGGCCGCGATGGATCTCCCACACGCCGCCATAGGGGCCGATATCTTCCCCCAACTGCATGACGGAGGGGTCGCGCTCCATCTCTTCGTGCAGCGCCTCATTGAGCGCCTGCGTGTATCTTATCTGACGCACTGCCAGTTCCCCCTCTCGTGCTCTGCTCTGAACTCCTCCGGGTCGGGAAACTCGCTCTCTCGGGCGAAAAATTCCGCCTCCTGCAACTTGTCCAGCACGCTCTGACGCAGGGACGCGATCTCCTCGGAGGTGGCCTGCTTGTCGTTCAGGAGGCGTTTCTCCAACAGGTCGATAGGATCGTGGCCCTGCCACCGTTCCGTCTCGCCTTTGGGGCGCTTGCGGTGGTCGGCCAGCACCATGCAGTGCGCTTCATATCGAAAAGTGACGCACTCGATCAGAGAAGGTCCTTCACCCAGGCGCGCCCGGGAAACGGCGCGTGCGGTGGCTTCGCGCACCGCCTCGACATCCATGCCGTCGACAACTTCTCCCGGCATTCCGTAGCCTGCGGCGCGCCGGGCAACATCCGGGACGCAGAGGGTGTCGGCGACGGGAGTCGTGGCGGCGTACTGATTGTTCTCGCACAGGAAAATGAGCGGGAGGTTCCAGAGAGCGGCCATGTTCATGCTTTCATGCCAGGTGCCTTGATTAGATGCGCCGTCACTGAAAAAACAGACGACGACCTGGTCTGTCTCGTTGTATCTCACAGCATAGGCCACGCCCAACGCCAGAGGAATCCCGCCACCGACGATGCCGTTCCCCCCCATCAGTCCGATGTCGGGAGCAAACAGGTGCATGGACCCGCCGCGTCCGCGGCAGTAACCGGTTCTGCGTCCGGCGAGTTCCGCAAGCATCTTCTTCAGGTCTCCGCCTTTCGCGATGCAGTGGCCGTGCCCGCGGTGAGTGCTCAGGATGTAGTCGTCTGGCCGCAACGCCGCGCAGGCGCCCACCGCGGTGGCCTCCTCTCCGATGTAGAGGTGCAGAGCCCCCTGGATTACATGCTCTTTGTACAGCCGTCTCGTGAGTTCCTCAAACTCGCGGATGGTGACCATCAATTCCAGTAACCGTAATCGTTCCTTCATCGTCACGTTCCCAGCAAGTCTTTCTTCGCTCGGGTCAGGACATCATCCAGCGCGCTTAACTGGTCCTCAGGCCGCTCCAATGGTGTGTAGGTATCCAACTGATCCCTCCACACCTGGTCGCACTGGTCAAGAATCGACTTCTCGTCCCCCGCCCACTGACCAGTCGCCGGGTCGTCGGTGCGGAAGATGCGGGAATTCCATAGCTCACGCATGTGGTTGAGGGTATGGTCGCAGGTCAAGAAATCCCTCTCCTCCTCGATGATCCTGCACATGCCCGCCAACGGAATGGTCTCCTCGTTCACCTTCAGGCTATCCGGGATGAACTGACTCCTGCGAATCTCAATATCCAGCGCCGCTTGCGTCGGCGACCCGATGCCTCCATTGTCCAGCGTTCCGACACCAGGATAGTTGTTGTTCGTCAATCCGTTCAGTTGGGAGAAGCGCTGCCCACCGGCGAACGTCTCGTAGACGGCCTGCAATCCTGGTCTTTTCGCACACACGGTGAAGAACGAGTCCACGCGCAGGTGTCCGCCCCAGAACGCGTCGAACAATTCTTTCACAGCGATGTTGATCAGTGTGGCCTCCACGGTGGCCGAAGTAACCTGAGCGTTCCGCATGTCGACGATGGAAGCCAGCATCCGCCCGGTAATGTCCGCCTCCGCATCCTGCGCATACACCGCAACCATCCCCCCCAGTATCTCGGCAGCCATCGTCACGGCTGCGGCGGCGGGAGTGGCGGGAGTGTTCAACCCGATGCTCATCATCGAAGCAACATGGAACCGTTTCACATTTCGCGCCACGCGCTCCACAGTTTCCTCGGCGGACCGGTGGTCGAAAATCAGGGGCGGGGTAATGCACTGCGAACCGCAAATGTAAGCTGTTTCATTGGGGCGACCCGTCAGGATTTCGCCGATTTCGATGAGGTACTTGATGTGGGCGGGGATTATCGCCTCGATACCCCCTACCTTGTTAGTATGCTTCAGCGCCAGCACGAGCGAGTCGATACGCTCGATCTCCGGGGGAACGTCCTGCCGGTACCACGTGCTGATGTACCCGACCTCCGGAACCGCCTCCGCCCATTTCTTCATCGTGAGGAAGACGTCGGTATTCACCGGAAGCACCTTGCCAGAAGGATAGTCGTAGTAGCGCGTCGGCCCGCAGTCGAAGACAGACGTGCGGACGCCGTGACGCATCTTCTCCACTTCCTCTTCCCATTTGTTCGTCCAGAGCAGGAAGTGTCCCCAGTCGATGATCGCGAAGCGGTTGAGAAACTTTTCCTTCTCAGTGTCCTCCGCCTGCGTTCGCTTCTGTGACAGGGCGAGTTCACTGATGATGGAGCGTGGCATACGAACCCGTCCGACAGGACTACGGGTGCACCCCTTCGCCAACAGGTCTTCCGCCATCTTCGCATGCTCGATTCTCATCCCCGTCTGGGCGAGGAGGTCGAGGACCCTGTCCCGCATGTATTCCTTCTGTGTGTCCGTGAGTAATATGGTAAACCTCCGTGAGGGGTGAGTGGTTGGGGGTGAGTGGTTGGGAGTAGGTGGTGAGTCGGCTGAACATCCCTTGTCTCCTACTACTCACAATCAACCACTAACCACCAACCACTCACTACTCTCACAATTTGAAATGCTCAATCGCCTTCTCGATCGCCTCCCGCATCAGGTTGAGCATGACGTCCACCGCCTCCCGACTAATGACGAGCGCCGGCGCGATGACGAGAATATCGCCATTGTTGCGAAGGATCATCCCGTTCTCCCAGCAATAGTCCCGTATCCAGCTTCCGATGCCAATGCCGGGGTCAAACTTTTTCTTCGCGTTCGGGTCGGCCATCAACTCAACGGCCCACAGTAGACCAATGCCGCGGATGTCGCCGACGATGGCAAACTCGTGCAGCTTGTCGAGCTCGGACTTGACGTACTCACCCATCGAGGCGGCGCGCTCGACCAGATTGTTGTCCGCGATGATCTTGATGTTCGCCAGTGTCGCCGCGCAAGCGATGGTGTGCCCGCCATAGGTTCCACCTGAACGGAACTCCGTGCCCCGCCCTTTGCGGAACTGCTCGGCGACCTTGAGGGTTGTGACCGTTGCTGCGAGCGGGATGTAGCCGCCGGTGAACCCCTTGCCGATCGTCATGATGTCCGGCACCACATTCCAATGCTCACAGGCGAACCATTTCCCCGTCTTGCCGAAGCCGGTTTGCACCTCATCGAAGATCAGCAGAATGCCGTGCCTGTCGCACAGGTCTCTGACGCCTCGCAGGTACCCCGGCGGCGGCAGGGGATAGCCCGTGTTCGATCCCGGAATCGGGTCCATGATGACGGCGGACACGGATTGTGGACCCTCCCACTCGATCAACTTCTCCATCGCCTTCAGACAGGCGAGGCCACAGGTCTCCAGCTCGCGCTCAAGTTCGCAGTTGTTGCACGAGGCAGGTGGAGCAAAGACATTGCCGGGGATGAGAGGCTCGAAGTACTCACGGAACCATGCGAGTCCCGTGGCGGAAGTCCCCCCGAGGGTCGTCGCGTGGTAGGAATTCCTTCTGGCAACCACCTTCCACCGTCCCGGTTCGCCGCGCTGTCGATGATATTGCCGCGCCATTTTGATGGCGGTTTCGTTTGCCTCGGAGCCGCTGTTCACGAAGAAGCCGACCGACAGATCGCCCGGCATGATATCGGCGAGCTTCCGAGCCAATTCAATCAGCGGCAGTGTGAACGTGTCCACATAGTTGGGGAAGAACTCCAGTTGCCCCAACTGCTTCTGGATGGCTTCCGCCACCTCTGGGCGATGATGCCCGCAGATGGTGGTCAGCAGGGACGCGAAAGTGTCGAGGTATTTCTTTCCGTCAATGTCGTAGAGGTAGCATCCCTCCCCGCGTGTGAATATCTTCGGGCCCTTCGCCAGCTCCTCATTGCTGGCAAAGTGAGGGATGATGTGTGCGAGAGCGTCTCGTTTGAGTTGCTCCTTTTCGTTCGGCGTCAGATTAGGATGATCCATGGGAATTTCTGCCCCCTTCGCCAAGCACGACCAACTGACGGATTAGTGCAAACGGGTGGATTGACGTTGACTTTTGTAGCATGTTTTGCTGGTTACTGCAAGCCGTTCAACGATGCAGGGTGTAAGTCAGATTTGTGATAATCAGCCCTATCCAGCCCAGCCGGAACCAAAGGCGCCTATGATCTGGAAACCGACGGTGATTGTGTAACGGAGTTCGCGGTTGGTCGGTTCTGAGTGAGTTCTTGCAACAACCCCCATCCTCGAACCCAAAGGGTTCGCACCTTCCCCCGTTATCGAACCGAAACGGTTCGCACAGGGGAAAGAACCCCCATCCGGTCTTCGACCACCTTCCCCCGTTATCACAGGGGAAGGGCCGTTGACGTAAGTTGGGTGAACAGATTGATAGTAACAGAACACCGAAAGAAGTAGTTATTGCCTTCCCCTGTGCGAACCGTTTCGGTTCGATAACGGGGGAAGGTGGTCGAAGACCGGATGGGGGTTGTTACTGTCCCCTTTCACTCGCGTAGGTTTCCCCAACCTTTCGTTTACGCCTGCCCGGGCCCAGGACGCTGATTACCTCCGCGCGTCACAAATCTT
>MNXM01000143.1 GCA_001872605.1 Armatimonadetes bacterium CG2_30_59_28 | reverse complement strand
CCCCTTTCAACCCGTGTTCGGCACGAACACGGGTTGAAAGGGGAGAAAAGATGTCCTTTCTTGGCGCTCGGTAGTCAGTTGTGTGAGCTACCGGACGCTGAAGCGATCCGGCGTCTAATGTCGAAGAATTTACGAAAGGATGCACTAGTTATAATCCGGAAACCGACAGTGATTGTGTAACGGAGTTCGCGGTTCGTCGGTCCTGAATGAGTTCATGTAACAAAACCCCCATCCGGTCTTCGACCACCTTCCCCTGTGATAATGGGGGAAGGCAGTTATTGTTGGACGAGTTCTTACTACCAAGCTATCCACCTAACTCGGGTTTACGGCCCTTCCCCTGTGCGAACCGTTTCGGTTCGATAACGGGGGAAGGTGGTCGAAGACCGGATGGGGGTTGTTGCTGTCCCCTTTCACTCGCGTAAGTTTTCCCAACCTCTCGTCTATGCCTGCCCGGCCCCAGGGGTCTGATTACCACCACGCATCATAAATCTGACTTGCACCTGGCATTTGGCGGTGGGGTTGACGAGGCACATCAGTTGCGGGACGCTGTCACGCTCCACTTCTCACTTCTTCAATGGCTTCTCTCACGTTCCCCCCCATGGCTTCGAGAGCCGCGTCGGACTCGTCTGCCGACGCGCCGGTGAGTTCCATCACCACTCGTATCGCGCGGTCGCGGAGCTTGTGGCAGCGGGTCTGCATGTTGACAAGAAGGTTGCTCTCAACTCTCCCGAGGCGAATCATGATGGCAGTAGAAATCATGTTGAGGATCATCTTCTGCGCCGTGGCGGATTTCATGCGGGTGGAGCCGGTGAGGACTTCGGGGCCGACCTGCGGAGCGATCAGCACGTTGACTTGAGGAGTCATTTCCGGATCGAGGTTGCAGGTGATGCCGATGGTTGCACAGCCCACCGATCGCGCGTACTTCAGACCGCCGATTACATAGGGCGTCCTTCCGCTGGCAGTCAGCCCCACCACGACATCCGTGGCAGTCAATTGTTTCTCCTCAAGCGCCGCGGCGCCCAGTTCTTCGCAATCCTCGGCGTTCTCCTGCGCGCGGAAGATGGCAGGCGGTCCACCGGCGATGAGTCCCTGCACCAGATTGGGTTCTGTTCCGAACGTCGGCGGGCATTCGGCCGCGTCGATGACACCGAGGCGCCCGCTGGTTCCCGCTCCCATGTAGAAAAGCCTGCCACCTGCAGACAGCGCGGCGGCAATCAGTCCCACCGCGGCCTTAACCTGCGGAATCACTTCCGCAACCGCCGGCGCGACCTTGTGATCTTCCGCATTGATGAGACGCAGAATCTCATCCGTCGGGAGTTTGCTGATGTTCTGCGTTGTGGGATTGCGTCGTTCAGTTGTGAGGTCTTTCAGTAGCATGGCAGTGAGTGGGAATTATACCGCATGGAATCGCACAGAACAAACGGGAGTTCCATCGACTGGAATCCCAGCATCGTGGTGGATGCTGGAATTGCGGGCAGCAAAGTGGCCTTTTGACACTTTCCCGCCCAGCGGTTAACATCCTGCATTGGACGGAGTGGGATAGCCCACGCGTCTGCTTATTCATCAGAAGGAGAAATTAGCATGCCTCATCAAGAACATTTCCTCCCCGCAAAGGCGGTGCCCCGCGAGTCACTGCACCATTTCTTTGGTTACTACGACAAATGCCCCTGGGACAAATCGGGACGGCATCTGCTATGCTTGGAAGTGGACTTCTTCGATCGTCCGCCCGCGCCGGAGGATGTCGTTACGATTGTCAGCGTGGACCTGGCGGAGGAGAAACTGGTGACATTGCTGGCTTCCACGACGGCCTGGAACTGGCAGATGGGCACGATTCTCCAGTGGCTTGCCACCGACCCCGATCGGCTCATCATTTACAACTCCAGGGAAGAGGGGCGCTTTGTGTCGGTCATCCAGGACGCTCTTACCTCCGAGAAAAGGGTACTCCCTCGACCGGTGTACGCGGTAGGTCGTGATGCGAAGTTCGCCATGACGCTGGACTTCGAGCGCGTCGCGGATATGCGCCCCGGTTACGGCTATGTGGGCGTTCCCGACCGCGGCAAGGATAATCCGCATCCCGATGACGAAGGCATTTACTATCTGGATCTTGCGACCGGTGAGAACCACCTCGTCATCAGTCTCGATCAGATAGTGAAGATCGAGCCGGAAGCCTCCTTCGAGGGCGCGAAGCACTGGTTCAATCATCTATTGGTGAACCAGGACAACACACGGTTCATCTTCCTCCACCGCTGGAAGACCGACGGTCCGTGGAAAACCCGGCTTTTCACCGCCCGGCCCGATGGCAGCGACATCGTACTGGTGAATCGCGACGACATGACCAGCCACTTCGACTATAAAAGCCCGCGGAAAATTCTCGCCTGGGCGACGCAGTTTGATGCAGGAAATCACTACTATGTGTTCAACGACGAAACCGGCGAGCGGCAGATTGTGGGTGAGGACGTGCTCACATGCGACGGTCATTGCTCCTACTCGCCCGATGGTCAGTGGATTCTCACGGACACGTATCCCGACGAAGAACACAAGCGCGCGCTCATTCTCTATCGGATCGGTCAGAACGATCGCATCGACGTGGGGAAGTTCTACTCTCCCCCGGATCGACAGGGAGAGATCCGCTGCGACCTCCACCCGCGCTGGAACCGGGACGGAACGCAAATCTGCTTCGACAGCATGCACGAGGGTTCGCGGCAGGTGTACGTGATGGACGTGTCGGAGATTATCAGCAGCTACCGGAGAAACAACCATTGACGGGGTGACAGAGCTGGAGCTCTATCATAGGACAGCAACACCGCCACCAAGTGGGAAGACAGAGCTGGAGCTCTATCCTACTGGGCGAGGATCTCCACGTCATCCACCGTCGCTTCTCCACCATCGACGGACACCACGAAGACGCAGTAGCCAACTTCCGGGCTGACAAATTCGAGGACGCCTTCGGACTTCTGCCAAGAGCCAGCGAGGGCAAATTCAGTGGGAGTGGACTTTGTCTTGTTGTAGATGTTCCCACGCTTCTTGTCGTAAGTGTAGACATAGACCATCAACTTCCCCCTGCCCTTCGCCCACACGCTGAACCGATTTGGCTGAGTGAGTGACAAGGAGGGTTGATCGGGGATCGCGCCCTTCTGAACACGAAGCCATCCACCTCCCGCCACTACCGCATGGCCGCGACTGGACAATAACACGGCGCGTTTGCCGGAATGCACTTGAATGCCGGTCTCTCCCTCGATAAACCGGAACACGCCCTTCTGTCCTGCAAGCCAGCCGTCGCCTGGGTTCGGTCCCCAGCCCTTCGGCATGGGAAGCGATTCACCGGTGGGCATGTCGCCGCCGCGGGTGAGAATGTCGGCGTAAGTCTTGTTGATGTCAACGGCCTCCACTTCCTCGAAGCCGGCATTGGCGAGGAGGTTCAATGGAGTCTTCACGGTTTCGTCGATTGCCGGGGGCGAAGGCTGCGATGGTTGCGTCCCGCCGCTCGCCGCCGGCGACGCGTCCGCGCCTGCCTGACCGGGCTGCATCACCAGCAGCACAAAGTTTTCCGGCGGAACGGTGACGTCCTTGTCCCACGCCGGCAGGATCTGGTTGCGATACGCGTCACGCACGGCAAACTGGCCTTTTAGCCCCAGCCGCTTCCAGTCGATGGTCAGCTTGATCGTTGCCGGTTTGAGCGTGGGATTGCCGGCGACCACCACGAGCTTCTGCTGTCCGGGGAAGGCGTAGTAGCTAACCAGAACCTCGGCGTGGTCTGACTTCACTGCCGGGTTCTCCCAGAAGCCCGTGAACTCCGCGTCCGGACCGGGATCGTTTTCCCTGCGCACGACCCCCTCCGCCTTGAATATCTCGTACACTCGCTTCACCGGTTCCGCGTGGACGTGGGCTGCGCAGGTATCGATGTTGTGTGGCAGGAGCATCGCCAGCAGTTGCTCTGTGTACCACGCGTACCTGGGCTGGTACCACTTCGCAAAATCCTTGTAGCCGGCGTTGTCGTACGCGCGGGCAACCTCCGGCAGGAACTGCATTGTCATGCCGTGGAGGAAGGGATTCATCTCTACCAGATAATCCTGGGGGCGAACCGAGCGACTGTAATAGTGGTTGTCACCCACGATGTCGGTTGTGTACTGCTCGCCGGGGAACCAGATGTCGGAGAAAACGTGCGCAGCAGGCAGGAACATGGAGTGGTTGTGATTCCATACCTTGCAGCCGTGCGAATGGGCCGCAATGTAAGCACGTTTGAGAAGCTCTCGCAGACCCAGGACCGGAAGCGTCTTGGCCTGCTTGCCGAAGGCGTCGGTATACCGGCAGCCATGGTCGGCGCTATCGCACCAGGTAACGGAGCACATGTCGAAGTAGGGCCCAACGCCGAAGTCCCGCGCGAGATTCTCAACCCGATATGCGATGAGGTCACGTAATCCTTCTGTTTCCGGACACCCCTTCCACACCGGGTTCCAGAAGCCGTAATAGGGATCCTCCTCGACAATGCCGGGGAAGCTGTACTGGTAGAGATACCGGAACCCCTTGGTCTTCTTCTCCTTGACCGATGCTCGCAGAACTTCAGGCTGCAGATTGACCAGGCTGGTCCAGTTTTGCCACTTGCCCGGCTGGAAGATGTACTCATGGTCGCCGGACCCGTGGGTCTTCTTCGGTTGGGGACGCGCCGGGGTCGCACAAAGTGCAAACTGGTAGGACGCGGCGCGCTCGAGGGTCACCGGTTGGGTAATGATCGTGATCTTCACGGACACCCGATCGGCGCGCCGCGTGATAAACACGTTCGGCTGCTTCGGGGTCACCACCCAGTTGCCATCGGTGGGAGTGAAGAAGTAGAGACCGGTCTTCATTCCCGTCAGCCAGAAACCTCCGAAGGGCGACTCCCGGTTGGGCACACTGTCGATATTGTGAAAGAGGTCGAGTTGCACACTGTCGTTCTCCCACGTCTTCCACAGCGTCGCCAGCACGTGTTCCGCGCTGGCGCGGTCGAGGTCGAACTCCAGCGTGAGAGCGTTAATCTTCACCTGCTTCCCCGCAGGCTGCAACCTGATGTTGGACACCCATAGCCCGTCGAACTCGGCGGTGGCTTCCCACGTGGCGGTCACGCCGGAGCGACGGGCGCTTCCCTTGCCAGTAAAGGCGACGACATCCGCGTGTTTGTCACCCGTCTCGCGAGGTTGCCATGCGAACGACTCCTCACCGGCAGCAGTGGCGAGTGTCAAGGTCAGCGGCTTCTTCAGCAGTGGAGCGCCCAGCGATGTCATCTGCGCAGGGAAGGGGGAATTAGCGAGCCGGTACTCACGGTCGATCACCTTCAGGGAGTTGCCTGTCATAGAGATCGGCTGCCACGGATCGGGAACGTTGTGCGAAATCCCCGCTTTCGCTGTGAAGGGATCGAAAGAAGGAATCTCCAGCGCCATCTCCTCCGAGTGTGTGCCGCCGCCCAGTGGAAACGACGCACACAAACGATAAGGTCCTGGGGACGCGGACTTTGGGAAGGGCAGGGAGACCGTTGCCGGCGATGATTTGGGATAGGCTGTTGTGTTGAGGATGCCCTTTCCCTCAATGTTGCGCAGCTCCACGGTGACCGGCAGCTTGCCTGACTGCAACAGTTCCATCGAAGCCGCGTCGAGATTGGCGAAGTCGAGCAGCGCCTCCAGCGTTCCGGTCCGCGGCAGGTACTTGGGTGCAAGCTGCACCGGCGGCTTGACGGCAAACACCTGGTCGCTGATCGCCAGTGCCCGCCCTTTCGGGTCGGAAGCAGTGATGGCGAGAATTCCCTCGCTGCCTTTGGGCACTGTGCTCTGGCAGGTCACCCCTTCCCTCGCCAGGGGCGTTTCGAGGTTACGGACCAATCCTTGGTCGCTTCCCACCAGCAGACGCGCCGTTATTCCTGTCGTAGCGCCGGGCAACGCCGCCACGACGCGAGCATTGACAAGTCCCGCCGAAAGCTGGCCGAGAGACAGCACATGAATACCCTCATTCTCCCCGGCGAAAGACAGCGTCCCGAAGGTATTCGGGTTGCCGAAGAAACCCTCCGTCTTCAGGATGAACGGCGACCAGGTAGCGTATCCGGCCTTCCGCTGGTCCCAGTCGTACATGAAGTTGCCGCGCCAAACGGTCCCCGCCACAACAGGTGGAACTCCCAGTGCCGCGTAGGGAAGGACGACTTCCGCGCTCCAGCCGTCGCCGTCCAGGCCCGCGGCCGTCTGAATAAGGCCATTCCACACGGCGTCGTTGTTCTTCATGTCGAAGACGATGTTGTTGCTGTTGATGCCAAATTGAACGCGCACGTCTGGTGCGGCCTCGACGACTCCCTCAAACGCGCCATCCTCCCAGACCCATCCATCCCGGTTCTTCGTGTTGGCGATAGGCGCGGTGTCGCCCGGCGCGTGAAAGCCGAGGAACACTGCCTTTGCGTCGTGTTTCAGCAATACCCACGCCAACCGACCGGAGAACGCCGGACGTCCACTCAGGTTCTGAATGGGAACCCTCGACGCGCGGCTCCACTCGGAGGGGTCGAGTTTGCCATCCAGAGTGACCGGAGACGTGTCGAAGGGAACCGTGGTCAACGGATTCCGGCGCGCCGGGAAGAAGCGATCCCTGAACGCCGCAAAGGACGTGGCGATCTCAGCCGGAGTGAGTACTCGACCGTGAATGCTCACCTCATCCACTGTGGTGAGGTCCTCCGGACGGGAATCCTTCCCGGCGAAGTAGTTGTTGGGGTTCACACTCACGAAACTCTCCGAAGTGACGGCAGGAACGATTGCCCCCTGCAGCATGGGTGCGCGCCCCACGGGCGCGCCGTCCATGAAGAGCGACGCGCCCTGAGCGTCCCAGGCGGCGTCGATCTTGTGCCAGGAACGAGCGGTCCAGTTCACGGGAGATGAAACCTGGCAGCGTTTGCCGTCGCGGAAGATTTCTACTGATAGGACAATGGCTGCCTCCGACGCTGGCTTCGAGAGTAGCATGCGGTATGCATTGGGAATTTCCGCAGCGAAGAACACGCAGGCGCGCCGATCAGTGGGAGTCCAGTTCTCCGTGCGCGTCCAGAACCCCACCGTTCCCTGTCGCGGTTCGAAGTTCCCCTGCATGGCATACTTGCAGCTCTCGTTCTGCAGTGTCTGAAATCCCGCCTGCACCACGCCGGGTGCCTGGAAGTACTGGAGCGTGCGGGTGAAAGTCAAGGACTCCGCATTGCTCCCGGCAACCTCCGCCTTAGCGCTCTGGGCGTTGTAGGAGGCGTAAAAAAGCAGCCCCTCCACAGGCACTCCCGCGGGAACCGATCTGTCCGTGGCTTGGGGATGGGCGGTCATTGCCACCGCCATCGTTGCTGCTGCGGCCAACATTACAACCCGAGCGTGGCTGAACCTCATAACATTCTCCTTGTGCAAGGGATTGGTTAAGGACGTATACTCGTTACGGGTGAAAATACCTCCTCACCCCGAGCCTCTGCCTGATGGGGGAGAGGGCAGGGTGAGGGGGAAGAGTAGATTTTCACTCGTAACGAGTATAAGTGTTCATCACGGACAATCGTATACTATATTTGTTTCGGTTGAGAAACCACCGTTTGCAGACTTTAGTAGGAGCGGTTTCCGACCTGGCCTCCACGGAGAGGCCTTACGCATACGTGGGAACGTCGGAGACCGCCCCTGCGAAGAACTCCGAAGGTGATTTTCCAACCTGAACGAGTATACAACCTGCGCCGAAAGGTGTTCAATAAGAGCGGTGAGAGACCGACTGTCCTATCCGGAAAACCATGAGGAACGCTGAACGTGAACGGCGACACGACGGTAGTCTCCGACAGTGCCCTGGACCTCGTGAGGGGGAGAACTGGGCGGCACGGGGACGCTCATCGTCAACGGCTCCCTGAATTGGATTGACGGCGGTGTAATGAAGGGGCCGGGGTAACTACTCAGGCGGGTTGACGCACACAACTTAGCGAGTGTGCAGGTCAACCCTCCTAACTAGAGCATCGTTTTGGAAGTTCCCCTACAAAAGGACACCGGATCGCTTCAGCGTCCGGTAGCTCACACAGGCAGCTACACGATGAAGGCTACCCTCCTTTTCTCCCCTTTCAACCCGTG
>MNXM01000095.1 GCA_001872605.1 Armatimonadetes bacterium CG2_30_59_28 | reverse complement strand
ACAAGTTCGGGCGGATTCTGTCTGTCGCCTCCCGCCGTGAGCGTGGTCCTAACCATCCCCCGAAACAAGTTCGGGGGGATTACCGAATCAATCGGGTATGTCCGTCTTCGTTTCAGCAGGGACAGTATTTTTGACGACCTACTTACAGCTCAACTGCAGTGTCCTTTCCTCCCTCACGAGGAACCTTTTGCGAGAACCTCAGGATACCGGACATTTCCATATTGCTAATACCAGGCATTATCACTCTGCTGCGACAGCCCCCACCCCGCGGTCCTCGCGTTTTGACAGGTGTCGCCGCGGGCAATTGCCTGTCAGCACATGCGCCAGGCCGGGAGGATATTCCTTCATCCCGCGGCGAACACAGGTGTAGTGCTGCATGGGACGCGTTTGACAAATCGTCCTTGTACGGGCAATCTAACGGACGAATCTTGAAGTTTCCGTGATGGCTCGAATGTTAACCTTGTTGCGCCACGTACCGGGTTTTCTGAAGTTGTTTGGTCGGCTTCTGGTGGACCGGCGTGTGGGTGCATTGCCCAAAATGGCCTTGCTCTTGCCGTTGGCGTATGTTATTCTCCCTGTTGATCTCGATTTCTTCCCAATCATCGGGCAGGTGGATGATCTCATTGTTCTCATAGTGGGGTGCAGAGCGTTCATCCGACTTTGCCCTGCGGAGGTCGTGGAGGAGCACGTTCGTCGGATAGATGCAGGCACATGACGCCAATCGAGCAGAGAAGTTATCTGTACTCTAATGTAGATGTAAGGAAATGGTAAGACCAGTGCCGTATACAATGAGTGCGGAGAGGCAACGTAACTGCAATATGCCCGCCGGAAACGGAAGCCGACCCCAAACCAAGCAGAGGAGAATACTATGATCAAGTGTTTTGTCGTAGAAGAGGACGGACAGACCCTTGCGGAATACGGGCCTGTTCTTTTCTTCATCGCCCTTGCGAGCATCGTGATCCTCACCCTCCTGGGAGGGAAGATTCGTGACGCATACTTCGTGAGAGCCAACACGGAAATCGGGCAGGTCGGTACCTCAACCTGATCGCGCTCATCCCCCACATTTGCTCAGCACGAACGAGCCGGAACCAATATGGATTAGTCATGCTGCCTGCAAGATCATGCCACTTGTATGAACCGATGACGCACTGAATTCCGTGAGAATGCGTGATGCTCGCTGCCGAGCACTATCGAGATACCATCGCGGGAGCACGCTGCATCTCCGGTGTTTCACACATGGAGTGACCGGGGCTATCGACCGGCAGGCGGTCATAATCCATCAACCCTTGCGAGCCGTTCCTTTACGGATGAGAGGCTTCCCGGCCAATGTCAGAGGAATCATCCATGCCGACCTGTCGTCGCCCCGCGAGATGAAAATTCGGGGTGCAAGAATGCGGTTCATTCCGCACTCCGAAATCTGCATTTTCAGAGGGGCGTTACCAGTCATCCTACAGAGCGCGTTCTCGGGCAAGCGTGTTGAGCATCGCAAGCACGCTAGCGGCATCCAACAGCGAGGTTGCCGGACCCTTTAATCCAAAGTAACTACTCAGGTGCAACATATTGACAGGATGCCTCGGACTCTGTGAGTCCGCCAGGATTTGGCTAACCCATCAATGCGGACTCATAGAGTCCGAGTACAACTGCCACACCGTCGATGTTCCCAAGGGCACAGACTCCACGGAATCGGCGCGAACTCTGCGAGTTCGAGTACATCCTGTCCGAGTACGTGAGTAGATACAATCCAAAATCGCGGCGTCCCATTAAGGAGGCTAATCGGTGTCTTTCAGAATTGAGTCCGACAGCATGGGGGAGATTGAAGTCCCCAGAGATCGCTATTACGGCGCGCAGACGGCGCGGTCGTTGATGAATTTCAGGATTGGAGGCGAGCGGTTCCCTCGCGAGTTCATTCGGGCGCTTGGCCTCGTAAAAAAGGCGGCGGCGATGGCCAACTGCGAGTTGGGTGTGCTGCCGGAGGACACGACAAAGCTGATTATCCAGGCCGCGAACGAGGTGATCGAAGGCAGGCTGGACGATCACTTCCCGCTCGTCGTCTGGCAAACGGGTAGCGGCACACAGACAAATATGAACGCCAACGAGGTGATCTCCAACCGCGCCATCGAGATGGCAGGCGGAGAAATCGGGGCCAAGACACCGATTCACCCCAATGACGATGTCAACAAAGCCCAGTCCACCAACGACGCTTTCCCGACAGCGATCCACGTCGCCGCGGTGGAAGAGATTTATCGGCGCCTGATCCCCACAGTCACCCAACTGCGGGACACGTTGCGGCAGAAGGCGGACGAGTTCGCCGAGATCATCAAGATTGGTCGCACGCATTTGATGGATGCCACTCCCCTCACGCTGGGTCAGGAGTTCTCCGGTTACGCGCAGCAACTAAGCAATGGCCTGGACCGGATCGACGGATGCCTGCCGCGGCTGCGTCAACTGGCCATCGGCGGAACCGCGGTGGGGACGGGTCTGAACACTCGCCCGCAGTACGCGCACACAGTGTCCGGCAAGATCGCCGAATTGACCGGCATACCATTCACCTCGGCCCCCAACAAATTTGAGGCATTGGCCGGGAAGGATGCCATCGTCGAGACGAGTGGCATGCTCAAAACCCTTGCGGCGTCGCTGATGAAAATCGCCAACGACCTCCGCTGGCTGGGTTCGGGACCGCGGTGTGGGCTGGGTGAGTTGGCGCTGCCGGAGAACGAACCGGGGAGTTCCATCATGCCCGGCAAGGTGAATCCCACGCAGTGTGAAGCAATGACAATGGTCTGCGCGCAGGTGTTTGGCAATGATGTGACCATCAACTTTGCGGGCGCCAGTGGCAACTTCGAGTTGAATGTATACATGCCGGTTATCGCCTTCAATCTGCTGCAATCGATCCGGTTGCTGGCCGACGCGTGCGAGAGCTTCTCAGACAACTGCGTAGCGGGTATCGAGCCGCGACGTGAGAACATTGACCGGCATCTGCATCACTCGCTGATGCTGGTGACGGCGCTGTCGCCGAGCATCGGGTACGACAACGCGGCGAAGGTCGCCAAGAAAGCCCACGCCGAGAATAAGACACTGAAGGAAGCCGCTGTTGCGATGGGTCTGCTGACGGAGGACGAATTCGATAAAGCAGTGCGACCGGAGCAGATGATTGGGCCCGCTTGAGGAGAATTGATGCCGGACGAAGTTATCTACTGCGCACGCCATCAGAACGTCCCGACGAATCTGTTCTGTGGAAAGTGCGAGAAGCCCATCTGCCCAAAGTGTTCGGTGAGCGGACCGGTGGGACAGCGGTGCCGGGAATGCGCAAAGGGACCGAAGGTCGGCGCCTACGAGGTTCCGTGGTACACGTACGCGGTCGCCGCCGTGATTTCTGCGGCAGCGGGAATCCTGGCCGGGAGGATCATCAACTTCGTGGGTTTCCTTGTCATCTTCGTTGCGCCCATCGTCGGAGGTTTCATCGGGCAGATCGTTTTCCTGGCAGCAAACCGCAAGCGCGGCCGTGGCCTCGCTTACGTTGCCGGTGGAGGCATTGTGCTGGGGGCGCTCCTGGGTCTGTTCTTTACGGGCTTCAGTCCCCTGTATCTCGTGTTCCTCGGAATCTACGTCGTCATGGCCGCCCCGGCGGCCTACTGGCGACTGATGTAGCAGATCAAATCCATTCATTGTAAGAGGAAGTGCCAGCATTGAAATTCAGATTTCTGATTGCCGTTTTCTCCGTGCTGATGCTCCACTCCGTTTGCCACGCCACCGATGTGGCCTTCTGGCAGGCGTACAACCCGGACGAGGATGACGCCGCAAACACCTACCTGTTGCTTCCACTGAACGACGAACCGATCAGGGCGACGGCCGGACCCATCGGCGCGGTGGAGAAATCCGGCAATGTGGCTGTCGTACCCGACGGCCAACTGGGCGGCGCGATTCGCTTGGACGGGGACGGCGCCGTGAGGTGCGTGCCAACGGCAATCTTTCCCGGCGGGTCGATCAGTATCGAGGCATGGATCAAGTTGGACAAGTACCCGGAGAAGGAAGCCTGTGTTGTCTTCCGGAGAGCTGAGGTGGACAAGTCGGCAAAGTACGACCCCAACGTGGATGTGACAAAGGGCTTCTCGCTCATCATCGACTCGAAGGGCGCGCTGCACCTGGAAATCGTCAACTGCTTCTACGGCAAGCGAACGCGCACTTCCAGCCCGGGAGGAGTCGTGCCACTCAATCAGTGGGTCCACATTGCAGGGATCAGCGCCGGATTCCCCGTAAGCTTCCGTCGGCTGTTCCTGAATGGGACTGAAGTGGCCGCAAAACCCGTCGCATGGGGAGAGGGGATTGTTGTCACTGAGGACGAGGAGAAGAAGGCGGCGCCGGTCTTCATCGGGAATAACGACGAAAGGAATGCGGGCATTCAAGGGTTGATCGACCAGGTGCGCATCCACCGCAATGTCTACAAGTTCTGGCCGCGGGAAGATGACGCCTGGACCCAGGCGAACCGCGACCGCGCCGTCCCTGATAGCGCGCTCTACTTCGTTGCGTCGCACGCCCCCGTTCTGTACCTCCCATTGGACGGCAACAGCGAACCGACGGTTAACGGGGTGAATGACTTGAAGGTGAAGGCGGACCGGGGTGAGTTCCATCCGGGGGTGCGCCAGCAGGGATATGAGGGCACCGTCACGCTGTCCGCCCCCAACCTCATCAACCTGCAACAGGGATCCGCGGAATTCTGGCTCAAACCGGTGGGGGTGAACAGCCTCTCCGACCGCAACCGCGGGTTTGTGAGCGGCCCATTCACCTTTTACATTTTCAATGGCGGGCATCCGGGGAGACCGCTGACTCTCTATTTCTACAAGCAAGATCGACAACTGCATTTTGTCATGGACGACCTCAATACCGAGGTTCACCCCGGACGCTGGTATCACCTGCTCATCACCTGGAGGGGACCGGAGATCACCTTCTATGTTGATGGGCGGCGCGCCGGACAGACGGTCAACCAGCCGCTGGCGCCGGTCGGTAGCGCAACCACGGCCAACACCATCGCGTTCCATGGTGGAGTGCTGGACGAGATTCGGCTTTACGGCGATGCCCTGTTACCCGAAGAAGCGACCAACGCATATTACCGGTATCGTGACCCATCCCAGCTTGTTTCGGGTGTGCGTATTCCCTCCGTCAATCTACGGATGGAATATTTCCCCAGCGCCAGCGCCATCTACTACCAACTGACGCCCAATGTTCCGGTGGAGTCGATCAAGCAGATTCGGTTCACTGTCATTGAAACCGACCCGGCAAACCCGCGGCGCAAAGGCAAAGAAGCCTTTCGCAAGGATCTCCCCTTGGCCGGCAAGTTCCATGGCGCACTGTCGTTACCCGACCTGCCGGATGGAGCATATCTGATCAGCGCAGCGGTCATCGCGCAGGATGGGAAGGCGCAGCCCGGCACATCGCAACTAATTCTGAGGAAGCGGTTTCCGTGGGAGGGCAACTCGCTGGGCATCACCGATGAGGTATTCTCGCCTTTCGCCCCCATCAAAGTCACGGGCAACTCGGTGAGCGTCGTGGGGAGAGTCTTGAAACTAAATGGATGCGGGCTGTGGGATGAGGTGACGACACTGGGGCGCAATATCCTCGCTGCGCCGATGCAGTTGAAGGCGATTACCGAACTGGGCGAGGTCGCTTGGAAGACGTCCGGCAAGTGGACTGAGACGAAGCCGAAATCGGCCACTTTCACCTCCGACGCGACATCGGATGCTGTCGCCGTCAAATCGAGGTCGACCATCGAAATCGATGGCTGCATGAAGGTGGAACTGACCCTGTCACCCGGAGCGAAGCCGCAGGAAATCAGGAAGCTGTGGATTGATATCCCCCTCAAAAGCGCTGAAGCGCCTTTGATGCATACCATCGGCGACGGACTGCGACACAACTACTCCGGCGCAACGCCGAAAGGCAACGGCGTTGTCTGGGACGGTTCCACCGTGGCACGCTCCGGCGTGTGGAGGAACAACTTCGTTCCTTACATCTGGCTGGGCGCGGAAGAGAGGGGACTTGCACTGTTCGCCGAGAATGATCGGGGGTGGGTCACGGAGAAGAACAAGAGCAAAACCCCAACCCATGAGTTGGTGCGTGAGGGCGACCGGCTGACACTTCGTGCGTATCTGATCAACACGCCGGTCACTTTGAGGGAATCGCGTCAACTTGTCTTCGGTCTTCAGGCGTCGCCGACAAAGCCAATGCCCGCGGACTGGCGGAAGCGACTTCCCGACATTCCCGGCGGGCTGGCGGTCGTGCCATTCGGCGGACTCACCTGTGCGTCACAAGGCCCGTACGCAGACGACTGGAGTATCGTTGACAAGATTCTCGAGCCGCGTTACGGCGTGAAGTTCGACAGCCAGTGGCTGACCGAATATGTGAAGGAACACAACCCGCCTCTCGTTCACGGGACGTGGGACTGGGCGAATAGTGTAGGGCACTTCGCCGGTCGAGCCGCCAGCACCGGCCCCGACAAACCACTGACCGTTTATCAGGAGGAGATGGCCGCCTCCGCCGGGCGTCCGGAGTGGATTGTTTACCAGGACGAATGGAAGACCAGCGACGGTCCCGCGTCCCGGACGACGACCGAGAAGGTCGATCTGAGGGGCGGGCATCGAACCCATGGCCCGCCGGTCGGCGTCACCTTCACACGCAGCTACGCAGATTTCGGGTGCTACATCGCCAACGAGTGGCTGAAGCGTGGCGTCAGCCTCTACTGGGACAACACCTACCAGAAGCTCTCAACCAACACCCGAACCACGGCCGCGTACGTGTGCGATGATGGGCAAATCCAGCCGTCCCTCATTCTCTGGAATCAACGCGAGTACCAGAAACGGGTGTGGCACCTGCTGCAGGAGTGGCGCAAGAAGCGCCCCGAACCGCTGGAGTGGGTGCTCCACATGACCAACACGCTGGTGCTGCCCATTCACGGATGGGGCACGGCAGACCTGGATCATGAGTTGGGAGTGGACAAGCCTTTTTCACCTGACTGGTTGCGCACCGAAACCATCGGGCGGCAGATCGGCAACTATCCCTTGTCTCTGTACGCCGTTGCGGGGAGAGATAACAAAGAGTTCAATGCCCTGCCGAAGGATCGGCGGGAACGGATCGAGTGGGGGATGCGAGTTGTCCATGAAATCCAGCACAGCGGCGCGTTGGAGCAGATTCTCACGGACTTCGGCTTTGCCACCGATGCAGTGAAAGTCCACAATTACTGGGAGGAGAAATCCGCGCTGCGGCTCGACGACGACGGCGTCAAGTGGTTGGCGCTGGCAAAAAAGTCGACGGACGAGGCGCTAATTGTCGTGACCGGTTGGTCGGAGAAGACCAGCGAACCCACGCTCACACTCAACGCCGCGTCGCTCGGGATTTCACTCACCGGCAAGAGCATCCGCGATGCCGAGACGAACGAGACGCTCGCGGCCTCAGCCGACCAACCGCTCAATATCAAGCTGGAAGCGCCGTGGGGAGTGAGGGTTCTGAAGGTCACGCAGCAGGGCAACTGAAGTGGCATCCCCGCGCGTGCCTGCCTCACTCAAAGAGCAGAACCCGCACGTCCTTTGCCTTGACCGTCAGCCGGACACCATCTGCTGTTACCTCAACCTTTCCCCCGTCCAGGATGTCGGTAGTGGAGGACCATTTGGACATGGCAGCACGAAGAGCAGCGATAGGCAGAAGGGCTTCCACACCTTTCTCCGAGAGGTTGGATGTCGCTATCACGACTCCGCGGTGCCCCTTGTACATCGACGCGTAAACGCCTTGCGGGTTGAGGCTTTTGTTAACATCCCACTTCCAGTAAGGGACGAACTCCACCGGTCCGTCGCCGAGGCGATCCATGGCGTTGGCCATCTTGGCGAAGGGCGTGGCGTTGCAGAAGATCCACCATGCGGGAGTGCCGTGCAGCGCGGTGAGGGCGAGGAGATGCCGCGTCACTTCCTCCCGGTACGCTTCCTTCGGCTCATGGCCGTAGCCGAACTGGGGCAGGAAGACCCGCACGAAACCCGATTGGTTGGGGCCGATGAAGTTGGCGCGCATCTCCGGCAGGGACAGTTGCTCTGTGTGATCCAGGCCGTAGACGCCCTCCCCGAGCACGCTGAAGTCGATGAAGGAAATCTCCGCGGGCGATTCCGCGCCGTGGCACCAGATCAGGGGAGGTTTGCCCCGCTTGTGGAACTCGTTACGGACCAGCATGAAGAAACGACGAATTGCCATGAAAGGGATTGTGGCATGGACTTCTCCATCGGCGTCACGCCATCCGCAGCCATGCTCCGTGTTTGAGCATTCGCGAATCGTGCAGTTGTCGAAGTAGATGCCATCGATGTCGTACTGGTCGATCAGGTCACCGACACCTTTTGCCATCCAGTCGGCAAAAAAGCTGTTGACGCAGGTCTTCACCGCGCCGGTGATTTTGTCTTTGTCAGAGACGCTGATGGGGACGGACTCCTGATACGGGATCTTTGCCCACTCCTGCGTGGCCTTACCGTAGTAGTATCCTTCCGGCGTGTGCAGTTCGATGTGCGTCGGGGCGAGGTACGGAAACACGGCCACCCCGGAGGCGTGGCAGCCCTGCACAAACTCCTTCAGTTTGTCCGGGGACTTCACTCGCGGGGTGCTGCAACCTTCGCTCCAGAGACTGTGCCAGATGGAAGCGAAGGCTGTGTTCTTCCTGTAGAAAGCTTCGTCAACTCCGCCACGTTTAGCGAAGGTGTTTGTGACGCCTGAAAGGCGCAGTTGGTGCCAGTCGGGGTGTGCCGGTTTGGGCGGTGTGGCTTGCAGAGCGAAGCGGATCGTTCTCGGCTCAGTCAACTCAATGGGAGCCGCGATGAAACGGAGTTCGGCAACCACGCGCTCGCCTTCGCGTTTCAGAACGAAAGTGTCATCTCCCGCTCCGTAGCTCCATCCCTGGTCACTCTCTGCGAACCACGCCAGTCCGCGCTCTTCATCGCCGATCCAGACCTCCGGCAACCAATCGACTTCAGACCACTTCCAGATTTCCGCATTGGGCTGCGAGTAGACGGCAGGGCGCCACTCGTTCTTCCAGCGGCCGTTGAGCAGATTGTATTTTGGCTCAAACTTCTCGCCGGGCGCGGTGATCGGACCAAAGCCGAACCGCCACGGGCGCGTCTCGCTGCCCCCACCGCGCAGGGTGTTGTAGCGGATATAGCGCGCAACTTCAGCAGGGAAGGTGATACGCAACAAGGCACGATCTACGGAGATAGGCTTCGACGGCTGCAGGGTCACGGTCCCGAGCAGAAGCGCATCATAGAGCAACGTTCCCCGCAGTTCTATCTTCAGGTCGCTGGACTTGCAGTACCTCGCCAACTGCACTTCCGTGCCCGATTCTCGGACGACGCGCAAGTCGCCATCGGGGGTCATCGGTACAGGACTTCCGCCCCGCTCGACAATCAGCTCCATCTCCCTGGTTAGGATAGGCATCCCCTTCACAACAAGCCTGTCCGGAAGAACGGAGCGACTAAAATCCCAGGCAGAGGTCGTCAGCGCATACTTCCCTTTCGCCGTGTGCTTGATGGGAGAGTACGGGGGAAGGATGCCGGTCACCTGCACTTCCTTCACGATGGCGGCGCGCTCCGTCGCGCGGATGCCGTGGTAGTTTCCAAACTTCTCCCCGAAGTAGGCGAGTACCTCCTTCTTCGTGGAGATTTCCTTCCAGTTTTCCGGCCAAACGATGGCGCCCTCAAACTCAGCCTCCGGTACCCAGAAAGCCACGCGGAAGATGACACACCGTTGCGTTTTGGTGTCGCCGTCTGGAGCGGCGTTGAAGAACACCGATGGGCGCACCTCCGTGGCGTCAGTGGAGGGGGTGCAGGAAAAGGTGAAGGTGCCGGTCTTCTCGGTAAGTTGATGACGCATCGTGCGCGCACGCAGGAAGTTGGGGTTGTATTCGCAAACACCCAACTCGATGTTGCCCCGGCCCATCGCCTCCACTTCGACCGCGTATGTCTGCTTCTGCTTCACCCGAATCGGGTCTCGGGTGCACAGCAGTGGGGCAGCTTTGTCGTTGGCCCGCGTCCACTTCACTTCTGCAGCCGTCTTCTCCTGGTCGAGTACGGCGAGGTTCTGTAGCTCGATGGTCGCATCATTATCTTTGGGGTAAAAAGACCATCCCACATCCACACCATACTGGAAGCTCTCACCGAAGATGGCGTTCTTCATACCGGCAGGTGCAAGCCCCGTTCCCTGCGACCAGCCCCTCTGATGTGTTGCGCAGAAAAGCAACAAGCACAGGACAGACGTTAACAAACGAGGGAGGCGATGGTTTGGGTTCATTTCTCTGTGACCGCGATCAAACGGAAGTTGAGGGGTCGCACTGCGACCTGCAGCTTGCCTTGCTCGATCGGCAACACCTCACCGTGGAGCAAGTCGTTAGCGGCAACGGCGTGGTTCGATGGGAACAGGTTCCGCAACTCCACGGTGGATTCATGCGCGGTGCGACCGACGTTCCCGAGAACCAGCACGGCGCGGTGCCCGACAACATCCCGGTACAGACTCACTTTCACTTCCTCTTCCGACGAAGGAACGACCGCGGCACTCCTCCAGTACGGGATAAACTCCATATTCTGCATCCCGAACTCGGAGAGAGCATTCTGAACTTCGTGAATGATGCCGGAGTAGCAGAAAGCTTTGATGGCGACAACATCGTGCAGCGCCACCAGCATCATCATCTCCTCAGTGGGCGCGCGGTACTTCCTGAATCGCTCCTGCAACTCGGGCAGAAACACTCCCACCACACCGAATTGCCTTCCATAGAAGAAGCCGCGCCACTCTTCGAGAGGCATGATCTCGGTGTAGTGATCGTCAACGCGGCGAGGATCGATGATAAACTGCTCGCCGCTGAGATGCGCGTGGGCGAACGAAAGCACGGGGGGCACGGAACTTCCTCCGTGGAGCATGATGTTGAAGTCGTCCAGATTCTTCGACAGCATGACGTAGAATCGCTTCAACGCCTCGCGCATGGCGAGGATGTCGTAGGTGGGTTGACGGCTACCGTCCTCCGCCACGTAACCTGCGCCGTGGATGGGATTGATGTTGGGGCTGCCGAGACTGTCGAAGTAGATGTTCTTCATCCCGTGCTTTCTGACGAGGTTCTCCCACTTCCACAAAAGCCAGTCGGTCATGGTGCTGAGTGGGTGGCCGCGGAGCGTCGCAATGCGGATGTCTGCCGGTTGCGGTTTCCGCACCAACTCTTGCTCCCCGACGCTCAACATCTGCCATTCTCGGTTGAACAGATAACCTTCCGGCGCAATCCATTTCCCGTCATAAGACTTGACGCCAAAGTAGCAGAAGCTGGTCTTGAAGTAGCCCGTTGGGTCGCCCAGAGCCGCTGCGAACTTGCCGGAGGCAACCTTGGCCGGATCCGGTTCGGGGTAGTAACCACCTTTGTCCCAGCTCCAGTCGGAGAACCCCGCGGTAAACAGGGCCGGGTTCGTTCGCCAGTCGGGCTTTACGGGTTTTGGGGGAGTGGCGAGCATTCCGAAACTGAATTCGAGTGACCCGCTGATTTCCTTCGGCGACCGGATGAAGTTCAAGCGGAGAACTCGCGCGCCGCGCCGGTCTGCGATCTCGATCTGGTTCGTGAGCGGCGCGCACCGGTCCCAGCCTTCATCAGACTCCGCAAACCAGCACAGCCCAACATCCTCGTTGCCAAACCAGAGGCAAGGGTCGAACTGCGTATCGTACGGCAGGTCGGGCATCTTGCCCATCATGCCTGCGAAGTTGCCGGTAGCGCTCGCAAAGAAATGGTGATTGAGGTAGGTCGCCGCGTCACGTCGCAGAGGAACCTCCAGCGACAAGCGGCGCACGGACAATGGAACGCCACTGGGAGTGAGGGTAAGCCGCGTCCATAACATGCCGTCGTACTCAAACCGGTGTCGGGCGACGACATGCAGCCCGGGAAGGCTACCCGTTGCCACCAGTTCCACGCTACCGGGTTTCTTGTCACCGAGAGAAGCGCTCCTCGCCACCGCGTGACGCGGTTGATCGGTTTCCACCACCAACGCTATTGGAGTTGCGAGCAGCTCCTGTTGCCATGCCTGAATGGAAGACGGGAACAGACTCTCATTGAACCGATATCGTCTCCCCAGCATCTCGATCTCGGCGTCGCGTCGCGAGCGAATATGCACGCGGACCGGCGTCCACGGAGGTGGCACGTCGTCGGTGATGCCGATGTCGTTATGCAACCACAACTGCCTCTCCAGCAATGCCTGGTCAATTTGCTCCCAGGTGGGCCGCAACGTCTCCTCCCCCATGACGATGCTCATGGCCATGAGCGCAGAGAACGCACCCAATAGCACGCCGCCCAAACGCGCTGTTGGCGACGCGCCATGCAGGCTTCCACGGGTCGTCATAGCATCACCATCTGATACAGGTATACGTCTCCCGTCTCCTTGTCCTTGACCGTAATCTCGACAAGTCCGCCGGTGTTGTTCCCAATATCGTTTTCAATGCGAAGCGTCTCGCTCTTTCCTGCGACGAGAGTAACCTCCCGTGTGGAGGTTGAGAAGGGAAGATAATCGTTCGGAGGATAGTAGTCGCGCTGAACGTGCACGCTCCGCGCTGTACTGGAAGGATTGAGCAACTCGAGCACTGCCGCCACTTTCCTTGCCGCGGAGTCCACCTCGGCGACGGACCGAACGCGGACGACCGCGTCGTCTTTTCCCCCGAAGATGATTTTTCCGAAACGTTTGTAGGAATGATATCCGCCGGAGGTCTGAGACCAGACGGTCCACTCGTGCTTCCCGCCGTCGCGGTCCCACCAGTTGCGGCAGAAGTTGACGTTCCACACGTCTCCGGCTTTCGGTTTCGGCGCGGCAATCGGTCCGAAGTCATCAACCGTCAACTCCGCGAGCCACGATCCTTCCGCTTCTCGACACTTGTACCGCCAGTCGCCGTTCCACTTCACGCCATAGCGGCCCAGGCTGTCATAGAAGGATTCAAAGGCGTTCCCCACGAACTGGAAGTAGTCGAAGGTTTCCGTGTACCGCGGCATCACGAAGAACTCCACCTCATCACCGCCGGTCGTGATGTCTCTCTCGTGCGGCGCGCCGCTCAAACCGCCCTTAGGCAACGGGGACTTGAAAAGGAGGTGAAGTTTCTTTTCCGAGTACATCAGGTGAACCCACGTCTGCTTGTCGCACCGGCGTTCTCCCTGGCTGGAGAGCGTCCACGAGAAGTCGCTAACCACCGCGGCGTTCTGCCACGCCGCGGCGTCACCCCCTGCTGTGCCGCCCGGTTCTATTGCGGTGAATGGAATACGGACAACGGGGACGCCGTAAGGTTTCTCGCGCAGTCGGGCGGTGACGTAGTTCCTCTCAATCTCCCGCGGCGGGAGCACGATATCGGAAAGCCGAATCTCATCGACGGCCACATTGCGCGACGCTGCAAGGGAGAGGCTGAACCCGGATTGCTTCGTCCACGGTCGTGGAGGTTCGATGGCTCGGACGCACCTTCCCGCGGCTTCACCGTTGAGGTAGAAACGGAAGTCGTCGCCTTCCCGGCAAAGCAACAACTGCGCCCACTGATTCCCCTTCCAATCGTAGATGGGGGCAAGGAGGCACCTTGACACACCGTCGCCTTCGATAACGGCCACGAGATTTGAGCGCCGGTCTTCCTTGAAAATGGCAACTCGCCACCCATCGTCGCCTTTGACCTCGATCAGGAAAGGGTCAACGTGGTCTGTCCCTTTCCAGCCGAGAGGGAGCAGCCACAGGTCCAATGTCCAGTTGGGCGCCGACGGGAAATCCGAAGTCGAATAGGTCAACGTTTCGAGCCCCCCCGGCCCCAGCGTCATCGCGTTGCCCCGCATCCCTGCGCGCGGTTTCGGTGGGCCGCTGGCAGAACAGGTCAGCGCTCCTCCCCTAACTTCATCGGCGGAGGCATCGAGTGGAATGTGGTACAGCACACGCGCCTGCACAGCCGTGAGGCTTCCGGTCAACGCGTATGAAACGGCAGCAGTCATGAGGACCGACTGGCGCATCCGGTGCCATCCGTGGATGTCTTGAGCGAGGCTCTTCACGCTGGTTCTCCTCGGTGCGATCGTGGTGATCAACGCAAGCATTCTACACTGCCGGGTTGCAGGAAGCAAGCAGGAGCTCCCAACCTGGAGAGATGGACTGAGATTAACGAGGCAACCCGATCCACGACCCAGTGCCGCTACCAACTTGGAAGCCCGGGACACGCCGGACGAGGTGGCGCGGCGCAGCTCGTACTTTGCATACGCACCCAAATGGGCTGAAAGTCGGCATCAGCGTTCTGCGTCCACGCGAGGTCGCGCGTGGTTGCGCCGTTGGTGACCACGTACCGCGCTACGACGACCGACCACGCTGACTGCATATCTCACTGCGGTGACCACACACCGCGCGACACTAATGGTTTTCAGCCCAACGGGCGTGGTCTGGTACAGCCCGGTGAACCGGGATAAACACCCGCACCGCACGCGCCACTCCGCACGCGCCACACCTGACACCTGACACCTGGAACCTCCGGTGAACCGGGATAAACACCCGCGCCGCACCCGCCTGCCATCCTGCGGGCAGGCCGGCCTGCCGGATGTTGGGCAGATCGTCAACGGAATTGGTGGCACCGGTCACGTTCACCGCGCCGTCTTTCTGGGAGGATTGCGGGGCCGCATCTTCCGTTATCATTTAGCATCATCATCCCACTATTCCCGTTCGCGCGTTCGGGCGACGGGCGGCGGAAGATACTGTCAGGCATTCAGGTCCCGCACAGCATCCTCCGTCAAAGGCTGCACGTTGTGTCCCCCCCGAAGGAGTATCTCGCAGGCCAACTCGAAGAACGCGGCGTTTTGGATGACCTCGTTGAAGTCCTTCCCCGCGGTCACTCCTCCGTGATTCCGCATGAGGATGAGGTTGTGGGTTCGCATGGCATCCGTGACGGCCGCTGCAAGCTCCATCGAGCCGGGTTTGAAGTATGAAACGTAACCGATGTCACCAATGTAGTAGGGGACTTCGGGGGTAACAAAGAAGTTCGGCTGCCGCTCCATGCACGCGAAGGTGGTTGCGCACGGTGTCTGGAAGTGCAGCACGACATTAGCTTCCGGGCGCTCACGCAGGATGCCGGAGTGGAACCGCACTTCCACGGTTGGCGTGCGGTCGTTGATGACTGAAGCGTCCTCGATGCGGCAGACGGCAACGCCTTCTTCGGTGATGTTCTGGAGCCATGTGCGGCTGGCCGAAACCAGCATGTGCTTGTCATCAATTCGCCATGACAGGTTTCCACTGCTGCACCGCACCAATCCCTCGTCTGCAACCCGGTGGCAGGCATCGGTGAACTGCCGCAAGAGAGATGGGGGTACTTCAATCATCGGCTTCGCCTCCGTAAATGGGAGGGCGAAGCTCCTGCTGAGCGATTCCCCAATGTTGGCGGCTCGACAGGAGTCTCGCCCTGCCGCGTTGCATTCTTATCCCGCGTGGTCCCGATCCGTTCGGATCCCTTTGGGACGAGTCGGGACGAATGATTCCTCTGTTTGCAGCACGCCTGTTCCTCCGGTTCCAGAAGAAGCCTGAGTGGCGAGAATCTGTTAAAATGGACTTCCATCAGATCGGCTTGTGGAAGTTAGTTTATCACACTTGACGCCACCTGCGGCGCCCGCGCGAGGCACACATGACCAATGCTCTTTTGACGATACTCATCGCAGTTGCCCTTATGCCAGTTCCCTGCTCTGCGGCGGACTACTATGTCGACAACACCGTGGGCGATGACGCGCTCGATGGAAGACCCGCAAAGGTGAACGGCGGCAACCGCGGTCCGTTTGCGACCATCAACAAGGCCATCAGAACCGCCGGGTCTGGCGACACGATCCATCTGAATCCCACGGGGAAGCTGTACCGGCAAAACGCGGATTTCTACGGTCACAAGGGAGGCGAGCAAGGCAAGCCGCTGACGCTCGATGGCCACGGCGCTACTCTGTCCGGGGCGGAGCCTTGTCCGGCGGAAGGCTGGAAGCCGTGGAAGGACGGCGCGTTGATGCGGGATGACATGATCTCCCACATGTTTCTTCTCATCGAGGGAAAGATGGTCTTTGCGACACTGAGTATCAACGTGCTGCAGCCCGGCGAGTTTTGCATCGCCCCATCCGACGCCAACCGGCTCTATTTCTACCCTCCGGACGGGAAGAAGTCCAATGATTGCGAGGTGGAGGTCGGCCAGCCCGACGGGACGGCTGTGAAACTTGACCCCGCAAACTGGCAGTATTCCCACAGTCGCATCAGCGCCGTCCGTCGCTATCCGGGCTTGCAGAAACCCACCTGGGTGAAGCTGAACGGGAAGGAAGCTCCCATCATCCATGCGAAAGAGCGACTGCAGGCGGGAGAGTGGTGTGCGGAGGACAACGCTCTCTACTTCCACCCACCTGCGGGGAAAGCCCTGAAGGACCTTTCCGTGGAGTGCATCGTGCGGCAGAACGGTGTGCAGATGACCGGCGAGACCGCGCACGTGACTGTTCGCAACCTCAACGCGCAGCACGTCTACAACGACGGCTACAACATTCACGGACACGTCACCCACGCCGAATTCTACAACTGCAACGCACGCGAGTGCGGCGATGAAGGTTTCAGTTCGCACGACAAATGCGAAACGCTGCTCGATGGCGCGGTCTATGAGTATTGCGACAATGCCATCGCCAACGTGAACACCGAAGGCTACTCCATCACGCGGAACGTCGTCCTTGCCAACTCCCGTTCGTTTGGCTTCCTGATCCTCACGAAGGAACCGGCCTGGCACGAGTTGACGAACGCCATTCTCGTGGACAATCCCTCGCAAGTCTCCCTATCACACACTAAGGCGGACAACTTGCTGATCCTGAAATCGCCCGGGTTCAAGATCGCTCAAGCGTTGCAGTGTGGTCCCGCGACGGAATTGAGACGCGTGACCGCCGCGGGAAACTCGGCGCTGTTTCGCGCCGACGCCAACAGCCGGGTGTCAATCGTAGATTCATTATTTGCAGGCGGGCAGCGCGGTTTCCACATTCGTTCCGACGATCCGTTTGCGGTGTTGAGTCTGCTCAACGTCGTCGCTGGCCCAGATCTGAGCGTGGAGTGGGGAAGCAAGTACCCGTGGAGGACGGCCACATTTGCCGAGTGGGTCAGGGATGCGGGGTCGAAGGGCGCTGCGCGAGAAGTCACGACGCAGGAAACGTCCTGGGCGGAGGCGCTTCTCGCTGGCATTAGGTCACCCCGTCTGCCGGAGAAGACGGGGTGTAGTCAAAATCTAATCGAGAGGTATCTGGATTACTGCACGCGCAAGTGAGACCACGCCATGGTAGCGATGGACACCGCTCTTACCACCGGCGAGGTAGCAAACTCCGCAAACTGAATCACGCGTTGTAGAAGATGTTGATGAGGTCGCGAGCCTGGGTCGCATCTTCTTTGCGAACGAGGACTTCCCCCCAGGGTCGGTTGAGAATGGGAGGACCCACATAGGAGGGAATCTGCGTGGATCTGACCATCGCCGGGATGCCATTGGCCTCCAGATGGTCACGAAGGGCAACCGCCTCTATCTCATTCTCCACTTCACAGGCTCGCACAATGACTTCATCCCTCATCGATCGTCACCCTCAAAAGCATTGCGGTAGCTTCTGCTGCGATCTCGCCGCTCGGCAGACAGGCCTGTGCGGCGGCGAGCAACGACCTTCCTCGATCCTGAACAATTCGGCCTCGCGCGGTAATGGGGGTTCCCACGGGGATCGGCTTGCGCAGGCGCACCTCCATCTTCGCCGTGATCGCAGGAATGTCCTTAACCCAGGCAAGACGCGCCATCACTTCATCAAGAACCGTGGTGATGATTCCGCCATGAGTCATCCCCACGTAGCCCTGATGTTCCCGACGCGGGGTGAACTCGGTAACATAATCTTCGCCCCCATCCGGACGCGGCTCAAAGCGGAACTCCAACTTCAGACCGATAGGGTTCTCTACGCCGCAGGCAAAACAGTGTTTGTTGGTTTCGAGTCTCAACAGGAACCTCGCTCGGTACGGAAGCACATGGTCAATAGCTGCTGGGCAGGAAGTCAGCGCTGAATGTCCTCAACCTTGGGAGCTTTGATCTCAATACGCGCGTTATAGTCAAAGAAGTCCACAGCGAAGGAGAAGTCCGTCGCGTCCCCGCGTGAATCCTCTCCTTCGGCTTTGACGGAGACCTGCATCACCCACTTGTCTTTGCGGGAGATGAGCAAACGCCCTGCTGAAGTTTTGGGCCGCAAATCCAGCGCGGCCGGCAGCACGGGAGTGAATGTGAAGCTGTGGCATGGCGTCTCTCGTAGCCGAACCGAGTCGCCTTTCCGAAAACCGGCGGCGGAGTGGAGGTAGAGCGGGAGGTCTGAGACCACCGTCGGGATCAACTCATCATCGGTCGCTTCGGACACGATCCATTTGTTCTCGGCATCCCCACGAACGTAGTTCTTCCCTCCGGTAATCATGGTCGTCGCTGTGTAGGTATTGTCCCCCATCCAGACCGTCTCCTCGATCCGAAGGGCTTTCCCGACCAGCCATTCCCCCACCGTTTCTACGCGCAGCATACTCTTGCCACCATGCCGGAGGTCCTCTAATTCGGAGAAGCGCACCGAGACAGCGCGCTGCACGTTCTGCAGACTCTGTTCGACGAGCAGCTCGTTCTCAGCATCGTTAGGACGAGACGCGTCGCTGATGGATCGTGTGAGGAGAAGCAGGGCAAGTGCGGGAAGTAGGGGGCGAAGAAGCATGGAAAATCTGAACGTCGCTATCGGTCGGGGAACCCGAAACTGGCGCGCTTGCCAAGCATCAGCCTGCGGTCGCACACCAACGCCCGGAACCTTTATGTCGCCCCCGCCGAGGCAAGTTGCTGCTTCAGCACCATTGCCCGCCGCGGCGCGAGCTTGTCGGTCGAGCTGATCTTGGTCATATACTCCCAGATCTCAAGCGCCTTCTTGAGTTTGCTTGGGTCCTTCTCGCCCCACTTCTCGTAGATGCGCGCGAGAAGGTGATTACCGATGAGGTCAGGCGGGTCCTTCCTCAGCCAATCCTTTACCGCTCTCTCGGCCTCAGCATAGCTGCCGATCTTGTAGCGCTCCCAGGCAGGGACGTACCTCTCCTTGATGGTGATGCTCGCGCCAGTGGCCACCGGATCGCCCGGTTCCAGCTTAAGCAGACGACTGTAAGCTTCAAGGGCTTTGTCGATGTCCGGGAATCGCTCATGGGCGTGGCCGACCATTCGGAGAATGTAGTCGGGATCGCGTGGCGCGTCCTTCTTGACGCGTGCTTGCTCGAAGTACTCGACGGAATTGATGAAATCTCCCTTCTTGTCGAAATACGTCCATCCAAGCTCGAAGTAGAGATCGAATTTCTCAGGATTCCACCCAATGCCCTCCTTGAGGAAGTTGATACCGTTCTGCAGGCACATCTCCTTGAGAGCGGGATCATCGGTCTCGACAAAAAGGTTGTACGCCCAATGCCAGCCAGCGATCCGCCAGGCGTCGAGAAAATGCGGATCAAGGAGGGTGACGGTGCGAAGCACGGGGATCATGCGATTTGCCTGCCCACTGTGCCAGTATTCATCCGACTTCATCCACAGAAGGTCGGCGGCCAAGCCGCCCAGCCCTCCGACCAGCCCGGCAACTACCATGATGGTCACCGCTGTTGCATCGACCTTATCCAGGTTCTCGATCCACTTGAAGGACGGACCGTAGTGCAGCTCGGGATTCTCACGGAACGCCGTGATGGTTCTCTGAACCTGACCATTCACAACGAGCAGACAAGCGATAACGACTGCGATTGATGGTCGAACCAGTGCTCTCGGCATCATTCTCTCCTTTCAGTCAGCTCGAAGCGGTCAGAACTCCCTGTCGTAGAAGAACAGGTAGCCGAGAAGCAGGGCGATGAGGATGAAGATCGCTGCGTTCCCCAGTGTCGGGATCATATAGTTCAGTCCCACAGGCTCCCCAATCAGCAGCCGCTCGCGAACATCGAAATTGTCCAGTTTGGGGATGAAGAAGTACGTGATCCGCAGCATGGCTTCCACCCACGACTGTTCCGTGTGCTCGATGAGATGCTGAAAGGAACTGCTGATGTGGCCTGCGAAGTAGATGAACATCGTCAGCACAATGTTGAAGGCAACCGACGCAACCACGGAAACGGCGATGGCAATCGAGCACAGGACCACCAACTCAACGTAGATGAGCACCAGGGCTTTCACGAGGTTCATCAGCGACATCCCGATGTGCGGATCCACCCCCCTCTGTTTCAGATAGAAGGCGAGAAGGAAGACAGCTCCCATCATGACCACGTTAACAAACACGGTGATGATCACTCCGAAAAACTTCCCGAGCAAGAAGTGCAGCCTGTCCACCGGCTTTGCCAGGATGGTAAAGATGGTCTTCCTCTCCATCTCAGCCGGAATCAGATAAGCACCGAGAAAGACGGAGATCAGCATCCCCGACAGAAGAATCGCCCCCAGGCCGAAGTCCGTGATGAATTTCTCTTCCTCTCCGGTAGACATAAACGAGAAGAAGTTGGAGTTGCCAATGGCGATCATCCCGAAGATCAGAATGATCAGGAAAACGCGACGGCGAACCGCCTCGTGGAACGTGTTCCACGCAATAACCATCGTGGTTCTCAACTTGTTTCGCCTCCTCGAATTGCGCGCACAAACACATCCTCAAGAGTCTCCGACTTCGGCTCCACGGCCAGCAGCTTGCCCTTTGAGTTGCGGATAATCTCCATGATGTGGAACACCTGGTCAGGTGTATTTGCCTCTATCACATGGCGACCGTTGTCCGTGGTGATGTTGGACGTAAGCTTCTCAAGTTCCTGCACGGCCTCGGGATCCAAATCAGCAGCAACCACCTCTGTGCGTCTTGTGTCGCTCAGCAGATCCTCCACCTTGCCAAAGCGGACGAGGTTGCCGCGGTGTAGAATGGCGACACGATCACAAATCGCCTGCACGTCAGCCAACAGGTGAGAGCAGATGAACACGGTCTTCCCACGTTTGCGCAATCCGACAATCTGCTCTTTCATATCGATGGCGCCGAGGGGGTCAAGACCCGTCGTCGGCTCGTCGAGGAACAACAGGTCGGGGTCATTGAGCAGCGCCTGCGCAAGCCCAACTCGCTGTGTCATTCCCTTGGAGTAGTTTTTGACGTGCATCTTGCGTCTTTCCGTGAGCCCCACCAGCTCGAGGAGTTCGTCCGTCTTCCGGCGACGTTCTTCCTTGCTGAACTTGAAGAGCTTACCGTAGAAGTCCAGTAATTCGTCGGCATTGAGGTAGTCGTAGAAATAGGGGCCGTCGGGGAGGAACCCAATCCTCTGCTTGATCCCGATGTTTCGAGCCGACTGCCCGAAGACCTCCACGCGACCACTCGTCGGCCGCAACAATCCAAGCAGCAGTTTGAGGGTCGTCGTCTTCCCAGATCCATTGGGACCCACCAAACCGAAGACCTCTCCACGACGAACATCGATGCTGAGCTTGTTCAGAGCCAACACGCTGTTGCTGCTGAGGGGAGCACGGAATTCCTTGGTGAGGTTTTCTGTCTTGAGAATGGTGTCTTCATCTGACCCCAATCCTTCCTGGATCTGCGACGACGGGACGGAACCTGGAGAAGGTGTTTCGTCCGGCATCCGGCATTTCTCCTTTCACAATAACCAAGTCTGAGTAACGATTATACGGAAGGACCGCTTCCTTTGTCAACGCGGCCGTCATGTCGATGGATGTTAACTGCGCTCTATTCCCCGTTTCCGGAGGTCTCAAGCACTGCGTGAAGAAAACGATCGGATCCCTGTAAAGGTTCCCGACGGTTGACACTACGGTTTGAAATTCCGACCTGGGAACGACTTCAGTTTGAGATGCTCCTGACTACATGTCGGAAGCAACCATTGCTATGCTGGAATTCCAGACGACCACAATGAGTGTTGTCAGCAGGTAAACATTCTGGTAAACTAATCCCCGTCGTTGACAACATGTCGATGTGGCGGGGCGTAGCTCAGTTTGGTAGAGCGCACGGTTCGGGGCCGTGAGGCCGGCAGTTCGAGTCTGCCCGCCCCGACCATCCCGATCTCGGATTTCCGAGAGCGGAGGGCGGATGTTGAGCGCCACAACGAACTTATTGGATTCAGTTTGTCTTTGACCGTTGGCTCGCGTCACTGAAGGGCAGTGGAGGTATAGGACGGGGCGTAGCGCAGCTTGGTCAGCGCGCTTGAATGGGGTTCAAGAGGTCGCCAGTTCGAATCTGGCCGCCCCGACCATTTTTCAACATTGGGATTGACGATCGCGACTTCCGCATTCGGAGTAGGGGCCTGATTCGTTCGGGAATCCGGCCTTTTTTTGTAACGGGTGAGTGCAAATGAACATAGATGCAGATCAATATGCGGAGGAGATTGTCGATCTCTACTCACAGCATCTGAACCCTGGACTCGTAGCACTTCTTAAGTTCATGGGTTTTGAGAGCGTCGAGGTCGAGGCAGAGGGATGCGTTGTGCGTGACGCTCATGGCAGGGAGTATCTCGACTTCCTCGGTGGTTTCGGGGTCTTCAACTTTGGACACCGTCCCAAGAAGATTATCGACGCGGTCTCAGACCAGCTTCATCGAATGCCGATGTCGTCACGGGTTCTCTTCAACGAGAAGACTGCTCGCCTGGCTGCGAAGCTTGCGGAGGTCTGCCCCGGCCGTCTGCAGTATTGCTTCTTCTGCAACAGCGGAACGGAAGCCACGGAGGGTGCCATCAAGATTGCCCGACTGGCAACCGGACGTCAACACATCGTGGCCACCGTCGGCGCTTTCCACGGCAAGACGATGGGTTCTCTCAGCGCCTCCGGCAGGGAGCCGTACAAGGCGCCGTTCAACCCGATGGTCCCTGGGTTTTCCCACGTCCCGTTCGGTGACGCCAAGTCCCTCGCGGAGACCGTCAACGACAGCACCGCCGCGGTGATCCTGGAGCCGATCCAGGGCGAGGGCGGAGTCGTGCTGCCCCCGGACGATTACCTGCCCGCCGCGCGTGAAATCTGCGATTCCCACGGTGCCCTGCTGATCGCCGACGAAGTGCAAACTGGCCTGGGACGCACCGGCGAGATATTCGCCGTGAACCACTATGGCGTCGCCCCGGACATGATGCTGCTGGCAAAGGCTCTCGGGGGAGGTGTGATGCCGCTGGGCGCCATCGTGGGCACCCCGGACGTCTGGTCGGTTCTTGAGTCCAACCCTCTGCTCCATTCATCAACGTTCGGCGGCAACCCGCTTGCCTGCGCAGCCGGACTGGCCGCTCTCGAGATGCTCATCGAGGAGGATCTCGCGCGACAGGCAAAAGAGAAGGGGGAATTGCTGCTCGACAAACTGCAATCGTTCCAGACCGACCATCCTCGAATGGTTGTGGACGTTCGCGGGAAGGGGCTAATGATTGGCATCGAGTTCACCCAGGAAGACATTGGCGGCCTGGTGATCGCCGGACTCGCACAACGCGGAGTCATCGCGGCATACACCCTGAACAACCCGTGCGTGATTCGTCTCGAGCCCCCGCTGACCGTTACCCCCCAGCAGATTGAGCAAGCCGTATCGGCTTTCCGGGGAGCGGTACAGCAGACCGAATTGCTTGTGGACGAGTTTGTGTGAACACCACGGGAGGAGGAAACCTGTCGATGCCAACGGTTCTGAGCGAGATTACCATCGACTCGCCGCCGGATGCGGTGTATGCCCTTGCGAAAGACGTGGAGAAGTTCCCGGACTTCATGCCCGACATTGAGAGCGTGAAGATCGTCAAAGACGATGGCCGGGGCCGCACAGTCAGCGAATGGGTCGGGAAGATCCGGCAGTTCAATCGGACGCTGAAGTGGACGGAAGAAGATTTCTGGAACGACACTGAACGCGTCTGCGAGTTCAAGCAGACTAAAGGAGATTTTACCGAATACGGCGGCGTGTGGAGATTCTCTCCATCCAAAGAGCCGAACGCTACAGAAATTGAGCTTCAGGTTGACTACGTGTTCGATATTCCGCTCATCGGCAACCTGATCAAAGCGGTTCTCCAGAAGTTGGTCCAGCAGAACGCCGACAGCATACTGCAGGCGCTAAAAAAACACGCCGAGCAGTGCTGACTGCTCGGAGCGTTGAATTCGATAAGATTTGCAGCGCCTTATTACCTCTATTAATCCTTTATTAATCCTTGTTCTTTCGCTTGCCCTTGTCGTCGTCTTCGTCGTCATCGTTCTTCTTCTTGTTGGTCTTTTTTCTTCCGGAATCAAGCGTAACTGTTTGGTTGCCCTTGTCGGAGATTAACTCCACTTTCCCGTTGGTTACCTGTACCTCAGTCAATTGCTGCTCGCCCACCAGGTACACCCACAGCTCGAAGGCGGTTCCACGAACCGCCGCCACCGCGGACGGAGTGGCAATCTCAAAGCGCCCACCGCCTTTGCTGTAAACACCAGAATGCGAGGGATCAATCACGGCTGTCACATGTCCAAACGCTCCGGTAATCGCCGCGCGGACACTCGCAATACGGATCAGTGAGGTAGGGTCATCGGCCGCCTTTGCCAAGTTGAGGGTGAACTCCGTGTTCTGGTCGACCGTGACAGTCGATCCCTTGTCGTCAAGCTGCACGACAGCAGTGCCGCCGACATCCGTGACAACGGTATCTCCCACGTACAGCTCCTTCCCCGCAGAACCTGTTTCTCGCAACCAGTCGCCATTCTCCCAATTGCTGTTATGGCGGATGATCGAGGTGGCGCCGGCCACCGACGTCAACTTGGCATCTTGGAACTCTCCCTTCTCAATCTTCCCATCGATCGTCAGCACGAGCCCCTTCTTATGGAAGGGACATCCACACATGATCTCTTGCCCGGGTTCCCCAGTTTGGCGGATAGTGTAGAGAAGGTCGTAGCCATACCCGCCAGCGTATACGGGGGCCCCCTGCTGCTCGCGGGAATCGGCAGGGCACATCAGACTGCTCTTGCTCTCAATGTACTGCGGATACAACTCACCGAAATACTGCGGGTATCGTTTGTTGTCCCTCTTGAATTCCTGAATCTGTTGGAAAGCGGCCTGAAGACGCGCTTCACACGCGTTTTGCGAACGGGCTGCGCTGACAGTGCGGTAGGTCGGGATGAGCAGAGCCACAAGGATTGCCGCGATATTAAGGACAATGATCAGTTCAACAAGCGTAAACCCCTGCCGAGATACGGTACGTCCAAACATTTTTCCATCCTCCTGCGTAGTGCAAAACCATCGAGGGTGTTGTACCACAGACACGCTGCCATACACCAATGAGGCAATAATCAGTGCCGGTGTGCTGCCGGGCGCCGACATCGCCTCCGTTGAGGTTCTGAACTCCCTTGTCATTTCCGGCGATGCGAACGGAGACTGAAACCTCAGCTCCCCGTGGTTCTCGGCAGACCGTACTGTCATCGGCATTATGTCCGATTATTTCGCACCCGGCCAATGTGAGGCATTGTTCTATCGGGGATCTACCCAAGAGCGTCTCTGCCCCTCACCCTCGAACCCTATGGGTTCGCGCCCTCTCCCCATCGGGGGAGAGGGTCGGGGTGAGGGGGTGTTTTCACCCGTAACGAGTATAGTTTGGTCCAACCCCCTCGGTTCAGAACTGGAGCAACGGCGTCACGTCACTTCCGTCAACGGTGTGGAGAGATCACTTGTTGCAGAGCGGCACGCAAGTGCTTGATCCGGGGCGGTTTCCCGAGTACGGCGTCCGCCGCGGCGGCGGTATCCTGTGCGCCCGAAAGCTGCTTGCCCCACTCCGTCGGCAGAATGATGGGCGTCGCAGGTGACGATAACTTGATTGCCCGAATCACCTGATGTCCGTCTACGTGTGGCATGCCGAGGTCGGTGATAACGACATCAAAGCCCCTGTCATCCCGGAATGCCGCGCAGAAAGCCGCGAGACCCTCCTGCCCTCCCTCGGCGGTCTCCACCGCATGTCCGTCGGTCTCGAGAATGTCTTCGATCAATTGACGAATCATGGGTTCATCGTCGATGCAAAGGATGCGCAGCGGAGACGCCGGAGCGACCACACTTTCGTCTGCCGCATCTCTCGTTTCCCCGTCCGCCGTCGGCGCTGGGAAGGTCAGTCGGATGGTAGTCCCTTCGCCAGGCGCACTCTCGACCTCGAACTCCGCGCCGTGGCGCTGGGCCGTTCCGTAAACCATGGCAAGTCCGAGACCAGTGCCCTGCTCACCCTTGGTTGTGTAGAAAGGCTCCAGGCAGCGTCGCCGGGATTCCTCATCCATGCCTGCGCCGGTGTCAGCGACTTCGAGAACGATGGGGAGCGGAATCCTGTTTCCGTCCTCCCCCAGCCTGGTGCTTGTTGTCGTGCGGACGGAAATAGTTCCCCCCTCTGGCATGGCATCCACCGCATTGAAAATGATGTCGGTCAGTGCTTCACGCAATTCACTCTCGATTCCGTATACGAAAGGGATGTCCTGCTGTAGGTCAGTGTCAATCTCGATGTCGACACCGCGCTCGTGATCCATATCCCGCCACCGTGGCCGGGTCAATTCCAGCGACTGCTCAACGACAGCGTTCAGATCCACCGGGAGCAGACTTTCTTCCACAGGACGCTTCCGATAGAAGGCGCGCATCCGCTGGATGATGTGGACGACATCCTCGCTCGCGGTGCGGATAGTCGTTAGATGCTTTCTTGCGCGTTCGGGCAGGTCATCCCCCATCAGCAGCAGGTCGGTGAAACCGACGATGGGTGAAAGCGCGTTATTGATGTCGTGAGCGATACCGGAGGCCATCTGTCCCAGGGAGCGGAGTCGTTCCTGCTCCATAGCGGATTGCTGCGTTCCGCGCAGCTCTTCATACACCTGCTGCAGGTCCGTGTATAGTTGAGCCTGACGGGATGCCAGTGAAATGTGGTTTCCCAATTGTTGGAGGAACTCACACTCGCCACGATTGAAAGCATCCCTTGCGCGACGGACGGCGAAGAGAACGCCGAACACACTGGCATCGGCGATCAGAGGAACCGCGACCATGGAGAAGAAGCCCGCCGCCGCAAGCCTCTGTAGATAGGAGGCCTTTGCGAGCGCAACGTCGGGGATGTAGGTCACCTCACCGGCAAGGCACGGTTGAGCTCCCGCTTCTCCCACCGTCAGCACTGTTCCTTCGGAGTCGCCGGTCTCCGAGACTACCTCTCTCCCCTTGCGGCTGCGAGCAACCACCGTCAACGTTTCCGCCCCCGCGTCATACAGGCAGAAGCTTCCCAGATCGATGGGCAGGTGATCCTCAAGCTGTTGCTGCACCGCTCTGAAGATGCTGTTCATATCCTGTCTCTCAATCACTGCACGCGCGATCCGGTTCAACAGATTAATCCGGCGCAGATGTTGGAGCAAAGCTTCCTTGCTTTCTTCTCCCGCCAGAGCCAGACCGATGCGTTGCGTTGCGCTACACACCAAGTCCACCTCTCGGTCAGTGAAGGTCGCCCCACGTGTGCGCCACAGCCGCAGGATGCCCATCAGTTCCCTGCCAGCCAACAGAGGAGAGAGAACAAAGGATGATATACCGAAGTCCTCGATGACCATCTCCCCCACACGCGGGTCGTGTGCCGCATCTTGGACAATCAACGTCTGTCGAGTTCGCAGCACCTGGGCTACATCGTCTTCGGTTTCGAAATGAATCGCGGGATTAAAGAACTTGCTGCGGAGGCACTGATCCAAACCGGGAGGGGCCGCAACAGGCAGCAGGTGGTTGCGTTCCTGATCCCACTGCCAGACGAAGCCCTGTGCGTCGGGCAACATTTCGCTCAGGAGCTCCACCGCCGTCTCACACACATTCTGCACCCCGCGTGATTCGCCCAAAGCGGTTTCGAGGCGCAGAAGGGCCGCGTTGGTTTCGGCTTCATCCTCTTTGGCTCGCTCCGCCTCCCGACGCTCGGTGATGTCGCGAGCGCTGATCACGATACCGCCGATGACGGAATCCTCAAGGAGATTCGTCCCCACTGCCTCCGGAATGCAATACGAACCGTCCGAGTGCAGGAATCGAAATTCGGCTGAACGCGCCGACCCGGGATTCTCCTCCAGCGCTTGCGTAAACACCTTCAATACGCCGGGGAGATCCTCTTCGTGAATGTACTCAAAGACGTTTCTGCCAACCATCTCCTCCACCTCGTACCCGAGGACTCGCTTCACTGACGGGCTGACAAGTGTGACGTCTCCGTTCTCGTTCAGAACAGTCACAATATCGGAAACATTCTCAATCAGAGCGCGGAACCGCTGCGCGCTGCGGTCGATGGCTTCCTCGGCTTCTTTTCGTTGAGTAATGTCCTCCTTAATAGCAATAAAATGGGTGACCTCTCCGTTGTCAGTCTGGATGGGAGTGATGGTCATCTCCTCGGTATAGAGCGTTCCGTCCTTGCGCCGGTTGACCACCTCTCCCTTCCACACTTCGCCTTTGAGGATCGTGTTCCACAGCGCTTCATAAAACGAAGCGCCGTGCATCCCTGATTTCACGATGCGGGGGTTCTGCCCGAGGAGCTCGTCGCGGGAGTAACCCGTCAACTGACAGAAGGCAGGATTGACCCAGAGAATAGCGCCATCCCGATCGGCAAGCATGATACCGTTAGCTGCGGATTCCAGCGCGGTCTTCTGGAGTCGCAATTGTCTTTCGGTGACCGCGCGGTCGGTGATGTCAATAGCCACACCGGCCACAGAGGTCAACTCTCCCGCATCGTTGAGTAACGGGAACTTGGAGACATGCCAGTAGTGGTCTTCCCCCTGCAGGGGTACAACCTCCTGCATCTCCAGCGGCTGTCCGGTCGCGATGACCTTGAGATCGTTTCCCCTGAGTTTGTCTGCAACCTCCCGCGGCCAAAGCTCCTCATCTGTCATCCCGACCACCTGCGCACTACTTAACTCGAACGTCTCTTCCCAGGTCTCATTGATGTAGGAGTACCTGCCGGCGGTATCTTTGATCCATGTGAGACCAGGGAGGTTCTGCATAAAGGACGCGAAAAGGTATTGGCTCTTCCGGAGCGCCATCTCCGCAGAATGGCGTTTCTCGGTCTCCATCTTGAGGACCCGGTTCAGTTCCACAAGTTCTCCGGCGAGGTCCTCGGCAGGGGCGCCGGGCTCATGAGTTTGACATTCGCTTGCTCGATAGCTCAATTCTCGATCGACCCCCTCGCGCTTCGGCGATCAGTCAGGTCCACGACATGCGCTCGCGTTGCGGGCCAGACGGCTGGTCAATGTCGACAAGCTCCCACGTGGGAACAACGAAGAATACGGACCAATCTTTAGTGCATCGTTTTGGAAGTTCCCCTACAAAAGGACGCCGGATCGCTTCAGCGTCCGGTAGCTCACACAGGCAGCTACACGATGGAGGCTACTCTCCTTTTCTCTCCTTTCAACCCGTGTTCGTGCCGAACACGGGTTGAAAGGAGAGAAAAGATGTCCTTTCTTGGCGCTCGGTAGTCAGTTATGTGA
>MNXM01000298.1:8100-9065 GCA_001872605.1 Armatimonadetes bacterium CG2_30_59_28 | reverse complement strand
TCGGAAACTGAAGATACCGATTCCGCAGGCGGCGCCTTCCTGATGCGCTGCTAAAGAGACCGAAAAAGACTTTCCATGCGCTTCCCGGGGCGGAGTGTGTCTGAAAACGCGCCCGAGAAGCGCTTCAGCAACGGACGCGGTCCCCAAACTGCGCAAATCTGACAACGCGGACATGTCACCCACGATGGACCCACGCGAAAGACAGAAAATGAGGTTAACTATCCAGTCTACAGCCAAACGCGCTTATTTTAGGCCTAGTCGTCTTGGCGAAGCGAGAATTCGAAGCCTGGTTTCTTGCGGCTGCCGAATCCTTGCGTGGCAGACGAGGCCTACCAGTGGACTTGTCAGCGCCGGCCGCGCCGGAGGAGATTCGCGGAGCGAAGGAGTGGTTGAGCAACCAGATGCCTCCAACGCGTGGCTATTCATCAACTACGGATCAGCCTGCTCTGGCGGCCGTCGTTGACATCGAGTCGGCGCGACGGGCGGATTCCTTTGACAAGTTCTACCGGGAGGTTGTGGCTCTAGTCAAGACGCTATCCGAGGGAGAGGCAAATGCAATCGCCTGACGAGCCCGTCCTCATCCAACCCGTCGAAAGTCCGGTGATCTGCAAGCCGTACCACGAGCCGACGCAGTATTGGGAGTATGACCGGGAGACCGGGTGCGCGGACAAGAAGCCGGGGCGCAGACCCTCCGCCTACTGGTACAGAGACCCGAGCGTGGACACCCGTCGCGGGCAGATGTCACTGGAGTTGGAGGAAGATCGGCGCGACCTGCAGCTTGTCAACCGATTGCGCAGCGATGTGAAACGCTGGCGAGAGTCGGGTTGGGAAGGCGCGACGAACGTTACCAAAGACCTGCTCCGTCACTGGTGGAGAAAGGATCGGCCGCGGCGGTTCTTCTTCTGCCAACTGGAAGCGGCGGAGACCATGATCTTCCTCAACGAAATCCGCGGCTACCGGCGGGA
>MNXM01000298.1:0-8067 GCA_001872605.1 Armatimonadetes bacterium CG2_30_59_28 | reverse complement strand
CCGCGCTGGAACCCGGAGTTCACCGACGCTGATTTCGAGCACCTGTGGACGACCGCCGACGGTAACACGGAACTGCTGGCACGCTACGCGTGCAAGATGGCGACCGGCAGCGGGAAGACCGTGGTCATGGCGATGCTGATCACCTGGGCGTTCTGCAACCGGGCCCGCGTGCCGAGCGATGAACGCTTCCCGAACGCGGCGCTGGTTGTCTGTCCGAACCTGACCATCAAGGAACGGCTGCAGGTGCTGCGCACCGACACCCGCGGCGACGACTACTATACCGAGTTCGACCTCGTGCCTCCGCAGTATCGCGACCTCCTCCGAACCGGCAAGGTGCTGGTCAGCAACTGGCACTTCTTCGCGCCTGAATCCGAGCACAGCGAAGGCGGGAAGAGCTACGGAGTCGTTCGGAAAGGCGAAGAGACCGACGAGGCTTTCGCAAAGAACCGCCTCGGTGAACTCTTCGACCGCGCGCCAATCATGGTGTTGAACGACGAAGGCCATCATGCCTACCGCCCCGCGCCGCTTGCCGAGACGGAAGAGAAGACCGCTGGCGCAGAAGCGAAGAAGGAACGCGAGGAAGCGACCATCTGGGTTCAAGGACTGGACAAGATCAACCGTGCGTGCGGGATCAAGGTTTGCGTGGACCTTTCGGCAACCCCGTTCTACATCAAAGGCAGCGGCTTCCCCGAGGGCGAGCCGTTCCCATGGATTGTCAGCGACTTCGGGCTGGTGGATGCGATCGAGAGCGGCATCACCAAGATTCCGCGCCTGCCGGTGAGCGACACGACCGGCCAACCCGACCCCAAGTACTTCCGGCTCTGGCGCAACATCACGAAAGACCTCGCGGCGGGACAGCGACTGTCGAACCGAAGACCGAAGCCTGAGGTCGTGTGGGAGCGCGCTCAGGATGCCTTCGTTCAGTTGGCGGGCGAGTACAAGAAATCCTTCGAAGCCGTCGAACAGGCCAGCGACACTGCCCTCAAAGCGCCGCCGGTGATGATCGTGGTGTGCGACAACACCGACATCGCGGAGGTTTTCTTCCGGAGCATCTCCGGGCAGGACGAGGTGGAGGACATTCCTGAGAACGGTGACGACGGGGAAGAAGAAGCGTCCACCCGTCGGAAGCGCGCCAAGCGGCGGGTCACGTTCGGGGCGAGTCACACCTCTTTCCCGGAGCTTTTCGAGAATGACACGGGACGGCTCTGGACGATCCGCATTGACAGCAAACGCCTGGAGAAGATCGAAAGCGAAGACCCGGACGCGACACGCGATGAAGCAGCAAAAGAGCTGCGGGAGATCGTCAATACGGTCGGCAAACCAGGGAAGCCCGGACACGAGGTGCGGTGCGTCGTATCGGTGGCCATGTTGACGGAAGGTTGGGACGCCAGCAACGTGACCCACATCTTGGGCCTCCGGGCTTTCGGGAGTCAGCTTTTGTGCGAGCAGGTCGTCGGGCGCGGTCTGCGACGGCGGAACTACACACCCGACCCCGAAACGGAACTGCTGCCGGAGGAGTACGTTGACGTTTACGGCATTCCTTTCTCCGTGATTCCCTACAAAGGCAAGACCACGACCACGCCCGTTGATAAGCCGGTGAACCGTGTCCATGCTCTGCCGGAGCGCGCGGCCTACGAACTGCGTTTTCCCAATGTCGAAGGCTACGTGTACGCTTTGCGCCGACCCTCGGTGAGAGCCGACTTCTCAAAGCTGGAGCCGCTGGTCGTCGAACCGGAGCACACACCCACGGCGACATTTCTTCGCATCATCACCGACCATCTCGAAGGCGGCGCGTATGGAGGAGGGATGGGAGACTTCATCGAGCACAATCGGGACGAATACTACGCGCGCCATCATCTCCAGGAGGTCGAGTTTGAGATTGCTCGACAGATTGTTGCGACGCTGGTGGGAGAAGGTCCGCAAGCGCCAGTGCGAGGCAGCGCGAGGATGCGCGGCTACGCGCGCCACGAACTGTTTCCGCAAGTCCTTCGCATTGTCCGGCGTTATGTGGCGGAGAGGGTGGACTTCCGCGGACAGAACCCGTGCGAGCTTGGTCTTCAGAAGTATGTCCGGCGCATCAAGGAGCGACTGCTCAACGCGATTGAACCAGACGAGGAACAGGGCGAGTTGCCGATCCTGCCAATCCTGAATCGCTTCAAAGCGATTGGCACCACCGCGGACGTGGACTTCACGACGAAGCGGGAGGTTCACAGCACGCAGCGGTCGCACGTGAACGCGGTCGTCCTCGACAGCAAGTGGGAACAGGCCGCCGCGTTCTACCTGGAGCAGCAGACCGAACACGTGCATAGCTATGTTCGGAACGACCGTCCGTTCCTGTTAATCCCTTACGAATACGAAGGCGCGCCGCATTACTACGAGCCGGACTACCTCGTCCGCCTTAGAAACGGGAAGATGCTGGTTCTGGAAGTGAAAGGCGAAGAAGACGACCAGGACCGAGCAAAACATCAGGCGGCACAAAGATGGGTGACGGCGGTCAACAACTGGGGACGGTTGGGTGTGTGGGATTTCGCCGTGTGTCGGGATGCGCAGAGGTTGCCGTCATTGATTGCCGCAGCAGGAGTTTAACCATCGCGGCAGCGCCTTCTGAATTCGCTTTTCTTTGCCTGCTTGTGATTCGATCATGGGAGACCTCGCTGGGGCGCGACCATTGTGAGACCGCTGGCGCAGACGGAATACAATCTGACGTGCAACATCAACCGGTGATCCGGATCGTTTCCCGTGCATTCAACGTTCGCATTGCGCAACGAAAGAAAGGGTTTGAGCCAATGACACGATCATGTTTGCTTCTGGTGTTCTTCCTGAGTTTAGTTGCCCGCACCACAGAAGCCGTAACGCTGAAAACGGCAGACGGTCTGAGCCTGGACCTGACTGCCAATGGGCGCGTGACTAACTTGCGGATTGGACAGACTGCGTTGCCCTTGAAAGGCGAGGGTGGATTCTCTATTGCTGATTTCAAAAACCAGCCGGAGCCGGTGAACCTCGTGCCCAACGTGGGGTTCGAGGAGGGTGACAAAGGATGGCGTCTGGCCAAGGGGCAGACTCTCGACACGACCATCGCTCATTCCGGAAAGACATGTGCGCGGCTCGAAGTGCCGGGACCGGAACCGGGTGGCTCAAACCTGGAGGTCTTCGTCCCGGTCAAGCCGAACACGCGCTACCGCGTCGGGATGTGGCTTCGGCGGGAGAAGTGTGGGGTTTGCGGCGCGTATTCCTCCGAAAGGGACGACCAGAACAAGTTGACCGGCAAACAGACACAGACAGGTCCGAGCATTCCCAAGGAGGATGGCGTATGGCTCCCGCTCAGTTGGGAGATCACCACCGAGCCAAAGACAACGAAGCTGTCCCTGCGGGGGGACATCTATCGCTCGACCGGCACAATCTGGCTGGATGACTTCTTTGTCTGCGAAGTGGGTGAGGGTTACTACGAGCCGGTTACTGGGAAGATCACCGGCGCTGGCTCAAAACTGGCGTTCAAGGGATCGCTGCCGAAGGCGGGTCTGGAACTCGAAGCGACATTGATGGGAGACAAGGAGTGTCTACGCGTGAACGGAGTGGTGCGGGACACGACGGGTGAGGACCGGGCCATTGGCGTGAAGTTTGCGCTGCCTCTCGACATCGAGGGATGGAGATGGTTTAACGACGGCGAGGAACGGGAAACCATCACGCCAGGCCCTGTCCACCGATACACCTACAACTGCGTTTCCGGTTTGGGTCGTTGCTCGATCTATCCCTGGTCGGCGATCAGCGGAACGACTGCTGGGTTGAGTTTTGCCCTGCCGCTGTCGCAAGGGCCGAGGGTATTCCTGCTCCAGCACGACCCAAAAGCCCCGGAGACCTCGGTGATTCTCTTCTTCGGTCTGGCGAAAGACGCCGGCAACAATCCCAGCCGCGCGCCGTTTTCCTTTGTGATCTACTCACACGATCCGGCCTGGGGGATGCGATCTGCCATGCAGAAGTACTACCGACTCTTCCCAGAGAGCTTCGTCAAACGTCCGACCTACGAAGGCTACCTGAACTACGCCAATCTGGAATGGTTCGATCCGAAGACACACCGACTTGTCGCCGCCAACAAACCGGTGGAGGACGCCAGCGACTTCGGCGAGGGCTACAAGTTCCTCTGGCATCTGCACGGCTGCTACGATTACCGACAAGTGGCGTATGATGATCCGAAGCTGCCGTCGGATGAGACAGTGTTCTCGCTGATGCAGAAGATGGTCGAGGCGGAGAAGACAAAGCCCAAGTGGTATACGCCGAGCGAGGAAAGCATCAAGAAGATTGTCTTCGGTCCCAACGGACAGATTAGCTACATCGGCGACACGCACTACTGGCGCCCGCACGAGGGTTACAACCACACCGATCAGCCCGGGTGGGGATTCAACTTCCGCGTCAACGAAGACCCGGAGGTGTCACCTTTCCTCGCGAGCCTCGCGAAGAGCAAAGCCGAGGAGTATGCCAAGACGCCGCATCGTCCCTGGGATGCCACCTTCACGGCCGACGCCATCGAGGGATATATGGCGAACACGAGCATGGCCAACTACCGGAGGGAGCATTTCAAGACCACGTTGGTTCCGCTCACCTTCGGGTATCAAAACCTCAAGCCCGCCATGGCCAACACCATCTGGGATTTCCATCAGAAGTGCTGGAAGCCAGTGACTGATGAGCACAACATCGTCACCTATGGCAATGCGAACGGCTACGAGCAGTTCTTCACGATGCCCTACGTGGACATACCGATGACGGAGGGGAACTGGGACCCGCAACACGACGGTCGTCTCGACCGCTTCATGCGAGCCATCAACTACCGCAAGATCTGGCGCTACTGGCACGCCTGGGACAAGGGAGGCGGCTACGGCGATAAGGAACCGGCGAACGTGATGGGGCACTTCCGGCGCGGACTGGCCTACGCTATCTACCCTGCCGTCTATTGCATCGAGGGAGCAACCGGCGACCTCGAAACGTATCGCGCGCAGTTCCGGCAATACGTTCCCGCGATTGAGGAGTTATCTGTGGCGGGATGGGACCCGGTGCCTTATGCGACTGCAACGGAAGGTGTTGTTGTTGAGCGCTTCGGGGCATTCGCCAATGGGGAGCTACACTTTACGCTCCGCAACTATGAAGAGAAGCCCGTCGAGACTACGCTCTCCCTGCATCGCAAAGACTTAGGCATTCCTGGAAACGCGGAGCTTGTGGCAATGGACATCCTGCCTCGGACGCCGCAACTGGTTGCCTTTCCCAAGGACGGCGAGAAACTGACCATTGAAGCCGACGGTACGAAAGCACTCTGGGTGGGGACACGAGAGCAAGCTGCGCAGCACGGGTTCCGTCTCGCTGCTGCAACACTCGAGAAGCTCGAACGGTTCTACTACCCGGAGATGAACGATTCCAGCAAGGCGACGTGGCAGCAGGCTCTCAGTGTCGCGAAAGCAGGAACACGGGCAAAAGGGAACCAGGCGTTGACACTTGCCGAGCAGTTGCAGCAATCGGCGTCAGCGATCGAAGAGACTATGACCACGAATTCGCCAGTGGATCTTGCAAAGTTGTTGTATCGAATGCGGGTGGAAGCCTCATTTGCACCGGTGGCGTTGCTTGGATTGGATAGTGATTTCCAACGGATATTTACGAATGGACTCCGGGGTGCGACCACTGAAGGTGTGCAGACGGTGTCTTGTAGTGGTCAAGCAAGTCTCTCTGACCTGAAGGTTCAAGTTGTCACGCCCTGGTCGGAGGTCGCCGTCAAGTGCGACGCGAAAGCTTCAGCCGCATCTCTCGAACGGGGACAATCACTAAAGCTTGACTCTCGCCTATACATTCCTCCCTCCCCGCCGCGTCGGTTGATGTGTTACCTCGTCGAATTGAAGGGAAAGGCCAATGGGGCGCCCTTCACGGTCGCCTTGCCCGTGGACCTCCAGGTCGGCTCTCCCCTCGCAGTTAAAGCGATCCCCGAACGCGTGTTCCGCGGCAAGGACCGCAAACTCAGCTTGACCATTACGAACCGCCTCGCCGAACCGGCGAAGGTGACGATGAAGCTGACGACTCTTGCGAAGGTGACCATCACCCCGTCGGAGTTCCCGCTGGACCTTCCCGCAAACGGGAAAGCCGAACAGGTGGTCACGCTTGTGCTGGAAAAGAACGTGGGCATTGGCGAGTTGCGAATCAACTACGCCTTCAACAGCAAAGACCCGCGGCTCATTACCGCCGGTTGCTTTGATCTGCTGGTTTCCGACCCCGTGCCTCAGGTAGCTATCAAGCGAACAGCAACGCCGCCGACCATTGACGGTAAGTTGACCGAGTCCGTCTGGCAGGATACTCTACTGATCCCCGAACTGCGTCTCCTTGCGAACGGCGGGGCGGCAACCGAGAAGTCAACCGTGTGGACGACCTACGACGACAAAGCGTTCTACGTCGCATTTCGCTGCGCAGACTCGCAGATGAGCAAGGTCGTCGCGAAATACACGGAGCGCGGGTCGCCGCTCTATCTCGATGATGACGTTGAGCTTTTCATCTTTCCGCCCGGCGCGGCACAAGTCTACCAGTTTGCCATCAATTCCCTGGGAACCTTCAGCGACAACTTCGGCAATAAGACCGACTGGCGCGCCGCCGCGCAGCGAACGGACAAGGAATGGACCGTAGAAGTGGCCATCCCCTACAGCGCCATCGGACTCACCGGCCCGCCGCCGTCAGGAATCGCATGGGGGATGCAGTTCGGTCGCCAGCAGAAGTCAAAGGGCGAGACGACCTCGTGGACCCCCGGCGCCGCGTTCATCAGCAAGGAGGGGTTGGGGGAGGTTGTGTTTGAGTGAGGCGTGTTACAATGCGCTCCGCGCTGTGGACAAGGGCGGAGCGCACTGAACAATATCGTTGCTGTAGCTACGGAAAGGATGGACACGATGAAGGTATTCGTTTGCACAGACATCGAGGGAGTGGCAGGGGTGGTCTCGTTCACCACGCATTCCTACCCGGATGGGAAGTATTACGAAGCCTGCAAGAAACTGCTGACTGCGGAGATCAATGCCGCGGTGGAAGGGATGCTGGAGTGTGGCGTTGATGAGATCGTGGTCCTCGACGGGCATGGCCCCGGCGGCATCACGTTCGAGGACCTGCACCCCGCGGCGAAGCTCATCCACGGGAGACCCTTGGCTCCGTGGTCAGTCCTCGACGAGGAGATCAAACGCTGCGATGTCGGGATCATGATCGGGCAACATGCGATGGCCGGTATCGTTGACGGCAATCTCAGTCACACGCAATCGAGCATGGCGATTGATTCCTACACGCTGAACGGCAGACCGATCGGCGAGATCGCGCAGTTCGCCCTCCACATCGGCGCGTTCGGTCTGCCGATGATCTATCTCAGCGGCGACGACGCTGCCTGTCGCGAGGTCGAAGAGTTGATCCCCGGCATCAAGACGGTAAGCGTCAAGAAAGGTCTGAGTCGGAACAGCGCAAAGTCCCTCTCTGCCATCGCCGCGCGGCAGAAGATTCGTGAAGGAATGAAACTGGCACTTCAGCGCCAGCAGGAGAACCCCCTGCAGCCGCTGGTCTGGGAAGGCCCGTTCGTGCTCGACAAACGCTACTTTCACACCGACACTGCCGACTCAGCCGCAGCGCGCCCCGGCGCGGAGCGCGTGGACTCGCAAACGGTGAGGCTGCGGTCTGAGAACATTAAGGACATCATCTATGCGTGAGGCAGGGAATGCGCCAAAGGATGATCCGAAAGCGGCTTGCAGGATATTCCACTATGTATTGACCGCGGGGACTTCTTTTGATAGAATCTGCGGTGCTGGCGGAAATCCCAATAGGACAGCGGTACTGCTCACCGGAAAGCATTGACTGTCAGGTGAACCTCAAGTGACATCACGTCAGAAAAGGACCATGCCCATGAGACAAGTAAAGAAAGCACCGCAAACCATGCCGCGCGCGCTTGCGAAGTCGCCGACCGGAATCCAGGGGCTGGATGAAGTCACAGAGGGTGGGCTGCCGACCGGTCGCCCGACTCTCGTCTGCGGCTCGGCAGGCTGCGGCAAGACGCTGCTGGCGATCGAGTTCCTC